>JAYPXF010000134.1:9197-18558 GCA_038154405.1 Verrucomicrobiales bacterium | reverse complement strand
CTCCAGTTCCTCAATCCCCGGAACCAAACCCTTCTCCGCTCCCATTTTGAGAAATCGGGTGATGGCTTCGCGACCGCGATCACCGTAGTCGCGTGTCCAGTCGTTTACATACATTCCGACGAATTCATCTGCCAGATCGAGATCCAGTCCCCGTCCGAAGTCCAACGCGTATTTCACCGCCTCTTCGCGGTGATCGAGACTGTAGGCAATACTCTCAGACAGGATGTCTGAAATCATTTTTCGTTCATCCCCCGGAATTTCCTTGCTAATGACGTTGCCCCCCAGAGGCAGAGGGAGTCCATCATTCCCATCCTTCCACCAGCGTCCCAGATCTTCGCACAACTCTAATCCGGCCTCTGCGTAAGTGAGTTGTCCCTCGTGGATGATCAAGCCGACTTCAGCCTTGCCCTCATTCACGGCTTCGAAGATCTCGTCAAACGGAACTACGATGTAGTCCAACTCGTCGCCCTTCTTGTCCAGGTACAGCTGCAAGGCGAGAAACGCGCTGGTCATCTTGCCGGGAATGGCGATCTTGCGCGTGGCGATTTCATCAGGAGACAGCTTCTTTTTTGCCACCAGCATCGGTCCGTAGCCATCCCCCATACTGGCGCCGCTCGGCAGCAACGCGTATTTGTCCGCTACATAGGGATAGGCGTGGATGCTGATCGCCGTGATGTCCAATTCGCCACGGGTCGCGCGCTCATTCAGGGTCTGGATGTCCTGCAAAGTGTGGGTGAATTCATACCCGTGCTGCGGGATCAGGTCTTTCGCCATCGCGTAGAACATGAAGGCATCATCCGGATCAGGAGAGTGGCCGAGCGTCAGCTTCCGATTTTCCATGCGCGGGACTTAGTGGCAAACTCCACGCTTGTCCAGCGTGACCTGCCGATTCGGCTCAGTTTTCTGAAATGCACCACAAGTGCCTGTAACCGCGGATGAACAGATCGCCATTGGACACGGCGATCGAACCGATCGTCTTTTCACCGATGGAATTGATCTGCAGCACCTCGAACTTCGGACTCGCGTTCAGGATGATCGTATCGCCACTCCAATTGTTGACGTAGAGCTTTCCATCCGAGAGCACCATGGATGCCCAGTTGCGACTCGTCGGTCCCGGACCTTTCAGACGCTCTTTCCAAACGACCTTCCCGGACTTCAGTTCGATGCACTCTGCGGTCCCCGGATCGTTCAGGATATAGATGTGATCTCGATAGATCGCCGAAGATCCTATCCGCTGCTGTGTTTTGGGATGATGCCAAAGCCGGTGCGATTCTGTGACATCCCCCTGCCCGCCTGCCCGAACGGCCAACGCCATCCCCGAATAACCTCCCATCGCGACAACAATGCCGTCCGCGTAGACTGGCGAGGTATAGACCAATGAATTCAGTCCCGTGCACTCCCAGAATTCTTTTCCGGTCTTCGGATCCATCCCCACAACCCGCCGTGGCCACGACATCAGCATCTCCTCGCGACCATTGACCTTCCGCACAATCGGCGTACTCCAGGAACCCACCCAGACAGCACGCCCGGATTGCCCTGTTGGCCTATTTCCAAAACTCCCGCCCGGTTCATCGTTTTTCCAGACCGTCTTCCCCGTGCGTTTGTCCATCGCCACCAGAAAACTCCGTTCACCCGGACCAAAATTCAGATACACAAGATCGCCGTGGATCTTTGGCGACGCCCCGTATCCCCATATGTGCGCTTGCGTCCCCAGATCACGCTTCCAGAGCGGATTCCCCTTCATGTCATAGCAATGCAACCCAGCAGAACCAAACCACACAATCACCCGCTCCCCATCCGTCGCCGGCGAAGACGCACAATGTGGATTGGTCTTATGGGTGACATCCTCACCCTTGTGTTCGATCCGGCGCTCCCAAAGCCGTCTTCCATCCGCGCGGGCGAAACACATCAGCAACCGTTCCGTCTTGTCCCTGGAAGATGCCTGCGCAAGAAAGATCCGATCTCCCCACACCACCGGCGTCGAATTTCCATCCCCCGGCAGCGCGGTCTTCCACGCGACGTTCTCCGTGGCACTCCATTGCAGCGGCAAACCCGTTTCCGAAGTCGATCCGTCACCGTTCGGCCCACGCCACTCCGGCCAGTTGCCCGAGGTCGCGGATATGGAACAAAGCAGGAGCCCGGACAGAACCAGTTGCGATCCACGCTGAATCATGGGCGCAGCATACCCGCACTCCGTGGGGTCTCAAGCCCGACGGTGGAACGGGTCAGGCCTTCTTTTTCCTCTTGTCGGTTGGCTCTTGCTCCTCGGCCTTCCGCCGGGGTTGAACGATTGCCAACACCAACAGCGCCAAACCTCCCACGAGACTCAGAACCGTGATGATCAAAGCCGGCGGCTGTGGTTCGAAGCGAAAGACCACCTTGTGCTGTCCGGGTTCCAGCATTACGCCTCGCATGAGGAAATTGCAGCGCAGGAGTTCGGCTGGTTTTTCATCCACGTAAACCTTCCATTTGGGAGAGAACTTGTTGTTCAGCAGCAAGACCGACTTCCGTATCGCGAGTGCATCCAACGCGATCTCGCGTGGACCGTAGGACGTGATGGATACCTGACCGCCATTGTTGACGCCCGCCGTCTTCGGTAGGGGAATCTCGTTGGCGACGATTACCGACTGGTGCGGATCAAACACGGCGTTGGTCAACATGCTCAACGCTTCTGTGTCATTGGTGATCACACTCCAGTTGGAATACAGTTTGGCTCGTGGCAATGCACCGGTGAATTCGACCAACCCCAACGAACCGTTGGTTGCGACCTGCACGGTCAACTCCTGCAACATCTTTGGCTGCGCACCCGGCTTTTTGGGGATGATGTTGAACGCGGTGTGTAGCCGGAAGCGGTTGCGGCCACGATCCAGTTGCGGGCCAAATTGCTTCGCAAATGCGCCTCCCACGCCGATGATGTATTTGGTATTCGTCAGCTCCCATAGGCGCACCAAGGTCTGCGGGTTGAAGGCGGAAACCGTTTCCCGATATTTCTTGTTCTCCTCCAACATCCGGGGTTCCTGGGTGATGTCGATGGTCTGGATGTGGTGATACGGAAACAGATGCTGCGTCCACTCCATGCCATACATCTGCTGCATCATGGTGAAGCCCTGCCCCAGCTGGAATATCTGCGGCATGGAAACGCGATGTTCATGCGGATTCTCTTTCAGGAAATCGATAATTGGGTTCGTCGCATATTTGTCGGTGTAGTCCCAATATTTCACCCACGGTCCGTTCGCATGGCCGAAATCGGCAATCAGGAACAACGCCAGAATTCCACCGGCCCACTTGCCGGTATTCTTGCCCCAGAAACCGCTTTGAATCAGCAGTATTGCCCCGGTGGCAAACAGCAAGAGCAGCAGATAGATTGTCAGTTCACCCATGGCGAAATGGCCAATCGCCTTGGCTGAGTTGGCGTCAATCGCCTGGGTCTGCAGGAAGGTTTCAAAATTCCCCTTCTTAGCCGCGAACAACATTGCGCTGAATACGGAAAGGACGAAAAAGGAGCTCAGTCCGACCATCCATCGGCGATCAAAGGCCGCGACCTCCTTCCACCATTTACCCAAGTGGCGACCGAAGCTCTCCCCCTTGTCCTTCGCAGCAGCGATGCCGATCTTGAACAGGCCGTGTAGACCGAAGGCAAACAGGATGACCAGCGCCAAGTGCACGATGTGGAGGAACTTCAGCGGACTGCGAATCGTCGACATGTAAGGCAGCCAGTAGAAGAACTGAAACAGTGGCGCATATTTGCCATACGAAAGCAGCAGACAAATGAAGCCGGCAGCCGACCAGAACCAGATATTGCGCTTCTGTTCCCGCGTATAAACATCCTCGCCACGCCGCCATGAGTAGATGAAGGCAAAACCGGCGAGCATAACCACCAACAGTCCGGCGTATTCGCCCGATCCTGAGTGACGAGGAATCCCCTGCTTGGTCTGATCCCAACCTGCGCTGCGCCCGACACTGCCCCAGTAATTTCCACCATTGGGCGTGTCCAATCGATATCCATAGATTCCCGGAATGAACAAGCGCAAGGTCTCCGCCTTGGGGAAACTCCATTGGGTCGCAAAGTTCCACTGATCATCCTTGGTCTTCTGATCCTGTGCCGTCCCAGCTACGCCCTTAATCTGCGTCGTGACCAGGGTATGCAGGACGTGAGCCGACAGCAGACCGGCACAAGCGACCACCACGGCCATTCGCAAGCAGACCGTCTTGGTGGCTTTGCCCGGTGTCTCACCTTGGTTGTACCAAAGAAAGGTCCCGTATGAGGCAACCATCAGACTCAGAAGTGCTCCCGTATCGAATCCTTCGGATACTGAAATTCCCGTCCCAAGTCCCGCCAACGCACACATCAGCCACGGCCGTTGCCGGGTCGAATACACCAATGCAGTAAGCGCCAGCACGGAGCCGGCCGCGCAAATCACCCATGCGGGGAGTCCCCAGCAGGCAACTGAAAACCGGTTCCCGTTCAACGCAGCAGCCACGGCCCCCAGCATGCAGACCGCGGGAGAGAAATTGAGCGCCCGCAGGAACAACCACACGGCCAGCCCGAACATCAACAAGGCCAACGGGCAATACAATTTGGCAAACCCCACCGGCCCCAATATCCAGAACAGGAAACTGGTGATACCCGGATTGGCCGACAGCGAATCTGCACCAACCCAGTTCGAGTCACTCCAGACGCCCTTGAAAACATCCGGATAGGTGTCCGAAGAAGCCGCAACGTGCACTCCCAGCGGGCCGTCATTCGAGAAAATCACCTGGTTCGCGGACAGGCTTTTGCCGAAGAAGATGCCCAGGCCCACCACCAACACGGCGAAGGTCAGCCAGAAACTGCGGGCTGAAGACAGGGGTTCGGAATTGTTTTTGCCGGAAGCCATGATTTGAAGGCGGGCAAAAGCTAACCGAATCCGTTTGCCGCCGACAATACCGTTGACGCCCTATTTCCCGGCTTTCTACGCTGTCGCAACGCAGCGCGTCACCCAATTCACATGCAGGTAGTCATTCTATGCGGCGGTCTGGGAACCCGGTTACGGGAAGAGACCGAGTATCGGCCCAAGCCCATGGTGCCGGTCGGCGGCCGGCCGATCCTCTGGCATATCATGAAGATATATGCCCATCACGGGCACAAGGATTTCATCCTATGCCTGGGTTACAAGGGCGAGGTCATCAAGGATTACTTCCGCAACTACCACTGGAACACCAGTGATGTGACGCTCAAATTGGGGCAAAATCCGGAGATCCGCTACCACAACACCCATGACGAGGAAGACTGGACGGTCACCCTGCTCGATACCGGCCAAGACACCCAAACCGGCGGTCGTCTCAAGCGTGCGCTTGAACATGTTCGCGATGAGACCTTTCTCATGACCTATGGCGACGGCGTCAGCGATCACGACATCAACGCGAGCATCAAATTTCACGAGCAACACGAATCGCTGGCAACGGTCACCGCGGTCAAACCCTCCGGTCGTTTCGGTGAATTGGCAATGGATGACGACATCATCACCGGTTTCAAGGAGAAGCCCGATCGGGAGAACATCTACATCAGCGGGGGATTCTTCGTCTTCGACAAGTCGGTGGGCAATTACCTGAACGGGGACGCCTGCATTCTCGAAAAGAAGCCCATGGAGGACATCACCTCGGAGAATCAACTGCGAGCATTCAAGCACGACGACTTCTGGCAGTGCATGGACACCTATCGTGAGCAGCAGTTGCTCGACGGCATGTGGAACTCCGGCAACGCGCCGTGGAAGAAATGGTGACCGGATGTTTGGAAATCACTACCGCAAGCGCCGCGTCCTGATCACCGGTCACACCGGATTCAAAGGATCGTGGCTGGGCCTGTGGTTACATCGACTGGGCGCCGAAGTCAGCGGATTCAGCGATCGAACGTTCAAAGGTCCCTGCATTCATCAGTCGGTTGACTCATCCATCTGGAAGCACGATCTGCGCGGAGACGTCGCCGATCCCAAGGCCATCTGCAAGGCCATCGCCAAGGCTAAACCGGACATCGTATTTCACTTGGCCGCCCAACCGCTTGTCCGCCTCAGTTACGAGCAACCGATGGAAACCTGGCAGACCAACATTATGGGCACTGCCAACCTGCTAGACGCTGTCCGGCAACAGAAGCGCAAGATTCACGTGGTCGTAATCACCACTGACAAGTGCTACGAGAACCGCAACTGGCATCACGGTTACCGGGAATCTGACGCCCTCGGCGGACACGACGTCTATTCCGCGTCCAAGGCCGGTGCCGAACTCGTGACCCAGTCCATGCGTCGCTCCTTTTTTGAACCGAACAAGTCGCTTGGCAATGTGGCATCGGCCCGGGCCGGCAATGTGATCGGCGGCGGCGATTACGCCGCTAACCGCATCGTTCCAGACTGTGTGCGGGCGTTGCTGGACAATCAGAAGATCCGCGTTCGCAATCCGTGGGCGACGCGCCCCTGGCAACATGTTCTCGACTGCCTGAGCGGCTATCTGCTCCTGGGATGGAAACTCTCGACCGGCGGCAAGAATCCAAATGTTGCCGATGCGTTCAACTTTGGTCCACCGGCGTCATCGAACAGAAATGTGAAAGACCTTGTCGAAGAGGTTCTGAAAACCTGGCCCGGACAATGGAAGAATGAAGGTGAAGCGAATGCGCCACACGAGGCCACCCTGCTCCATCTTTCCACCGACAAGGCAGCACAGGTCCTCAACTGGTTTCCGGTTTGGGATTTTGAATCCGCCGTCGGTCGAACGATCAAATGGTATCGCGTTCGCCACGACCGCAGCCGCACGAACATGAATCACTTCTCGCTGGACCAGATTGACGACTTCGTTTCTGACGCACGCCAACAGGGATTGACTTGGGCATGAGCGAGAGATTCACCTGCCGCTCCTGCGGCGATACAAACGGAGAACTGGTCTTGGATCTGGGGAACCAGCCGCTGGCCAACAACCTCCTGAATCCCGAGGACCTCGGAAAGGATGAACCGCACTTTCCGCTCCGCATCTTTGTGTGTCCGAAATGCTGGATGATCCAGATCACGAACACCGTCCCCCCAGTGGATTTGTTCAGCGACTATCTCTATTTCTCTTCCTTCTCGGACACGATGCTCCAGCACGCCCGTGAGGCAGTGCACGAACACATCAATGACTTCGGGCTCAATGGACAAAGCCACGTCGTCGAAATAGCCAGCAACGACGGCTACCTGCTCAAGAATTTCGTTGCCGTCGACGTCCCCTGCCTCGGCATCGAACCGGCCCAAAACATTGCCACCGTCGCACAGGATGCGGGAGTGGAAACAATCTGCAATTTCTTCACGAAATCCCTTGCCGAAAAACAGGCCAACTCCGGCCGTAAGGCGGATCTCATCCTCGGTAACAATGTCTTTGCCCACGTGCCGGACACGAACGATTTCGTTGCGGGCCTGGCCGCCCTGCTAAAGGAAGACGGACGCGTGGCGATTGAATTCCCCTATGCGGTCGAATTGTTCAAGGGTGTCGAATTCGACACCATCTATCATGAACACGTCTTTTACTTCAGTCTCCTCGCGCTGCAACCGCTCTTTGCGCGTCACGGGCTGGAGATTTTCCGGGTGAAACGCCTGCCGATCCACGGCGGCAGTCTGCGCATCTACGCCGGGCATGAGGGCCATCATCCCATTGACGATTCCGTGAGGAATCTGTTGGCAGAAGAGAAGGAACACGGACTCAACCGACTCGACTACTACGCCACGTTTGAGGATCGAGTGAAGAAGATCCGCAAAGATCTGCAGGACGCGTTGGGACGTCTGCGACAAGACGGCCACAGTGTCGCAGCCTACGGTGCATCCGCCAAAGGAAGCACTCTGCTGAACTTCTATGGCCTGGGTGCCGACGATCTCGATTTCGTTGCCGATCGCAGCCCGCACAAACAGGGCAAACTCACTCCCGGCACGCACATTCCGATTGTTTCCCCCGAAGAACTGAACGCCAAACAACCTGACTACACCCTGCTGCTCACTTGGAATTTCGCCACCGAGATCCTCCAACAGCAGCAGGCCTATCGGGATGCCGGGGGCAAGTTCATCATTCCGCTCCCTGAAGTGAGAACCGTGTGACATGAAGTTCACGGAGACCAAACTCGCGGGGGTTTTCCTCATCGAACAGGAACGTCATGAAGACGAGCGAGGCTGGTTTGCCCGGACGTGGTGCGTAAACGAATTGCGCGAACACGGCATCGATCCGGCGCTGGCCCAATGCAGCGCATCATTCAACAAACGCAAAGGGACATTGCGAGGCATGCACTGGCAGGCGGCACCGCATGAGGAAGCCAAACTCGTTCGCTGCACCCGAGGACGAATGTTCGACGTTGCGTTGGACCTCCGCGAGGATTCCGCCACACACACACAGTGGTTCGGGGCCGAGCTTTCTCCGGACAACGGACGCGCGCTTTTCATCGCCGGTGGCTGCGCACACGGATTTCAGACACTCGAGCCAGACACCGAGATCGAGTACATGATCTCTTCGTTCTATCATCCCGAGAGCTCCAGAGGCGCGCGCTGGAACGACCCGCGTTTCGATATCGAGTGGCCCGCACCGGAGATTGCCTACCTATCCGATCGCGACGCCAACTACCCCGACTACCCATGCCGAAACCGCTGATCATCTGGGGAGCCAAGGGGCACGCTAAAGTGCTGAACGAATTCGCGGCATCTGCGGGTTATGAGGTCATTGCCACGTTCGACAACAATCCCGATGCCGCGCCTCCGATCGACGGCGTGCCATTGCACATCGGTGAAGACGGTTTTCACAAATGGCGTCGAGACAACTCCGGCACGAAATTATCAGGCGCCGTGGCGATCGGCGGAGAACGCGGATTGGTGAGGCACGAGATCCAGCAATTCCTGACCGCTGGTGGCGTGGCTCCGGCCACCCTGCTCCACCCCACCGCCTTTGTCGCATCTGACGCCGCAATCGGCAGCGGTTCCCAGGTCCTTGGACTGGCAGCCGTGGGCGCCGAGGCCCGCCTCGGCGAAGCCTGCATCATCAACACCTCAGCCGGAGTCGACCATGAAGGCCGTCTCGGCAATGGCGTGCACCTCGCGCCCGGAGCGCGTCTGGCCGGCGAAGTCTGTGTAGGAGACTATACTCTGGTCGCCGTGGGCGCGGTGGTCCTGCCCCGCATCACCATCGGTGCCAATTGCATTGTGGGAGCCGGTGCCGTCGTCACTCGCGATATTCCCGATAATTCCGTGGTTTACGGAAATCCGGCTCGCATTATCCGCAGCCGCTGAACAAGGTTTTTTAAAATGAGTCACGATCCAAAAGATCCGGAACAGATCCGCAAAATGGGCGAGGACGAGCAAATGTCCGAGCTGACCCGCAATTGGTT
>JAYPXF010000134.1:0-9187 GCA_038154405.1 Verrucomicrobiales bacterium | reverse complement strand
CGATCATTCAGTTCCCGCAGGACATCGCGGCCACTCAGGAAATCATCTGGGACACCAAACCCAATCTCATCATCGAGACCGGCATTGCCCATGGCGGATCACTGATATTCTCCGCCTCCATGCTCGAATTGCTCGGCAATGACGGCCAGGTGCTCGGCGTGGACATCGAAATCCGTCCCCATAACCGGACTGCCATCGAAGAGCATCCCATGTTCAAGCGCATTTCCATGATCGAGGGATCCTCGATCGATGAGGGTATTGCCGAGCAGGTTCGGAAGCGCGCCGAGGGCAAGGAACGGGTCATGGTGATTCTTGATTCCAACCACACCCACGAACACGTCCTCCGCGAACTGGAATTGTATTCCTCGTTGGTGACCAAAGGTTGCTACCTGATCGTCTTCGACACGGTGGTCGAAGACATGCCCGCAGACTTCTTTCCCGATCGTCCATGGGGGCCCGGAGACAATCCCAAGACCGCCGTGCACGAATTCCTCAAATCGAACTGCCGATTCGAGATCGACCGGGAAATCCATGACAAACTTCAGATCACCGTCGCCCCCGACGGTTACCTGAAGTGCATCGACGATTGAGGACCATGCTTCCCGTCGCCGGCCCATCCATCACGCAGAAGGAAATCGACTACGTCACTGACGCGGTCACCAACGCGTGGTTCGGCAACGCGAACATGTATCACGAACGATTCGAGAAGGCGTTCGCCGAATACGTCGGAACCGATTTCGCCATCTCGCTCCCTTCCTGCACCTCAGCCCTGCACCTGAGTCTGGCTGCGCTCGGTATCGGGCCGGGTGACGAGGTTGTTGTCCCGGACATCACCTGGATCGCCACCTCCGCACCGATTGATTATGTGGGGGCAACCGCCGTCTTCGCCGATGTTGATGAAGCCAGTTGGTGCATTTCCGTCGACTCCCTCGGTCAGTGCATCACTGATCGCACGAAGGCGATCATCGCAGTCGACATTTATGGCGGCATGCCGGAATGGGACGAACTGCTGGCATTTGCGAAATCCAGGAACATACCGGTAATCGAGGACGCCGCGGAAGCCACGGGATCGGAATATCATGGCCGCCGCGCCGGCTCACTGGGCATCACCGGCACCTTCAGTTTTCATGGTTCAAAGACAATGACCACCGGTGAGGGCGGGATGCTCGCCACGTCGGACATGGCCTTGAAAAACCGCATACTGTTTCTGCGCGACCACGGACGGGAACCGGGAGACCGCTTTTTCTTCAACACCGAGGTGGCCTACAAATACAAGATGAGTTCCATGCAGGCGGCGCTTGGCTTGGCTCAGTTGGAGCGCCTTGATGAACTGGTCGACCGCAAGCGCGAGATCTTCGGCTGGTATCGCGACCGGCTTACCGACAAGCCCGGCATCGCCATCAACCATGAACCAAACGGTGTGAAGAACAGCTATTGGATGTCATCCGTCGTTTGGAACGACGGGCCTGAGAAGAAGGAAATGATGGCCGCACTTCGCGAAAAGGACATCGACAGCCGGCCGTTCTTTCATCCGCTCAGCAGTATTCCCGCCTATCGTGATCGCCCACGATCCGCCGAAGCCCGTGAACGGAATGTTGTTTCCGCCCGTCTCGGCCAACGCAGCCTCAATCTACCCTCCGCCCTCAGCCTGACGGAAGATCAGGTCGATCACGTCTGCACCACCTTCTGTTCCATTCTTGGAATCTGAACATGCCCGTCGTCACGACTGCCATCCCGGTCTACAACGGCGGTGAACTGTTCCGCCCCACCCTTGACTGCCTGGTCGCCCAGACCCGCCGCCCGGACCGGGTGATCATTCAGGACAACTGTTCCACCGATGGCACACGGGATCTGGTGAAACAATATTCTGATAAATACGGATTCGAACTCATCCAGAACGAGACGAATCTCGGGCATTCCAAGAATCTCAACAAATGCCTCTCCTGGGCCGACCAAACCGACTACCTTCACATTCTTCTCGCCGATGACCTGGTAAAGCCGACCTTCATCGAGCGGTGCCTTGCCGCGCTTGGAGATGTGAACGGTCGTGGCATCGCCTATGCCCCCTTCGAGGTCATTGATGAGAATGGCGAACTGATGGGTGCAGCGTCCGATTTCACCTGTCCGCACAAACCTCATCCTGACGGCGGGTTCATCGACATTTCCAAGAAGCGCTATCTTGCCGCTCAAGCGGAACTTCAAACCGCGCTCGTCCCGGCTGTGCTGATGAAAACCAACCGCCTTCCCTGCCCCATGGAGTTTCGCACCGACATGCCCCATGTCGGTGACTGCGTCTTCTACGGCGAATGGGGTGCTCTCTGCGAAGGAATCCGGGAGGTGCGCGAAATCCTCTGCCAGTACCGCCGCCATTCAGGAGCCACCACCAACCGCAACTTCCTCAACATCGACGCGTGGGTCCTCGACGAATGGAAAGTCATGCGCACGGTCGGGGAACTCATCCAGGAAGGTGCCTTCCCACATTGGGTTCGCAAGCAACGGCATCTGTGCCTGTTCGCGGCCCGGACTGCAGTGAAGATTCAGATGATGAGGACGGAGAACCCCGATCATGCAAATGCCATCAGCGACGCCGCCCGATCAATCACGCCGGCGTTGCATTGGATGCTGGGGGCGTTCGCTCTCCGACTGAAGAATCTGCTCGGTCGATAGTTCATCGCCCGCTCGCAACGATATTTTCGTCCTGATAGATTTCGCGATTGCTGCCTTGGAAATCTGCTTTCAGTCGAACCTTGAATCGCGCGAGATCGACGAGTTCCCAGCCGGTGAACTTCCAAGCGCCATCCTGCCTTCCTTCGTGCGAAAAACCGACCAACAGATGGTGGGCGTCATCAAGAATCTTGTTCGTCTCGATCTTCGGAGTGAAATAGAAAGTACGTAGCGAACTGTTGCGTGACTTTACCTGGAACAACTTTGGATCCAGATAAACCACCCGACCGGATTTCGCATCAACCAAACGAAGATCAGGATAACCGGATCGTTGCATTCTCCCCTCCGACGTCTTGGGAAATTCACACCGGAATCCATCCAACTCATTCAATTCCTCCAGCAGCGTCTCTTCAAAGTATTTGCTCACCTCGTTGATCCGCCGCTGTTTGTGGGCCTCGTGATCAAGATCGGCGACCCGCTTCATCACTCGTGTCAGCGCCTCCGAGATCTGCGCGATCAGTCGACGATCTGTCGAACTCCGCAGGTTGAGTGCCAACACTTTCTTCCCGGTGTTCGCCTCAACCACATCGGAAAACGAAACCCCGTCCAGTTCATCCCGGATCTCCATCAACTGCCGAACCAACGGCTTCACATCCGCCCCGGGGACTTGCATCCCCAGAAGCAGACCGACTGTCGCAATGATCTTTTTCATCTCCTCTCCCCTCGTCCTTCTGTCACCTGGCCTTGCGTTCCGTCGGAACCATCCGCTTGCCCGTGTGCTTCCACAGGTGATTCTCCAATTGCGGAAACAACTCCAATGCATTGTCACGCATGATCTGTCTCGCGATCCGCCGGGCGTATCGCTCCTTCAATTCACCGCGTTCAACTCGCTCGGCAAGAACCTCCGCAATGCATCGCCGCGTCATCTCGGTCGATCCGTAGATCCCCTCGGCATGATTGCAGTCAGCGCCCCACATGATGCGGTTGGACGGCATCACATCCAGCCATTCGTTGAATGCACGTTTCGCGGTGTGATAGCTGATCTGCGGCAACCAGACCGAATCCGCCCACACATTCTGCCCGTGGCGCATCGAATGCATCACGATCATTCCCATTTCGCCGACCCATGGAAATCCGCCATGGAAAAGAATGAACTTCGTCTTGGGATTGGCGACGATGAGATCGACCAGATTCATCGGGTTGGAGCCCTGTATCCGCGCGTGTCCCGTATGAATCTGGAATGGTAGTTCGTACTTCGCGCTCAGCTCACACACCCGCCACATCATGAAATCTTCAAAATCCTTTTTCTCTGTTGCAGTCACGTTTCCTGGCGCACGGCCGAACACCTTCTCGGCACGTGCCCGCGATACATCTTCGAAACGAATCGTGCGTTGATAGGCCAGGGTCGTTTTCAGACAGACCGCTCCCGCGGACTTGGCAGTCTGAAACATCAGTTCCACCACTTTCAGGTAATCGTCCAATGTCTTCATCGGCAACTTCCTCCCGACCGCAAACTTGAACGGCGAATCATGCGGTTTGTTGAACAAACTCGGATGGAAACCCGTTATGATCGGGTTCTGGTTGAACACCATCACCTCCCACGGATAGTAGGTCTCGAACTTGTATCTTGCCCAATAGGGATCATTGAACATCAGCTCAATGTTCGCCCGCTCCGTCACCACTTCATAAAGCCATTTCTGGTCTCGGTAGTTGTCAAAGATTCTCGCATCAAGTGCTTTCACAGCCGGCAGATCCAGCGCTTCGAAATCCACTGCATACAGATCTCTCAATGCAATCAGAGTGTAGCGGTAGAAACTCGTGGCCCGCACGTTGTCAAAGGTCCCTTCTTCCTCCACGCGTTTCCACCAGCCTTCAATCCCTTCAGGAGCCCGGAAACCCGGCGCGCGATTGATCCAACTCAGATAGCTATTGCGCCAGATGCTGGAGAGGTTGAGCCCGTTGCCTTCCTTGGTTTGAACTCGCCCGGGAAGAATCTCGAAGGGCCACAGATGGTCATGTGTATCAATTGCGGGAACCGAATCGACAAACCGTTTCAACTGCTTGTAGGTATCCGAACTGTTTTCGATCTGTGCTGTGGCAGGCAACGTCAATGCCAACATGATGCTGATGGTCAAGACTCTCATTGCCTCGGAGCGTGCCCAAAATCCATCGGAAAGCAATCACCCCATCCATGCTTCCGTCCCAAATGAATTTCTGACTCCCCCTCTGCCGTCTTTCCGTTACGGTCATCCCATTCAAATCATGAACACGTCACGCCGTAGTTTCCTTCAACACGCATCCGCCTGGACCCTCGGGTTTGCGGGGCTACAGAAATTTGCCAATCAATCCACCGCAGCGGCGAAAACCGCCGACGGCTATGGTCCTTTGGTCAAGGACCCCAATGGAGTGCTCGATCTGCCCAAAGGTTTTCAAGCGCGCATCATTTCTCGTTCCGGTGATCCCATGTCGGACGGCTTCATCACGCCGGCGGCGTCCGACGGCATGGCTGCATTCCCGGCGAAGGACGGCAGGACCATCATCATTCGCAATCATGAAGTGAATCCGGACGCAAAACCGTCCACCGGCGCTTTTGGTGACAAGAATCAACTGCTTGCAAAGCTGAAGCCGGCGCAGATCTACGACGCCGGTCCCCGCGAAAATCCCAGTCTCGGAGGAACAACCACGTTGGTTTACGACACCAAGACAGGCAAGGTGGATCGTAGTTTCCTCAGCCTCGCCGGTACATTGCGTAATTGTGCCGGCGGTCCGACTCCTTGGAATTCATGGATCACCTGTGAAGAAACGGTTCTCACCCGCGGACGGGAATGCGCTCTCGATCACGGGTTTAATTTCGAAGTACCTGCCACCTTGAAGCCCGCGCTGGCAGACCCGGTTCCGTTGAGAGACATGGGGCGTTTCAACCACGAAGCTGTCGCGGTGGAACCCTCGTCAGGCATCGTGGACCAGACCGAAGATCGCGGTGATGGTCTCATTTATCGGTTTATCCCGAACGAGCCCGGCAAGCTCGCCAAAGGTGGCCGCCTCCAGGCCTTGGGCATACGCAATCGCCACTCCTTCGACACACGCAACTGGAACCGACAAATCGTCGACATCGGCCGCAGGCTGGACGTCAAGTGGATCGATATGAAGGACGTTGCCTCCAAATCCGACCTCCTGCGTTATCGGGGTTCCACCGATGGTGCCGCCACCTTTGCCCGTGGCGAAGGCATGTGGTACGCGGATGGCGTCATCTACTTCGCCTGCACCAACGGCGGCAAAGCGAAGCGCGGTCAGATCTGGAAATATCATCCCAGTCCGGATGAAGGTACGGCCGCTGAATCGAAGAGGCCCGGCGTGCTCGAACTTTTCGTCGAACCCAACGACCCCGCCCTGGTGGACAACGCCGACAATCTTACCGTGGCACCGAATGGAGATCTCATCATCTGCGAGGACGGTGGCGGCGAACAGAACCTGGTCGGAGTGACGCCCAATGGGGAAGTCTTCCGCTTCGGCCATAATGCCTACAACAATTCCGAGTTCGCCGGAGCCTGTTTTTCACCAGATGGCACCACCCTGTTCGTAAACATTCAGAAAGCGGGATACACGATCGCCATCACCGGTCCTTGGAGACACGCCTGACGACACGGGAAATGGACTACTTGTGCACTCATGAGCTTTGACGAGGTCCTCCAATCCGACCTCGCGGAATTGGAATCCAATTCACTCCGCCGTTCGCTGCGACAACTCGATTCCGGTCAAGGAATCCGCATCCGCATCGGTGAGCGTGAGTTTCTGAATTTTTCCTCCAACGATTACCTGGGACTAAGCAATCACCCGGCCTTGGTGGAAGCCGGACAAGCAGCATTAGCAGACTATGGTGCCGGTGCCGGGGCTTCCCGTCTGATCTGCGGCTCGCTCCCCCCACATCGCCAACTTGAAGAGGCCATCGCGAATTTCAAGCAAACCGAGGCGGCGGCTCTCTATTCCACGGGTTACAGCGCGGCAACCGGCGCGATCTGTGCCGTGCTCGGCAAATCAGACGTCATCATCATCGACAAACTCGTCCACGCCTCAATCGTCGATGCCGCGCGACTCTCGGGCGCGAAACTGCGGGTCTTCCGCCACAACGACCTTTCCGATCTGGAAGCCAAGCTCAGATGGACCAATGAAAAACACCCACAGGCGCGAAAACTCGTCGTGACCGAGAGCGTGTTCTCCATGGACGGCGATCTCGCACCGCTGCTCAACGTCGCCGACCTCAAGGACCAATATGGCGCATGGCTGATGGTGGATGAAGCGCATGCCACCGGATTCTTCGGCGAACGTCGCAGCGGTCTCGTTGAGGAGTTCGGTCTAACCGGTCGCGTGGAAATCCAGATGGCCACCTTGGGCAAAGCCTTGGGCGCAGCGGGCGGAGTGATCTGCGGCAGCCAGACGCTGATCGACACGCTCATCAACTCTTCACGGCCGTTCATTTATTCGACCGCACCACCTCCGGTCGTTGCGGCATGTGCGCTCGCCGGCCTCGAGATTGTCCGCTCCCAAGAAGGCGAGCAGCGACGCCAGGAGCTCTGGGCCATGGTCGAGAACCTGAAGACAACTCTCTTGGAGCTGGGGATACCGCCCGGCGTCGTTCGTTCTCCGATCCTACCGACAATCATAGGCGATGAAGCGGACGCCATAGAGAAATCCGAGAAACTCGCCGCCGCTGGAGTATATGTTCCGGCCATTCGCTATCCGACGGTCGCTCGCGATAGCGCGCGTCTACGATTCACGATCACGGCCGACCATTCCCTCGAAGAACTCGAGCAACTGAAAATCGCTCTTTCCGCACCAAGCCCCGATGCCGAAACTGCCTAAGCTCGCCAGACTGGATCACGAATACGTCTGGCATCCGTTCACCCAGATGCGTGACTGGGTCAAATCGGAACCAATCGTCATCTCAGAAGCCAAGGGTGCCACCCTACGCGACCATCACGGCAAGGAGTATCTCGACGGCAACTCCTCCATCTGGACGAACATCCACGGCCACAACCATCCGGTATTGAATCGGGCCCTGCGAAAGCAGTCCCAAAAAATCGCGCACTCATCCGCTCTCGGGTTCGCAAACGAGCCCGCCGCCCTTCTCGCCGAACAACTGGTCAGGTCGGCCCGCATAACGACTCGTCACAAGGACTTCCAGAATCCCCGTCTACAAAAGGTCTTCTATTCCGATGACGGCTCCACTGCACTTGAAGTTGCCGTCAAACTCTCCTACCAATCCACCCTGCGCAACCGGCCGAAAACCAAGCCACGCTTTCTCACCATCGACGGTGCCTATCACGGCGACACCGTCGGCGCCGTTTCCATCGGCCACATCGACCTGTTCCACAAGGCCTACTCAGGTCTGCTGTTCAAGTCCGACAAGGTGATGGCGCCGTATTGCTACCGCTGCCCATTCAACCGCGCCAAACCTGAACGCGCCGACGCTCGCGACTATCGCAAGTGCAACTGGGAGTGCATCGGCAAAGTGGAACAGACCTTCAACAAAGCCGATCGGGCGAAGAGCCCCTTCACCGCATTCTCTTATGAACCCCTGATGCAGGGTGCTGCGGGAATGATTCCACAACCGAAAGGATGGCTGCACCGTGTCGCCCAACTCACTCGCGGCCACAACTGTCATCTGATCGCCGACGAAGTCATGACCGGGTTTGGGCGTTGCAATGATTCGTCCAAGTTATACGCATCGCATCAGGAAGGCGTGCAACCCGACTTTCTCTGCCTGGCCAAGGGACTCAGCGGAGGCTATCTGCCCATGGCGGCCACTCTCACCACCTTGTCCGTCTTCGATTCATTCTTGGGTGAATACGAAGAATTCAAGACCTTCTTCCACGGCCACAGCTATTTCGGCAACCAACTTGGATCAGCAGTTTCTCTGGCCAGCATGAAGCTGCTTGCTCAGAAGAAATCCCAAAGCCAACGGGATTCATTGCGGAAGAATCTGCGTCGGGATCTCAAAGCTCTCTGGAATCTTCCACAGATCGGCGACATCCGTCAGGTTGGTAACGTCGTCGGCATCGAACTCGTGAAAGACTGGCGAACCCGGAAACCTTTCGACCTCCGGGAACAGGTCGGCATTCGCGTCTGCAACGCCATGGCCAAACGGGGCGTGCTTACTCGCCCCATCGGCAGCGTCATTGCGATCATGCCACCCTATTGCACCACCCGTGCCCAGGTTCGGAAGATGATCTCAGCTCTCTATGACGCGGTCGCGGAATCGCTACCGCCGGCATAATCGTCCGCATAGCGAACCATGTGTTCGAATCGATGCGGTCCAAAACCGTATTGCCGGTAAAACTCCTGCGCGTCCTTGGTCACCAGATCGATACGACACGTCTTCAATTCCGGATGATTCAGAATGCACTCCAACATCCATTTCCCCAGTCCCTTCCCGCGCCATTTCTCCGTGACCACCACATCGCACAGATAGCCATAGGAGGTCTTGTCGGTGATCAATCGAAAGTAACCGATCTGCTCATCGCAG
>JAYPXF010000133.1:15693-18657 GCA_038154405.1 Verrucomicrobiales bacterium | reverse complement strand
GATTAGACTTGCGCGCTTCAATTAGAGTGCATAGAAGAACGTCGTCGTATTTATTTTTTATGGCAGAAAACACAACGTCCCACTCTTCTAAACCCCAACGGGAGACGGCCTCTTGAGCCGCCCGTTTGGCAGACGTCGCCGCCAGCAGCGCGGCCCCTTCATTCGAACCAACGGTAAGATCCGCGCGAGGGAAGTCCGTGTTGTCGGACATGATGGATCACAAGTCGGGGTCATGCCCACGCCCGACGCCATTCAATTGGCCAGGCGTCATGGCGTCGATCTGGTGGAAGTCGCCCCCAATGCCAATCCCCCGGTCTGCCGGATCATCGACTACGGAAAATACCGTTACGAGCTGTCCAAGAAGGAGAAAGAAGCCAAGAAGCATCAACACAGCAACAAGGTGAAGGAGATCCAGCTGCGCCCGTCAATCGACCCGCACGATTTCACCATCAAGCTGAATCATGCCATCGATTTCCTGTGCGAGGACATGAAGGTCAAGATCTCCCTGCGTTTCCGCGGCCGCGAGATGGCACACAAGGAATTTGGGTTTCAGACGGTGGAACGCTTCCTGAAGGAATGTGAAGGATTCGGCACCGCCGATGCCCCGCCCAAACTGGTCGGTCGCGGACTCGGGGTGATGATTCAGCCCCTCCCCAAGACCAAGCGGAAACCGAATCCGCGCGGCAAGGTGAACATCGAGGAAACCGAAGCCGCCCACACCAAGCACGAATCCAAGGACGAACAACACGACGAGGATGGCGCAACGCCGGAGAATCCGGACAAGGTGAAAATCAAGGGCAAGAAGAAGGATGATGGCGACTTCCAGAACAATCCTTTCGACAAACTCGACGAATCGGACGTGAAGAACTGAACCGACCCGAGCATCTCTCAGAATTCGCAAAATCCACGCAATGTTCCCGTTGCGTGGACTTTTTGTGCACCCCATAAACGCCGCATGAAATTCCATGCTTTGCTGGCCCTCTTGCTGTTGGGAATCACCGTCGGTGCCGAAACCGTAAAAGACCGTGAGGGTGCCGTCCGTGGCGATCGCGCCAAGATGATCCTTAATGACCGCTGGATCTATAACGATTTCGACGCCGGCTTCGAATCCGCCCGCAAGACCGGCAAACCGCTGATGGTCGTGCTGCGCTGTGTCCCCTGCCTGGCCTGCATGGGCTTGGACACCGAAGTCTTGATCGAGAACAAGGAACTCGAACCGCTGATGGATCAGTTCATCCGCGTGCGCCTGATCAATGCCAACTCCATCGATCTCTCCAAGTTCCAGTTCGACTACGACCTTTCGTTTTCCACCTTGTTCTTCAATCCCGACGGCACCCTTTATGGTCGCTACGGATCATGGGAGCACCAACACGATGCCCAGAACCGTGCAACAGCGACTTTGCGTGACACCTTGAAGGCCATCCTGAACATCCATTCCAGCTATCCCGCCAACAAGGCATCGCTGGCCGGGAAACAGGGACGCAAGTTCCCCTACAAGACCGCCGTTCAGATGCCCACGCTCAAGGGCAAATACCTGAAGGAGCTGAACTGGAGCGGCAAGGTGGTCCAAAGCTGCGTTCACTGCCACCAGATCGGCGACGCGCAACGGTTGGCCGCCCGCAACGCTCGCAAGACCATGCCGTTGAATCTCATCTATCCGCATCCCGCACCGGAAACCATCGGTCTGAAGATGTCAGCCCAATCTGCCACAAGAATTGCGGAAGTCACAAATGGCTCACCCGGAGCACAGGCCGGATTGAAATCATCGGATGAAATTGTGTCCATCGAAGGTCAAGCCATCGTCTCTTCTGCCGATATCGCGTGGGCACTCCATCATGCTCCGGATGAAGGAACCGTCGCGACCATTGTCAATCGCAG
The DNA here is from genome assembly GCA_038154405.1 of Verrucomicrobiales bacterium. GTDB lineage: Bacteria > Verrucomicrobiota > Verrucomicrobiia > Limisphaerales > JAYPXF01. The sequence goes on along the minus strand of JAYPXF010000133.1, from coordinate 16,779 downwards.
TGGCAGGAAGCAAAGGCTGCAGATCACGCTGCCGGCCAACTGGCGGATGGATTCAGACATCTTCCGCCGCGTCGGAACATGGCCCATGCGGGCGATGGCGTTCGGCGGAATGCGATTGCAGGATCTTTCCGACGACGAACGCCGCAAGCTGGGATTGGGCACCACTGGCATGGCTTTGCTTGCGAAGAATGTCGGCAAATACGGCAAGCACGGAGCTGCGCGCCGGGCGGGATTCCGCCTCAACGACGTGTTGGTTTCCATCGATGGCGACAGCAGCAGAAAAACTGAGAGCAGAGTCTTGGGCGAAATCCTGCGCAAGTATCAGCCGGGCAGAAAGGTCAACGCCATCGTGCTCCGCGAAGGCCGCAAGCGGACGCTCAAAATTCCCGTCCAGTAACCGCGCTCCGGATTTCAAATGAGCATCCCCTTCATCAGCTGCGACTGGGGCACTTCTTCATTCCGTCTGCGGTTGGTCACTGGCGGCAATATCGAGACGGAACTCAGCAGCGGACATGGCATTCGGACGATCCATGACGAATTGACGGCGGGCGCGGATCAAGACGCACGCGACAAGGCCTTCGCGGGTTACCTCAACGAAAAGACGAACGAGCTGATGTCTGAATCCCGCGTCGGCGGAGACGTTCGCCACTTGGTGATTTCAGGAATGGTGACGTCCACCATCGGCTGGCATGAACTTCCTTATGCCAAGGCGCCCTGTGACCTCGATGGCTCCCAGATCTGCAGTCTCCATTTGGAACCAGAATCCACCACCGGAAGCAATCTGCAGGTTCGTCTTGTTTCGGGGCTCAGAACGGAGAATGACGTCATGCGTGGTGAAGAAACCGAGTTGATCGGCATCCTCAATCACGACGACTACCGTCAGTATGCACACGACAGCCTCGTGCTCATGCCGGGCACGCATAGCAAACACGTGCGGGTTCAACAGGGCCAGATCAAGGATTGGCAGACCTTTCTGACCGGCGAACTGTTTGAATCCCTGACCACCCACACCATTCTGCGCCAAACCACGGCCGTCACAGCCTCGGCCGAACATTCAGAATCGGATTTCCGTGAAGGTGCACAGAT
>JAYPXF010000133.1:0-15683 GCA_038154405.1 Verrucomicrobiales bacterium | reverse complement strand
AATCCGGAATGGAACCCGCGCTCTTTCAGGCCAGGACACGCGGCGTGATTCATGACATCACAAGTGCACGCAACCGTGAATTCCTCAGCGGCTTGCTCATTGCATCCGAGCTCCGCCAAGCGCTGCGGAACGGAAAACGAATCCCCGTACTGATCGTGGGACGCGGCTCGTTGACCGAACGCTATCATCTGGCACTCGAACTCGCGGGAGAATTGGGAATCGAAGTTGTAGAAACCGTCCCGGTTGATCTGCCCGAAGGTGCGGCGGCTATCCTGGGGCATTCATTTCTATTGAAGCGTTGGCTGGATACAGGAGAGATTGAGGCGACATGAGCCGCGACACTTTCGACGAGTTGTTCCACCGTCTGCCACTGGTCGGCATCCTTCGCGGATACCGGTTGGATCAGATTCGTCCCATCGTGGAAGCCTGTATCGAGGGAGGTTTGACCAATCTCGAAATCACGATGAATACCGACGGCGCCGACGATCAGATCCGCACCGCCATCGCTGCCGCCGACGGTCGGATGAACATCGGTGCCGGCACCGTGACCCGCGCCGCGCGATTGGAGGCAGCGATCGCTGCCGGGGCTTCCTACATCGTCACGCCCGCGGTGATTCCGGCGGTGAACACCGGTTGCCGTGAACGTAATTTGCCGGTGATTCCAGGTGCCTGCACTCCCACCGAGATCTGGCAGGCATGGGATGCCGGAGCACTGATGGTGAAACTGTTTCCGGCTGATCAGGGAGGTCCCGCCTACGCCAAAGCGATCAAGGCACCGTTCCCCGAGATCAAGCTCATGGCCACCGGCGGCGTATCACTCGACTCAATCGAGGACTATCTGAAGGCCGGCGTGGAAGGGTTCGGCCTCGGCAGCCCCTTGTTCCGCCGAGAGAGAGTCGATGCCGGTGATTGGAATTGGATCAGCGAGCAGATCCGCAAACACAAGGAGATCTACGATCGCTCTCGCCACAACGCGGATTGACACCACTTCGTCCGATCCCCTTGTACAACTGTGGGAGGTCTCCTGACCGGCCACAAAAAGGCACATTGAATTGATCTATTCCTCGGCATGCGCAGCGCGCAGAGTGGCGAACAGATTCCCACCGGCCACCAACTTTTCCCTGACCTTTTCTTCCAGCTCGTCCAGTTTCTTTTTTGGCTGAGCCGCAACCAGGACTCGAAGCTCATCATCCTTCAGATCGTAACCGGCGCGGGTGAGCCGGACATACTGACCAGCCTGATGCATGAAGAACGCACCCAGAGCCGCCGCCATCCGGTTCCATTCAGCGGCCAGCAATTCGTCCGACACTGCCGGATGCGCGAGGGTCAGCATCCGCCAACGCCGTTCCGCGTCCAAAAGATCGCGCTGGATTGCTTTGTGTTCCGCACGAAGCGTGTCCGACACCGTTCGAAACCGGTCCGGATCGGATGGCTTTCCCAACGCCCGCACCACAATTCGATCCCCGAAGTAATCGCGTTTGTGTCCGGTTGACTTGCGAACGTGCCGGTCCCAATCCCCGTCCACCACCGCTTCCCGTTGATCCGGCGTCAGTATCTGCCAAACGTCGCGACAGAGCTGATGATGCCCGATGCGTTCGTGAAGCGTGATCTGCAGCCAGGCACCGAGCCACCCCTGAAGTTCCTCCATCGCCAAGCCGCGCTCAGCACCTTCCAGTAACGGCATGCGCCAGGCTTGGGCGAAGAAGAAGCCGCGCAGGACATTTCGTTCTTCGTGCAGCCGACGATTTGATTCCTCATGCTGCTCCAGCAGTTTTACCAGGCCCTCAGACTGAGCGACGGTCAACAGCTTCGAAGCGTGACGCCGAATGCCGAAAACGAAACTCATTGTCTTGGTCCCCGCATCGCGCCCTTCCTTCAGCAGCGCCTTGATGTGCTGATCGAAATCATCGAACGCAACACGTCCGCCGCGATAAACCGTCAGGCCTTCCACGTGCGCCCTGGCCAACGGCAAGGCCGGACCGGCAGTCAGGTTGATGGCACCGGCCAGCAATAAGATCGGGATCCAACGGAGCGAATTCATCTGCCCAAGTGTTTAACTCGAAGGATAGTTGTTGCCAACCTTGGCTCTCACCGGTGAACTGAGGGCATGAACCGCAGGACGTTCCTCAAAGGCGGCTCGCTGATCATGATGACCGGTGCCGCCACTCTCAATCTTCATGGCAAAGAATCCAGCAGACCATTGACGAAGATCGGACTGGTAACGGACCTGCACCATGCCGACAAGGATGCGCGCGGAACCCGGTTCTACCGCGAATCTCTCGGAAAGTTGGAAGAGGCTCACCAAGCCTTCGCGGAGGAAAGGACCGACCTGGCCGTGGAGCTGGGCGACTTCATCGATTCCGCGCAATCACTCACCGAGGAAAAACGTCATCTGCGAGAAGTGCAAAAGGCCTTCACCGCCCTGCCCGGCCGAAAGCACCATGTCTTGGGCAATCACTGCGTCCACATGCTCACCAAAAAGGAGTTTCTGGATGGGGTGGAAAAGCAGAATTCATACTACTCCTTCGATCATGCAGACTGGCATTTCATCGTCCTCGATTCCTGTTTCCGCAGCGACGGCGTTCCCTATCAACGGAACAATTTCAAGTGGACCGATCCAAACATTCCGCCCGCCGAGATTGAATGGCTGAACGCCGACCTGAAAGCGAATGCCAAACCAACGATCGTATTTGCCCATCAACGACTTGATCTGGCGAATCATTATGCCGTGAAGAACGCATCCAAAGTTCGGAAATTGCTCGAAGGGAATGGAAACGTCCGCGCCGTATTCCAGGGTCATAGCCACAAGAACGATCATCGTGAGATCAACGGCATCCATTATACCACCCTGGTCGCGATGGTGGAAGGAACCGGCGTCGGCAACAGCGGCTACTCCGTCCTGAAGATTCATCCGGACGAATCGTTGGAACTCACCGGCTTTCGCAAACAGTCTTCCCGTGACTGGCCGCGATCTTAGAGTCCTTACGGGAGCTCTGTCTCCCACTGATTCAGTTCACCACAGATAACAACTCAGTCCGATAATCTGAGATGCACTGAATCTGTGGGAAACAATCGTCGATCACTGCATTAAGGTGTCCGAATCCACCCTCGCAATCAACCGGTTCAACGATCGCACTCAATCCGCTATCTCTTCATCGGCGGCGGAGTTCCGCCGGGAGCTGGCGGGAACTGGCCATCCTGCTTCATTCCCGGAGGCTGGCCAAAGCCAGGCGACGGACCACCCTGCATACCTCCGCTACCGGGACCGCCTCCCTGCATTGCGCCCATGGCCATGCCCATCACACCTTGGAGCGCCATGTCAAAATCCTGTTGGGTGTTGGCATTCTCAAACTGCGCAATCACCCCCTCGACCATGCCGATCATCATCTGGGCCTGCATTCCTACCTGCTGTTGGTTCGCCTTCATCTGTTCCAGAGCCGCACGCGCCTTCTTGATGTCCTCTTCCCATTCTTCTGCCATATCTGACGGAATCCAACGACCCTCAACCTGTTTCATCGACTCGACCTTGTTGGTCTGCCCCGGCATGCCAATCTCGACTGTCGCCGTGTCACCCTCCGATTTCAGGACCTTCACTGATACCTCGCGGAGTGAATCAAGACCTTTGGCAAACGTATTGGTGGGACTGAGCGCGGCCAATGCCGCCACGTCCTCGATCAGTTGCGCCCCGGTCGTACCCAGATAATCCCCGACATCCAAGGACTTGAGCTTTTCCCGGCTGGTTATGTCGCTGCTCAGAATCGTGTTCAGCAATCCGACCACTCGTGGGTAAGCCTTCTTGATCTCTTCCGCCTGCGGATTGTTGGCCATCTGCATGGCAACCATCTGATTGCCAAAGAGAAACTCCTGCTTGTCTCGCAGGACGTTGGCGATGCGATTTGCCACGGAGAACCCCTTGTCCCACATGACCGGATCCACCACGTCCGCATATTCGTTCACCAGCGAGTTGATCTTCGACTGATATGAGGTGGGCAGCATGTCCCAAGGACCGCGCGGATTGCCGTCCGCCAAGGCATTCATAACCGCCGTGATAGTACCGTCCGGTGTGTCCGGGATCTCAACCGGCGGCTTGGGCTCAACCAGTGCCTTCGGTGCCCCATCCATCGAAGCCGATTCCAGTCCCGGCGGCAAGGCAACCTCACCGGCGCCCGGCCCGTCCATGCCACCGTCGCCTCCGGAGCTCGGAGCCGGTGCAATCTTGGAGGTGTCTTGAGTAACCTGAGGTTCCTCATCCCCGCCGGACATCATCAACCCGATAAAGCCGCCCAGCACGAGGACCGAGACGCCAATGCCGATGAACATGGCCTTTTTGCTGTTCCCTCCTCAGCCGCGTATTCAGTGACGTGACCGTCGGCAGTGAGTTGAAACAGATGCTCGCAATGGGGACATGCGAGCGCTTCGCCAAGCAGATCGTTACTGATCTGAATCTGGCCATCGCAGGCGGGACAAGTGACTTCCATAGACTCCTCTCATGGGATTGGTGGTTTCCCGACGCTATGCCTGCCCCCCGCCAGAGTCACTTACAAAAGCGCGACGGAATTCCAATCACCCAACACCTGCGGGATTGGAATTCGTCTCGTGATCAATGAACATCCCTTGACTGAAAACGGAACGCAAAATCAGTTGCGAAAGTCGCTCCGATGCCCTGATCGTGGGCGGTGGTGCGGCAGGCTTCTTCGCCGCCATTCATTGCGCTGAGGCAAATCCGGACGCGGATGTCGTCATCTTGGAAAGAAACCCACGAGTGCTCACCAAGGTCCTCGTGTCCGGCGGCGGACGCTGCAACGTCACTCATTCCTGCTTTGATCCCAAGGAACTCACCCGGCGATACCCGCGCGGCCAACGCGAACTGCTTGGTCCATTTCACGCATGGCAACCACGGGACACAATCGATTGGTTTGAACGACGCGGAGTGGAGCTGAAGACCGAACCCGATGGCCGCATGTTCCCAACCTCGGATCGTGCCGAGACGATTGCTGACTGCCTTCTCACCGCCGCCAAGAACGCCGGGGTCAGAATTTTCACCAAGCGAACCGTCACTAGATTCGAGCGGATCGATAGTTCGCTTTTCCGCGTCTGGATCAACGGGGAAGAACTCTGGACAGTCAATCGACTAATGACCGCCACCGGCGGTATGAAAACCGGTGCCATCATCGATGGCCTCAAGGATTTCGGTCATACCATCCAACCACTCGCACCTTCCCTCTTCACCTTTCACGTGAAGGACCCACGCATCGATGGACTGCAGGGATTGAGCGTGGAGAACGTGCAGGCAACCGTGCATGATACGAAGCTCCGCGAGACCGGCCCGTTGCTGATCACGCACTGGGGTTTGAGCGGCCCTGCCATTCTGAAGTTGTCCGCCTGGGGAGCCCGCGAGTTGAGTTCCAACAACTACCGATTCACCTGCATCATCAATTGGACCGGATCGCTCGCACCGGAGAATGCACTGACCCAACTGAAAAACATGAAACAGCACGACGGAAAGAGACGCATTTCGAACTCAACTCAGTTCACGCTGCCTCGACGCATTTGGGAACGCCTTGTCGCAGCCGCAAACATTTCCGAGACGCAGACCTGGAGTCAGGTGAACGCAGCACAATTGAAGCAGTTGGCCTATCTGGCGACCGCGAGCGAGTTTCAGGTCAACGGCAAGAGCATGAACAAGGAGGAATTCGTCACCTGCGGCGGCGTGAACCTGAAAGAAGTCAATTTCAAGACCATGGAGAGCCGCCTCGTCTCCGGGCTCCATTTCGGCGGCGAGGTATTGGACATCGACGCCCTCACCGGCGGTTTCAACTTCCAGGCCGCCTGGACCACCGGCCGCCTCGCCGGCCTGGCCATGGCGAAGATCGACTGAGTGCCGACCTGGTTCCCGGTGTGAGGCAAATAGCGCCAGCGCAGCAACGGGGACTTTCAGTCTCCGATGAAAGCGGAGCCTTCAACAGCCGGCACTCCCGCCTCTCAAACCAGACTTGCATGCCCAACGCCATCCCGCATTTTAGCCCGCGTCATGCGCAATCTCCGGACCATCATGCTCGCCATCCTGCTTGGCCTCGCAATCCAGACACCTGCCGCCCAAGCCCCCAACATCGTCCTTATCTTCGTCGACGATCTCGGCTACGGCGACATTGGTTGTTTCGGCAACCAAAAGACGAAGACTCCCAATCTCGACCGCCTCGCGAAGACGGGACAGCGCTGGACAAGCTTCTACGCGTCAGGCTCCACCTGCGTTCCCAGCCGGCGCGGACTGATGACCGGTTGCCACCCGGCACTCCTCGGCAAAACCAAGTTGGTGGAGCATCGCAAAACCCTCCTGCCAGCCATGCTCAAACAACGCGGCTACACCACTGCGATTCTCGGCAAATGGCATTTGGCAGGTTACCCGAAAGACTTCACCACGAGCCCAATGCATCCGCTCGAATGCGGTTTCGATTACCACTTCGGCACGCCCGGCAGCAACGACGTCCCCGCGCCTCCCGGTAAGAAACAAACTCGTGAAGTGTTCGACAACTGCGACAAGTTCTCGTTCCCCGTCCCACTCATCAACGGACGCAAAGTCGTGGAACATCCGGTGAACCAGGAGTTCCTGACCAAGCGCTACACCGAGGAAGCCGTGAAATGGATCAGGTCCAAGAAGGACGATCGCTTCTTTCTCTATCTCGCGCACAACATGCCGCATGCCCCCATCTTCGCCTCACCCAAATTTCAAGGCCGCAGCAAGAACGGTCGATTCGGCGACGTAGTGGAGGAGATTGACTGGTCCGTCGGCCAGGTCATGAAAGCGATCAAGGATTCCGACATCGAAAAGAACACGCTGGTAGTTTTCACCAGCGACAACGGTCCATGGACCATGTTTGGCCCGCATGGCGGCACGGCCAAACCGTTGCGCGGTGAAAAGGGAACCTCCTGGGAAGGTGGTTTTCGCGTTCCGACCATCTTCAACTGGCCCGGCAAGATCAAACCCGCTGCTATCGATGAAATGGCCGCCAACCTCGATCTTTACGCGACCTTTGCCGCGCTCACCGGCAAGCCGCAGTCCAGCGGCATGAAGGGATTCATTTCCAAGGACCTTGGTGGCGTGTTGTTCCACGGCAAGGCAAGCCCTCGCAAGCGATGGTTCTTCCCAAGTGGATCCATCGCGTATCGCTCTGGCAACTACAAGATCCACACCAAGAGCAAGATCCGCTCGTCCAATCCCGACACCCGCAAACGAGAACCAATTGCGATGCACGACCCTCCCCTGCTGTTCAATCTGTCCAAAGACATCGAGGAACAAAATGACATCGGGGCCAAACATCCGGAAATCGTTGCGCGTCTCCTGTCTGAAATGAACGCCTTCAAGAACGGAAAGTAACAACAGATGAGACAAATTCTCCTTTCCCTTCTCCTGTTCGCCGTTGGCACCCACGCCACGGACATCATGATCGTGGTGGGACCAAGCAACCACAAACCCGGCTCCCACGAAGTCAAAGCCGGTGGCCGCCTGATGGCGCACTGCCTCAACAACGCGATCAACATCAATGGTCTGCGCGCCAAGGTGTATTACGAATGGCCGGAAGATCCCGCCGTTCACAAGACCGCCAGAACTGTGGTGTTCATCGGTGACCAGTTCCCAGCTGAACGCCTGCCCAATTCCGAGGCCGCCATGAAGGTACTCACCCAGATGACCAAACGCGGATGCGGCATCGTCTGCGTCCACTATGCCACCGGCCTCGGCGCCGGCGATGTGACGGCCATGGGCGACCATCCCCTGCTCCATTGGACAGGTGGCTACTTCGCTACGCGCTGCAAGCATCACCAATCGGTCGCGCGCATTTTCGAAGCCACCATCAAGCCTGGCAAACCGGGACACCCCGTGATGCGCGGCTGGAAGACCTTCACGCTCCGCGACGAGCCATACACCAAGAACTACTTTGGATTGAAAGGGCTCGCACCTGGCGTCTTCTCTCTCGCCACCGCCAAGTATCCGCCCAAAGACCCGCGCACCGAGATCATCGCCTGGGGCATCGAGCGCAAGGATGGTGGACGCGGCATGGGGGTTACGATGCCGCACTTCTATCGCAACTGGTCGCGTGATGAACTCCGCAAATTCATCATGAACGGCATCGTCTGGAGTGCCGGACTCGATGTCCCCAAGAAAGGAGTCAACACCCCAAAACCCGATCTCGCCGCATTCAAGCCTGAAGCACTGGACCCGACACCGCGAAAACCACGCAAGAAGAAGTAGCGCCCGGTTGCCGAGTTGAAGAAATTCGATCAAATTACCCCGCACATGACACCTGAAGAAGCAGCCGAAGCCATCAAGAACACCTGCAACGAGATTTCCAAGGAGACCCTCAAACTCAATCCCGCCATCCGTTCGTTGGGCAACGAGGATCTGCAAAACGAACTGCTCCAAGCAGTCTTCAAGCTCACCACCGACCTCGAGGTCATCAAGAAGGCTCTCCGCAAGAAAGCCGGGGAAAATCAACGTGATCTTTAGTTTGGAGGGAACCGCTTCGTCGGTTCCGGCTCAATGGCAAGTGCCCGCCAAAAACGCCCTCGACGGAGCCGGTTCGACGAGGCTCACGACTGGGCGATGCCCTTCATTCACAGCGTCCGCCAAAGACGATCGAATTCACGTTGATACGGTTTCACCACCTTTGGTTCGTCCGTCACCAAGATATTCTCGAAGTTGTCGTCCGCCGCGCTCCGCGTCCAATTGTAGCTGCCCGTAAGCGCGGTATTCCCATCGATCAAAGCAAATTTGTGATGCATATGGTCGGGAGTCCGGTCTGTGCGCAAGGGAATCCCTTCGCCTTTCAACCGGAAGATGTCGGAACCCGCATCGTGGGCTTTGTCGTTATCGGAAATGATCCGCACCTTCACTTGCCGATCGTGTGCACGAATGATCGCGTCGGTGATCCGGTTGTCTGTGATGGTGAACACACAGATGTCGACCGAACGCCTGGCATGACCAAGCAGACCTGTAATCGCTTTCAAACACCGCTCCCCGGGTGAAAAGAACACTTTCGATGTGGAAGTGGAAACGGGTTTGGTCGGAATGGTCTTGAGCGCATTCTCCAGCCAATCAATCGCATCCTGCGACTTCGCACTGGTCACCTTTGTCTTGGCCAGTTTGAAAAGCCGCGAACGAAGATTGTCCAACTGCCGATCCGTCAGATCACTTTCCGCCAGCAGCTGCTGAATGGCTTGTCGTTCTCCACGAGAGAAACGCCCATCGCGAAAAGTCTTCTCATATTTCTCAATCAATTGTCCCACCGCGTTCATGCGGCGATGATCATCATCCCCAGCGGCAGCGGTCAACAGATTCGGTGGGGCGAGCGTACCCGCGAGCCCATTTCAGAGTCCTGAAAGGACGAGAGATGTTGTGGCCGGAAAAGCATCACCCCGTTGGGGCTCCAATCAGGGCTCGCGAGAACTCTCGCCCCACCGGAGTTATTGACCGCTCGCGCTAGTTTCAAAGGCCACTACAAAGAAAAGGCGGGCCGAAGCCCGCCTTCGCGAATTCATTCAGCAATTGAATCAGACCTTCTTCGGGACCACATAGGGCTTCCGATACTCCCGAGTCAGCAGCTTGTTGGCGGCCTCGTTGCCAACAAACCTCTCGCTCTTCGGATTCATTTTCAACGTCGGACCGTGCGTCAACGGATACTCGTCCAGACTGACTTCGTCCTTTGCCAAGTGCTCCAACATGCGGTCATAGGTGTCCTTGCCACCCTTCTCCTTCGCCACAAACTTGGCGAGCTCAGCCGCTTTGGCTTCCTTGCCGAGACGGTGGGAAATATTGCCGGTATGGCAGAGAGCACTGGATAGATGGCCTTCCTCGATGTCTGCCTTGAGGATGGTGTGATCCCGCTCGCGGATGGCATCGATGAGATTGGCAAAGTGGGCATTGTGGCCCTGCACCTTGCTGGTGAACTTCTTCACCTCCTTGCCATCATTGTCATAGGCGGTCGCCGAGGAATAGCTCGGGATGGAGAGATGGCCGCCTTCGCACTTGATGATCACCCCGACGCTGGCGCCCATATAGACCGGACGGCCGCTTTCCTTCTTGCTCTTGGGCAAGCCACGAACTTCGAAGATCAGCGGAGCCTTCTTGTAACCGTGATGAATTATCTGCGTGTTCGGCGTCTCTCCGTCGTCAACATACCCAACGCGCCCACCAATGCTCCAGACGCGCGGTGACAACGCATCTTCTCCCAGGAACCAACGGGCGAGATCCATCTGGTGGATGCCTTGGTTCCCGAGGTCGCCGTTGCCGTAGTTCCAGATCCAGTGCCAATCGTAGTGGAGCGGTCCACGACGACCGTTGCGCCGGGAAGGAACGAGCGGGGCCGGGCCGGACCACAGGTCGTAGTCGACATAGTCCGGCACGGCCACGGGTGCATTGACGTGACCGATGCTCGGACGGTTCTTGTAGCAAAGGCCATGGGCAATATCGATCTTGCCCAGATTGCCTTCCTGAATCCACTTCACGGCCGCCTCCAAGCCATCGCTCGAACGACTCTGCGTACCGGTCTGCACCATCTTCTTGTACTTGCGGGCGGCCTTCACCAGCTGACGGCCTTCCCACACGTTGTGCGAAACGGGCTTCTCGACGTAAACATCCTTGCCGGCTTGCACCGCCCAGATCGCGGCAAGTGAGTGCCAGTGATTGGGCGTCGCGATCGTAATGATGTCGATATCCTTGTCCTCGAACAGTTTTCGCATGTCGCGATAGCCCTTCACCTTTTCATTGCGACGCTCCAGATCCTTCATCCGGGCATCGAGCACCTTGCCGTCGACTTCGCAGATGGCGCTCAACTTGGCACCCTTGTGCTTGTTGGCGATGGTGAACCCAATATGGGATTTTCCACGCCCGTTCACGCCGATGACGGCCGTGTGCAACGTGTCCCCAGGACTGCTCTGCGCCCAGGAGGTCTTCGCAATGTAGAACGTACTGACCCCGAAGCCGGTGGTCTTCAGGAATGAACGACGATCGAATCTTTTGGTTTTCATAGTTTTGGAAAGATGGTTTTCAGTTTGCCCAGGCCTTGAATTCGGCACCGACCTTGGCCTGATCGGTGTCGCCCTTGTGGAAATAGAAGCGGTACATCTGCGTCAGGGTTTGGCCATCCGGAATCGTGTAGTTCCCGGCGGTCTTGTCCTGCAGTTTCTCAAAGTAGCGCTTGCCAAATGGATTTGCCGCGAACAATCCGTAGTCGCGAACGTGCCACCAGGTCGGGTGCCGCAGATTGCTCGGATGATCAAAGATGGCAACCCCCACGGTCTTGTCTTTCACCGGACCATAGTAGTCAACCCACGCGGCCCGAGTACCCCACGATTCCTTTCCGGTCACGCCCTCGCTGGTCACGATCTGACCCTTGCCCGGGCTCTTGTCGACCGCGCGCACCCGCATTGTGGAAGCGAGGCGAATAGCCATCGCCCCTTCCTTGGTGTCACCCATCACCAACTTCCCGTGTGAAGCCTGAATCGCGACCTGAAAATCGATATAGCGCTTTTCACCGGCGGCTGAGATTCGGATCGTGAACACTTCCGTCCCGATCTGTTTGCCGTCCGGAGTCATCAGCTTGTTCTGAGCCTTGATGACGCCGACCTTGCCGCTCTTCAGTTCCAGAAACTTTTCATGAACCGTCGTCCCCGGCTTGATGTTGCGATGCACGGTCTCCGCCCAGAAATCCACGCCATTGATGTCGCCATGGGCAAAATAGAGCGCGCGATGATGGACGTGATCCCGGGCTTCGCCCTCAACATCCTTCATTGGATAATTCCGGGTCACATTCTCTCCGGTCGGACCGATGATCGGGTAGAGAAACGGCCGTGAAACGCCTTGATAGTTGTATTCCGTGAACAGCTTGCCGTCGATCGTCACACGGACCACCTGGCCCTGTTTTTTCACCTGAACGGCGGCGTTTGCAGTGAACGTCAGGACGCAAAGCGCCAACGCAAGCATGGAGGTATGCAATCGGGTCATGAGCGGGCAGTGTAGAAATGACGATTCGCCGGTCAATTTATTTAGCGGGGATTCGAAAAGTTGCCGATTGACGGTCCCCTGAAAGTAGCAGCGAGCGTGAGCGAGCAGATCAATCATGCCGCAATCCTCTGCTCGCTCACGCTCGCTGCTACATTCAGGGCGCATTCTCCCCCCAAGTTCCCGCTTTTCATCCCCGGAGCCATCCCCTAGTTTCCCCGGTCCTTTGGCGGCCCAACCGGCCGTTCCCCTGATGCCCAGCGTCTTTATCAAAACCTACGGATGCCAGATGAACGAGCGCGACAGCGAAGCCGTTGCCGCCCAGCTCGTCGCCAAGGGCTATTCGTTGGCTGATGACGAGGCGATCGCGGACGTAGTGCTGCTGAACACCTGCAGCGTCCGCGACATGGCCGAGCAGAAGGCGATCAACAAGATGGACGCCCTTATCGGCAATGCCCGCAAACGCAAGACCGGCCAGAAATTCGGGTTCATGGGCTGCATGGCCCAAAGCCGCGGTTCCGAGTTGGTTGATCGTCTCCCGGATGTCGACCTCGTGCTCGGCACCCAGAAATTTCACCGCGCCGGCGAGTACATTGATTCCCTCTTCGCCGGCAAGGAAGGCAAGATTGTCGACACCGCCGAGGAAAAAGGCAGTGAGGCCACGATCAAAGAACACATCTTCGATGGCAAATCCGAGAACAAGGCCATCACCTCCTTCGTCAGCATCATGCAGGGCTGCAACCAATACTGCACCTTCTGCATCGTCCCTTACACTCGCGGCAAGGAACGCAGTCGTTCCATCGAGGACATCGTCACCGAATGCCGCAGCCTCGTGGACCTGGGAGTGAGAGAAATCACCCTGCTCGGTCAGATCGTCACCAGCTACGGCAAGCGCGAGATCGGCATGAAGGACGGCAAGTCCGCTTTCGTGCAACTCATCGAAGCCGTTCATGAAATCGACGGACTGCAGCGCCTCCGTTTCACTTCTCCACACCCGAAAGGCTACGGCGACGATCTCATCAATTCCTTCGGCACCCTGCCCAAGCTCGTTGAGAGCGCCCATCTTCCGGTCCAAAGCGGCAGTGATCGCATGTTGAAGATCATGCACCGCGGCTACACCCGTGAACGCTTCCTGGAGATCATCAACAAGCTTCGCGCGGTGAAACCCGAGATCGGTCTGGGCACAGACATCATTGTCGGCTTTCCCGGCGAAACCGAAGAGGACTTCGAGCAGACCGTTTCTCTCTGCCGCGAGGTTCGTTTCCAGAACGCCTTCATTTTCAAGTACTCACCGCGCAAAGACACTCCGGCCGCAAAGATGCCCGATCAACTTCCGCAGGAATTGATTGAGGACCGTCACGCCCGCCTCCTGGAGGTTGTCGACGAGATTCGCCGCCCGCAATACGAGGAATTCGTGAACAGACAGGTGGAGGTGCTGGTCGAAGGCCCCAGTCGCAAAAACCCTGACACTTTGGAAGGCCGAACCCGTTGCAACAAGATCGTGATATTTGATGGCGCACCACGACACATCGGCCAGTTGATGGACGTCAAGATCACCTCCGCCAGCCCGACGACGCTTTACGGCGATCCCGCCGTCATCAATCTCGAAGAATGACTTTTTCCACCGTCACCATCACCGTGGGTTTGGTCTACGGACTCCTGCAGCTCTACGCCCTGATGAAACCCGAGGAGTTTCAGAAGCGCGCCCGCGCCTTCCCGCGTGACATCACCAGCGGCTACGTCCTCACCTTGGCTGCCACCCTCTGGTTTCTCTATTACGTGAAGCTCGAGGAGATCGCCGACTTTGAGGCCTTCAAGAAATATATGCTCATCGGTTTCGGCGGACTCGGCGTCGCCACCTGTATCTACCTGAAAGACTACCTCTCCATTCGTGGTCTGGCCGTCTTCCTCCTGCTCTTGGCCAAACTCACCTGCGACACCGGACGCTGGGTGGAGACCCCGCTGCGCCTCATCGTCATTACTTGGGCCTACGTCTGGATCATCGTCGGCATGTGGTGGACCATCTCCCCTTGGCGCGGCCGCGACTGGCTTGAATGGAACGTCAGCGACCTCGGCCGCCTCAAACAACTGAGCATCGCCCGCCTCGCCCTTTCCATCGCCGTCATCGCCATGGGCGCCACCGTCTTCAAAGGCTAACGCCAGTGACCCGTAACGGAGACGTCCACGTCACCGTTTAAGGCGAAGCGTCCCCCCCTTTCCCCGGCGATTTGGAAATCGCCGCTACGTGCTCGAAACTCAAGACAGCAGAGGGTCGGTGGCCGCACGTTCCGAAGATCTCTATCTACGCCAGTTTCCCTTTTTGTGTTCTCTGCGCCCTTTGCGGTTAAGAAAAATCCGTTCCAATTCTCGCGGCAAAACACCATTCTCCCCGGGTGGATTCCCCTGACGACAACGGCGCACCGGCAATCGTCGACAAATTGATTCATCGCGCCGAATCCGTCGGGGCCAGCGACGTCCACCTCCAATCCTGCTCCACGGGAATCGAAATCGCCTTCCGCCTCGACGGCCAGCTTTGCCCAGTCGACAAATTCGACAACCCCATTGCCGAACGCATCCTCGGCCGCATCAAGTATCTTTCCAAACTCCAGACCTGGCAGAATGCTGTCCCCCAAGACGGCCGCATCGAAAAACGCGAGGTCAAATCCACCAACGACATCCGGGTTGCCACCTATCCGACGGTCACGGGTGAAAAAATCGTTCTCCGCCTCTTTCAGCAAACCGAACCGCCGACCTTGCCGAAACTCAACCATCAGCGTGAGGTCACGGAACAGCTCACCAACTTTCTGAAACAACCCTCCGGCATGCTGATCCTCACCGGCCCTGCCGGCAGCGGCAAGACCACCACGATCTACGCCTGCCTCGCGGACCTGATCGCGCAAGGCGGACGTCACATCATCACTATCGAGGATCCCGTCGAACAGATCCTCGACGGCGTCATGCAGACCGAGGTAAACGAAGCCCAAGGTCTCAGTTATCCGAAAGCCGCGCGTCATTTGATGCGCCAGGATCCGCAGGTGCTCGTCATCGGCGAAATCCGCGACGAAGAAACGGCCCAGATCGCCGTCCGCACCGCCCTCACCGGCCACCTCGTCATTTCCACTCTGCACACCGGTTCCTGCCGCGGCGTGTTCGAACGACTCTGGACCATGGTTCCCGATCCCTTCTCCATCGCCAGCGCCGTTTCCCTGATCGTCAATCAACGTCTCGTCCGTCGCGTGTGCCCCGAATGCAAGGGCAAGACGTGCGAGAAATGCCTCAAAACCGGCTATCACGGCCGCATTCCCATTGGTGAGTGGGTGTCGATGAGCGATGAAATCCGTGAACAACTTCGCAATGATGGTCCCTCAGGCATCACTCCATCCAGCCAAAATCTTACGGATCAAGCCTTCAAATTGGTGAAGGAAGGACTTACCATAGAAGCTGAAACCCAACGAGTCATCGGATTCTCCAGCGCGTAACCGCGTAGCCGGATCCGATCACAAATCAAGGGAACGCGATGAAAGGGATCATCGCAGAATGGTGGGGCACATGAAACTCGAAGAACTGGCACTGGCGAACCAACAACTCGCCGACATGCTCAAGAGCGGCATGCCACTCGAAGCCAAGGCCATGTTCAAGGAACAGGCCGCAGTGCTGCTTTATACGACCTTCCTGACCAACGTGACCG
>JAYPXF010000132.1:12515-18703 GCA_038154405.1 Verrucomicrobiales bacterium | reverse complement strand
CCTTCGAACTGATCCATGATCCGGAATCGTTCTTCGATATTGCTCATGTCCGTCATTTCAACCGCGCGGTCAAACATGACCAGTGGCTTGGTCATTACTTTGCGACACGCGGCCACGAATTCGGGTGGCAGGCAGTGGTTGAAGGCATCGATAGTTCTGTTGGGCATCTCTTCTAGACAAGAATATTGAGGACAAGAAAATGGAGAGAAGAAGAAATCATATTCTTGTCAGCGGATCGGTAACGTCATGCCGGGAGCTTCGTGTTGGCAATACCATCCGTTCCCGGATGGAAAAGATTGTCCGAGAAGTGCATCCCGCGCGGACCTTTGGGGCCGGTCGGTAGAATCACGGCGAAGCGATATCGTGGCTCGCCAACGCAATGAACCATGTTGCCCCGGACGATGACATCCGCGAGTGGCGGATCGTCATCCTGCTGGCCGGTGTCGAACTTGAATGGTGAACGTTCCGTGCCCCAGATCCAACTGGCGTCGCCATGACCGAAGTCGGTGATCATGTTGTTGGCGATGATCGATCCGCCGTCGAAATTCCCAGCATGTGCTGCCGCTCCCGGCATCAGGCCGATCGCCCACAGGCTGCACTTGTGAAACTGGTTGCCGTTGATCAACACGTTCCGGGATCCATGCATGGCCTTCATGCCCATGAAGCAATTGGCCACCACGTTGTTGGCCACGATCACCTGATCCGAATGGAGATCGATACCCTGCGCGCCGTTCTCGATGTGGT
Source organism: Verrucomicrobiales bacterium (assembly GCA_038154405.1). GTDB lineage: Bacteria > Verrucomicrobiota > Verrucomicrobiia > Limisphaerales > JAYPXF01. Next base: position 17,959 of record JAYPXF010000132.1, on the reverse strand, counting down.
TTCCGAGAATGCGAGTCAGTTTGCTCTCCTCAGGAGAAGTCACGAGAATGCCGGAACCTTGCTGCCAGTTGGCCACATACCTGAGATCCCACACTTGTTGGCTGATGAAGTTGCCCTGCTTCGGGTTCCGTTTCACGAAGTCGCCCAGCTGGTAATTCTGCTTGAGTTCCGGTGTGGGAAGCAGTCGTTCTTCGATGACTCGATTCGCCTCGACCAACGTTCCCGTGCTTTGACGAACGCTGATGCCCGTGCCGTCCGTGGCCTTGAAGGCATATCCCCAATCGAGGCTGCTGGTGCGGTCGTCGATCGTGATGCGCATGTAATTGCGAATCAGGCAATGGCTCACCGTTGCGTTTCGGCAGCGGCGCAGGGCGATGGCACCGGAACGGGTATGGTTGTTGATGACCTGCACATGATCGATTTTGAGGTCGCTACATTCAATGGCGAGAATGCCTTCCTTGTCGGTATCCGTTGCCCCTTTTGCACGCGTCAAGGTCACCTCGCGAACGGTGATTCCTCGAGCCTTTTCAATCTCGAGGATAGGTTGATTGGCGTTCGACTGGATGATACGGCCCGGACCGAACAGACCGCCGTTGTTCTTGATCAACCGCAACTTGTAGGTGATGACGTGATCTCCCGCGGGCACGAAAACCGGACGACCGGGATTGGCATCGATCGCCTGCTGCAAACTTGGATAATCGGATGCGGCAGGCTGCGTTGCCATCGTGCAAGGGATGGCGGCGAGAAAGGTCAATGCGATGCGTAGCGTCATGCTCGATCGTTCATCGGATTCTGATGAGGCCGGTGCGCTTAATGTGGTTACGCAATTCGCGGGCCAGAATTTCGTTGCCTTCACGACTGAAGTGAACGCCATCGCTGGAGAGTTTCATAAGTTCCTGGCGTTTGGCGTTGGTGACATCATGGATCGGGATGCCGTCGGCTTTCATGATTCCGGCGGCACGTTCGTTGTAGGCGGCTTCGTCGGATTGCAGACGGCCGGCGGCTTTGGGGCCGAGCGAAGTGATGGAACGCCAAAGGAGCTTCGCCTTGGTGGTCTTCAGGTAGTCGACGGCCAGTTGGAGGTTCTCGGCGTATTCGTCGAGGTTGACCGCGTTTGGATTGTCAGCGCCCCGTTTTCCTTTTTCGTCGGCCCGGGTGAGGTCGTGGATACCACTGTTGAAATAGATCAGATCCCACTTTTGACCACCGACCCACCGACGGACATTGCTGACCAGTTTACGGCTGTTGCCGCTGTTGACGGGAATGTGGTAAAGGGATGCAACGTCAGCAAAAGCAGTCACCGTGGTCGGGTAGGTGTGCATCATGGTCGAGTCACCGATCAAAAGGATCTGCGGCAGGGAAGGATCCTTTTCACCCAGGCAGCGGTAGACGGCGTGAGTTGGAACGCCGCGAAGATCTGAAATGGAGATAGCACTGCCTTTGGCGGACTTGTTGTAGAGCAACATGGTCGCTCTTAGTTCGCCGTGCCGATGCTGCCGGATGTGGTGCCCGGGAGGGGCTTCGACTTTGAGGTTGGTCTTAACCTCATGCCATTTGCCATCGGCCGGTAGTTTGTCTCCGAGCCGCTGAACCAGCCAATGGGATTCATATTTGTGCTGACCATCCGGGGCCACCTGAGTCAGGACGGCGAGATAGGCATTGCGGGCGAGCAGCCCCGGTTCCTTCCGCAAACGGCAGGAGAGTTCATAGGTCTTGCCCAGTTCCAAACCGTAGAAGTCCTCCTGATGATGCCAGTTGGTGGAGGAGATTTCGTCGAGGAACATCGATCGAGTCTGCGGTGGCGATTGATCATTCGCGCCCCAGGTCGAATGCGTGAATAGCGATGTGGCGGCAATTGTGAGGGCGCGGAGGAAGAGGGTGGTCTGTTGATTCATCGCGATTTCCGTAAGACAAGAAGATGGAGGACGAGAAAATGTGCAGCGGACTAAGTCGTTGTTTGTCTGTCGCTTGGTTCAACGAACGACCGGATAGTCGATGTCGCGCAGTTGTCCACGAATGCGTTCGATCGACTCGGGCGTGAGCGGGCGAACGGGGCGACGGAAATGAGGGCTCGGAAACTGTCCCATGAGCCACCGGGCGACCTTCATCCGTTGATGCGCCCCGCAACCGGGTTCCCCGAAGTTGTAAACGAGGCGGGCGAGGGGAGCGACGGTCTCCTGTGCTTTCTTGGCGCGGGCAAGATCGCCGTCCAAGGCCGCATGGACGACTTCGACCATCAGCTTCGGGACGAAGCCAGCGAAGCCGATCAAGGCGCCGTCGGCGGATTCGAGCAAGGTTGGCAGCAAGAATTCATCGTGGCAGGTGACGATGGTGACGCGCGGTTCATGCGCCTTGAGTTGCTCGTAGTCAAAGAGCCAGCGGGACATGTCGCGCGTGCCCATCTTGATCATGACGACCCGCGGCAGCTTCACCATCTGCTTCATCTCGTCTAGGGTGTAACCGGCTTTCGTCCAAGCCGGATACTGATGGACCATGATGTCGACGCCGCCATCAGCAGCGACATCCTCAAAGAATCCCACGGCTGTGCGGTCGCTGCGCCCAAAGCGCAACCAATGATGGGGCGGCATCAAAAGAATCGCATCGGCTCCCGCTTCCTTCGCGGCTTGCGCGTGATCGATGGCCTCGAGCGAACCCTCTGCGGAAACGCCGGTGATGACCTTTACATCCCGGCCGGTCTCGGCATTGGCAGCATCAACGGCTTCGCGGACGATTGCCGTGACGCGATTCCGTTCGTGGGGGCGGAGGGACATTATTTCGCCAGTGTGGCCGTTGCAGGTAACCCCGCGGATGCCTTCCACGCGGGCAAGTTCGCCGATGTATTCGCGGAGGCCATCTTCGTCGATGGATTCGTCCTCGTGAAAAGGGCACAGAGTAGCCGGATAAACGCCGGTCCATGCTTGTTCGTTCCAATTGCTCATAAAATATAGGTGTCAGCTTACCAGCCAGAAGAAACCGCCGATCAAGGTGGCGACGCCGGCCCAACCAGCAGCGAATCCGATGACGGATGCTTTGGATGGTTTGGGGATCTCGAGGCCGAAGGCGGTCGTCAACATGTCGCGTTGGACCGGTTTGACTCCCGCCGGAAACTCACAGGGTTTCTCGATATCTTCACCCTCGGTGATGGGCGTGCGGGTCAGGTCGTAATAGCGTTGAAGCTTCTCGTCCTCGACGGGCTTGGTGAAGAGACTGACGACGATTCCGACCAAGGTGGCGGCCACTAGGTAGAAGAGAATTCCCCACGGGTCATACATCGTGTCCTTGCCCTTGTCGTTCCAGATAAGGCCCCAGCTTTCGGCGATGGGGAGGCTGGCCAGCCACTTGATGAAAAAGGCCTGGGTCGACAACCACCAGGCACCGAACCCGGTGATCGTGCTGGCCCACGCGCCGGCGACCGTCGTGCGGCGCCAAAGCAGTCCGAGCCAGAAGGCGACCCCCATCATCGGGGAGATCTTCAGCCAGATCTTCAGGCCGGAAATGACGCCAGTCAGCCAGAAGGCAAATAGAACACCGCCGGTGACGATGACGAGGGCGGCAATGCGTCCGGCTCTGAGATAATGTTCTTTCGATTGATGGGGACGAAACTCGCGATAGAGATTTTCAGTGAACAGGGCGGAAGCGGAAATCATGAAAGAGTCGCACGAGCTCATGATCGCGGCGAGCAGCGAGGCGATGAAGATACCGAGCATGCCGACGGGTAGGAACTTGTGGGCGATGTCACCGTAGACGTTGTCGGGATTCATCGTGCTGAGATCGACGCCGTTCTTCAGATACCAAGCGACCGCGGCGATGCCGGTGAGGCACCATGCGACCGTGCAGATGCGCTTGATGAAGGTGCCGCACATGTAGCCGACTCGTCCTTCGAGTTCAGTCTTTCCCGCGGCGCAATTCCCCATCGCGCTGGGGAAGGCCACGATGCCGACGATTACCTGCACGGACATCATGATGATCCAGAAGACTCCGATCTTGCCGGGAGCAACGAGAGAGAGTTTCTCGGCGTGTTCCGGGGTGAGGATTGTGCGAACGCCTTCCAGCCCGCCCACCGCATGCAGAACGAAGGGAAGCAGGATGAACGAGAAGATCAACGTCATGATTCCCTGCACGAAATCGGTGATGATCGCGGCACCAAGGCCGCCCGCCATGCCGTAGACGACAAAGAGCACGGTGGTGAGACAAATTGCGAGATTGGCGTTTACGGTGCCTCCGGTGCCAGATTCGATCAGCGCGCCGGCTCCTTTGAGCATGAGTCCTAGTTTCACGATCATGCTCGCGATACCGACAATGGCAAACAGCATGGCCACACTGCGGTTGTAACGGAGCTCGTAAACATGTGCCGTGGTGGTGGCGCGGAAGCGGCGCATGATGGGGGCGATCAGCCAGTAGAAGGGGGTCATCAACAGCCAGAGCCATTGGAACCAGATGCCGGACAGACCGTTCTTCGCCGTGGCGGAGGCAACGGTGACCGCCTGGTCGGAGGCCGTGCCGGTTCCGAAGGCATGCATGATCATCATGGCCTTGCCGAACCGGCGGGGCATGAAGAAATCCGAAGAACCCTTGACCTGACGCCCGGCGCGAATACCGAGCCAGGTGATGCCGGCCAGGTACAAGCCGATCACAAGCATGTCTATCCAGTGCAACGTGTTCATTTGAGTCGGATGAATAGAGGGCGAAGACCGCGCGTTAGTCGATCCAATATTTCAATAAACTAAAAGTATTTCATTGAAATAAAAAGCGTGGCCACCACGATGTCGACCATGAAAGTCACCGTTCAAACTGTTGCCGATGCGGCGTCCGTATCGCTCGGCACGGTAAGTCGGGTGCTGCGTGGTGATCCTTCTGTTTCTTCGGACAATCAGGACCGGGTTCATGCAGCGGTGAAAAAACTGGGGTATCGGCCATTGAGGCAGCGCAAAGCGCGTTCCGCGGCTGCGGGATTGCGAAACAAGACGATCGCACTGCTGACCTTGGGACTGGACCGGACGCTGGCCGAACTTCCAATCGTGGCCAGCGTGATGCACGGAGTGCAGGTTGGACTCGCCAAGGAGAAGGCCCGACTGATGCTGGTCAACTGTCCTCAGCCCAACGCCATTCCGCGCAACCTGTTGGAAGAGGACATTGACGGAGTCCTCGTCAAAGGGGCGATGCAGGGAGATCTCCTGGGCAAGGCGGATCCGCGGCTTATCAAGTGGCTGGAGAATCGACCATGTGTTTGGTTCTTGGGCCGACCGGTGGGTGCGCCGGGCGACATGGTCAGCGCAAACGATTGGGAGGTCGGCTCGCTCGCAGCGCGGCATCTGGTTCGCAGTGGGCACAAGAAACTGGCTTTCCTATCACCGAAACCGGGGCACGCGCTGTTTGAAAGACGGCAGGCCGGATTCAAGGCCGAGGCTCGCGCGGGTGGTGCGACGGTGAAGTCGCTCGTGAGC
>JAYPXF010000132.1:0-12505 GCA_038154405.1 Verrucomicrobiales bacterium | reverse complement strand
CCGGCGAATCACCTGGAGACCGTGCAGCGGCTGATTGACCGATTGCTGCGCATGGAAGACCACCCCACAGCGATCTTCGTTCCGGCGGACAGCATTGCCGTCGTCGTATATCGGGCGTTGGCCGAGCGGGGGATTCAGATTGGCAAGGACATCAGTGTGATCTCTGCCAACAACGAGCTGCCGCTACTCAGCGCTCTCTTTCCCGCACTGACCACCATTGATGTGCAGGCAGAACGCATTGGTGAACTGGCGGTGAAACAACTCGCTCAACGGTTCTCCGACAATTCTGAGACCATCGAAAGAAACCTGGACCCCCGTCTTGTGGAAGGCGGTTCCGTGAAAAAGATTCGCAAATGAAATACTCCCTCAGTTGTGGCCTGGCGCTGCTCGCATTCACTCAACCTGGCTTTACCAATCCTCAAGACGGTCCGATTGTCCCGGACGGTTTTGAGGTTGAATTGATTGCTCGGGAACCTTTGGTGCGGAATCCCACGGTGATCACCTACGATCGGCGAGGACGCTTGTTCGTTGGACAAGGGCCGCAGTGGCGGGCGCCTTCGCCCGAGACGGAAGGTGATCGGGTTGACCTGTTGATCGATGACAATGGCGATGGCGTGTACGACCAGACCAAGACCTTTGCGAAGGGATTCAACAGCATTCAGGGCATTGTCTGGTGGGGGGACGAATTGTGGATTGCCAATGCCCCTGAGCTCACGATGGTGCGCGATCTGGATGGGGATGATGAAGCTGACGAGTATGTGCGAGTATACACCGGACTGGGGAACCTTGAGCACGCCCTGCACGGCCTGAACATCGGGCCCGACGGCAAGCTCTACATGTCCAAAGGCAACTCCAAAGGTTACAACCGGATCGACGTATTGGCCCCGAAACCTTTTCGTGAGCTGTGGGGATTGCCGGATCCTGAAGGTGCCGTGGATATGCCGCCGCCGGTTTATTTCAAGAAAGGGGAATATCAGAAGAACTATCACACCCCGCCGGATGACTGGGGAAGGACGGGAGGGATTCTGCGCTGCGATAAGTTGGGCGAGAAACTTGAGATCGTCGCGCGCGGATTCCGGAATCCTTGGGACATCACCTTTGACGATGGATTCAACTGGCTTGGCACGGACAACGACCAAGTGCAGGGCGATAAAATCTTCATGCCGCTCTACGGCGGGCACTTCGGCTGGGGGCATGGTTGGAGCTATCACTGGACGGGCGAAGATCACTTGCCGACTGTGCCTATGAGTGCTCCGTTGTTCGAGGGGTCCGGTGCCGGCGTTATCCACTATCACGCCACGCAATTCCCGGAAGAGTATCAAGGTGTTTACTTCATCAACGACTGGATGCGGCGCGAGGTTTACGCGTTTCGGCCTGAATGGAAGGGCGCGCTACAGGTTGCCAGGGGCGGCAAGCTTGGGGTTTTTGCCAAGGCCGGAACCGGGCGAACCATTCCCGGTAGCAGTGGCCGGGCATTTGACCCAACGGATATCGAAGTGGCGCCGGATGGTTCGTTGATCATCGCGAGTTGGGGGCGTGCTTATGGGGCGACGATGAAGAACGGAAAGCAGGTGGATGAAGGTCGAATCTATCGGATTTCGTGGAAGGGTGGTCACGAACGATCGCTCGTCTCAGTCGCGCAGCAGCGCAATCCTACTATCGCTGCATTGGTCAACGACCTAGGTTCCCATGTTCCTGCCCGGCGAGTGGATGCGCAGAACGATCTGATCGCGATAGGAAAGCCTGCGACACCTGCGCTCTCGAAGGCCTTGTCGAATAGGTCCATCAGCAAAGCGCAGCAGACCTGGGTCGCGTGGACCCTGGGACGAATGGATGTAACCGATCTGGCGATCGATCGGTTTTTTGCGGGGCAGGTGAGCGAACCGGGGACGGCATTGAACGCTCGGCTGCAGGCACTCCGGATTCTTGGTTTCAGAAGTCGTTCTCGGGGCGGACTCGCGAGTGCGTCCCGCCAGAGTAACGGGAGCGCGCAGGTCCAATGGAGGGACGAGCTTGCGAGTCCGGTCTTGGCATCCTTGGCGGATGATGATCCACGGGTTCGTTGTGAAGCCGTTCAAGCGATTTGGCAGGGCCGGCAGAAGCAGCTGGCCAAGCACGTTGTCGACCTCTCGGCCAAGGAATCGGATCGCGTCACCTTTCATGTTGCGTGGAAGTCCTTGCGGGACTTGCTCGGTGTGTCCGATCGCAAGGCGTTGCTAAAGGACTCGCGTCCCCGCGTGCGGCTTGCGGCGTTGTTGGGCTTGATGGAGGACGATGTATTGAGCGGCAAAGAGGTCGAGCCATTCCGGTTGGATTTCGATCAAGCCACCGCGGCTTTGGCGGAGAGTTGGTTGGAGAAAACTGGCAATACCTCCACCCCTTTGATCACGATGGATCCTCCTCCCGGAGTGTATCCCGGGCCGGTGACGGTGAAGCTGTCGACGATTGTTCCCGGAGGTTGGCTGCACTATACTACAGACGGCAATCCCGCTGAGAACACCGCGCCGCGCTACCGAGGACCGATCACCATCAGTTCAGATACGACGCTGAGAGTGGCGGTCACCAAGCATTACCAGAAAGTCGGCAAGATGTTCTCTGGCAAATACGAGCTCCGGGAGCAAATCGGTTACACACAACGCCCGTTTATCAACCATGTTCGGGCTAGCAGTAATCGCCACTATGAAATCGATTGGATTGGGCTCGCGCCTGGCAAACGCCACTACACCGACCGCGATTACCACATCACGGGCATACCGCAATCCTTCCTCGGCTTGCCGTTCCTGAGGACAGCCAACAACGACGACCGCTCAGTTGGTGATCACCTCGTATCCTTTCGCACGGATGCCGAAGTTGAAGTCTTCCTTGGTTTGGATACCCGAGTTCCGAAGCCGATGAGTTGGATGCAAGTCGGGCATTCGGGTGGTTTTCAGCCAACGGACATCACGCTGCAAACCACCGATCCCAAGTTCAAGTTCTACCGGAAAGTCTTTTCGGCTGGAAAGGTGGTGTTCGGCGGCGGGATGGATCACCCCCGGGAATCGGGCCGTGGTCACTACATCGCCGTATTTGATCGGACGCTGGTGAAGGCTGCCGGACGACCGGTGCGCGTGGCGGAAGCTTTGGCGCAGATGGAGCATGGTGATGTTGCTCGAGGTCGTGACCTTTTTCATCACACGAAGGGTGCGGGATGCTTCAATTGCCACCAACTCGAAGGGCACGGAAATGTTTTTGCTCCCGACCTGTCCGATATTGGTTCCCGCGCGGATGCCAAGACGCTGCTCGAATCGATTATTCATCCGAGCAAGGAAATTACTGAGGGCTTTGCCCAGCAGGTGATTGAGACGAAGGACGAGTTCACCTACTCGGGTATCGTGCTGGAAGAATCCGGCCGCACCGTTCGGATGGCCTTGGCCAACGGACAAGCAGTGAATGTCAAAAAGTCCGACATTGCCCGTCGCGACACCGCCAAGTTGTCGGCCATGCCGGAAGGATTCGCCAACATGATGACCGCGCAGCAATTGGCACATCTTACGGCTTACCTGATGGCGCAGAAAACCGTAGGAGACAAAGATGGCTTCTCGTTTCGGACGAAGCAGAACGAATTGGACATCCACTTTGGTGACCAACGCATCGCCACCTATCTGCTGGATCATCCACAACTTACGCGGCGGGCTTTTGTCAATGTATGCACGCCCAGCGGAATTCAGGTGACCCGGAATTTTCCAGTCAAGCGACCGGATGATATCGACCCGGGCTATCGCGCTGAGCAAGGCATCATCCACCCGATCATGCATCCGGGACTCTGGATGGGCTTTGGCTGGATTGACGGCAACGATTACTGGCGTCTGCAGGCCAAGGTGGTGCACGACGGTTTCATTGAAGAACCGATCGGGGACAAGACGAGCGGCAGTTTCACTGTGCGCAATCGCTACCTGAGTAAGGACGGCAAACGCACCGTCTGTCTGGAAACCTGCCGCTTCAATTTCACGCGCGTCCCCGAAGGAATTCAACTCGATTGGGACTCCACCTTCGAATCCGACGAACGCGATTTTCTGTTCGGCGACCAGGAGGAAAGCGGACTCGCCATCCGCGTAGCTTCACCCATCCGGGTTCACGGCGGCAACGGCACCATCCTTAACGATCGCGGCGACGAGAACGGCGCCGGCACCTGGGGCAAACCGCTCAAATGGATCGACTACGCCGGCAGCATCAAGGGCCGGCACGTAGGGATCAAAGTCACCCCGCATTCTGACAATCCGCGAGATTGCTGGGCTCACAGCCGCGACTACGGCGTCGTGGTGATCAACCCGTTCCCCAAGCAGCCGAGGGAGCGTCGTCAGCCCTATGTCACCACTCCTGTGAAGAAGGGGGCGGAATTTCGATTGCGATATCGCGTGCTGATACACGAAAGCCGCTAGGCTGGTAGCTCACCATTTAGGATCAGCGAGGTCGTCGTGGAAGGCGTGCCAAAGGGACGAACAGGCGCCGGCGGATCCGCCGGAGGCGCCGATGCGTTCCTTGTCGATGTTCCATTCCTCGGCCTTGCTGCGGATGAACTGCAGGGCGCGGGCGGCATCATGGAGCGGGCCTTTCACCGGGGGGACCAAGCCGTCTGCAGTCGCTTCGGCATTGAACCGGTATTCCACGGTCGCGACGGAGATGCCGTTTTCCAGGAACTGCGGAAGCATGTTCACCAGGCCGCTCAGGCGTCCGCCGGCCATCCAGCCGCCGCCGTGAATGAAAAGGAGCATCGGCGTCGGTTCATCTGACTCAGCCTGCCAGAAGTGGATGAGTTGTTTTTTGTGAGGTCCGTAGGAAACGTCGTAGTGGGTTGGATTCCGAAGCAGCGGACGGTTGGCTAGATAGCGTTTGCCTTCAGCCTTGCTTATCTCCCGGACGAAGATGTTGCGCCAGCGGATTTCGCCTCCGTGAGTCTGGAGCATGATGGGGCCAGTGGCGGCCAGAGGCTTCTCGCGGTCCCAGAAGTTCTCCATCACCGCGCCTTCCACGACGGCCCGGTTGTTCAGCCAGACCCAGGTGCGGACGGCGGGTCGGACGCTTGGGATTGAATTCCTGGGTGTTGTCCCAGATCTGAACCTGGGGCGTGCCGCGCAGGTAGATGCCGCTGTCGGCACCCGCCACGGTCTTGTAGTCGATGAGGAATTCCACATCCCCGAGGTCCTCGTCCGTGTTGGCGTAGGGGCCGTGACCGTCGTTGACCAATTCGCCTTTTTCGACGCGCCAATGCTTGGCGAAGTCCGCGCGCATTTGTTTCAACGCCGCCTCGCGTTTTTCACCTTTGAGTCTGGTGGCTTGGTGTGGGTTCAGACCGTGCCAACCGGTGAGGTCTTTTCCATTGAACAAGGCGCGAAAGCCCTTGGGTGGTTTGATTTCGGCGGCGGTGGCCGCTAGGAGGCCGGAGAGGAGCAGGGAGATGGCAAACAGGTGCTTCATGGATTGTTGGGATTAACCGCAAAGAGCGCAGAGATCACAAAGAATTTCTTTTGGGACGGGATGGGTTGCAGTTCACGCTTCAGCTCGCCGAGCCTGAAAGGCTCGAACAGATTCTTGCCGGGCACGCTAAAGCGTGAACTCCAACGGGGTCAGTGCTGGACGAAGTGGCTCATGTGGAAGTTCATGATTTCTTCAGCGTGGGTGTCGTAGATCTTTTTGGCGCTGTGGTCGGCACCGGGGACGACGAGGAGGCGGTGTTTGATGCCGAGGGAGTTCAGGAAGGCGGACCACTCCTTGTTGTTCTCGTAGTTGAATCCCTGGTCGCCGACATAGGCGAGGATGTTGAGCTTCGGGGACTTGTGCCTGGCGAATTCGCGGGCGCGGTCCCAGGTGTTGGCTCCCTTGATGAACTTGAGTTTGTCGTTCTCCCAACCGCCGGTTTCGGAATTGTTTTTTTCGGTGGCGTGACCGCCGCCGCCGGGTGCCGCCGAAACAAAGAGTTCGGGGAACTTGAACATGATTCGCGCGGTGCCACGGCCGCCTTGGGAAAAGCCTTCGAGCCCGCGGGCTTCGCGTTCAGCGATCGTCCGATAGGTCGCATCAATGTGTGGTATGAGTTCCCTTACAAAGGTCCATTCGCCCCAGGAACCTTGTTGCGGCATGTTGTAATGGCTGACGAGGCCGCCGTTGACGAACACGTAAACGGCTTCCTTGACCTTGCCTTTGACGTGTTGCTCGCGGATCTGGGCGGCGAGTTTGACACTCTTCAATTCGCTGCCGGGGCGACCACCGTGAAGATAGTAAACTACCGGGTAACGACGTTTGGATTTCTGATAACTGGGCGGGAAGTAGATGCAGTAGCCGATCTCCACATCCATCGCACGGCTGCGATAGGTTTGATGTTCGACGCCGTTTGGCAGTTTGAAGTTCGGTTGGTTGATCCACTGGAAGGGCTGTGGCGCCTTCTTCTTTTTCTTTTTGGCGCTGGCAGCCGGTTTGGGGATCTTCTTGGTCTTGGGCGTGGCTCCTTCGACAAGAGGGGTCGAGAACAGCGCGATTGCCAGGAACGGAGTGACGAATTTCATTTCTTGGCTTCTTCCGACGGTTCGGGAGCGAGATCGGCTTGCGGGAGAGAATCTGAGGTTGGCAGTGTCGACGCAGTGTCTGGGTTTCCCTTGGCAGGAATGAGCGTGCAATTCTTCAGCAGGCGACAGAATTCCTTCTTGGTGGCGGTGTGGTGTTCACCTTCGCCGGACTTGAGGTCGCGCAGGGTCTTGTATTTCACCTCCAGTCGTTCGAGGTGAACGATGCGGATGAATTCATCCTCGCTTTTCCAGACCTGTCCCTGCCGTAGTCGTAATGCCATAGCTCGCGGGCAGCTTGGTGACGGTCGGATTGAATGGCAAGGATGGGCTGAGGCGAGAGGTGAGGTTTGGGAGCGAACGATCGCCTCGATCCTGATTTTCAGGATAGGAAGTGTCTTCGCTTGGCGGCGACCAAGCCTGTAAGTCCCAGGATGCCCAATGCAATTGTCCTCGGCTCGGGCAGAGGTGCTGGGAAACTCTGAAAGCCCAGTGAAACGAGATCTGGGGGCTGAATCACCGACCCATTCGCCGTAGTGCCACCGAGCTCTCCTCGCATCGTCGCCGAAATGCCGTAGTGGGCTCCAGCAGTGGCTGCGGCGGCAAAGGTCGCGTGGGCTGCGTCCCATGCGTAGAGTCGGATGTCGGCCGTGAATGAATCACCCGTGGCGGTCACCTGGACCTCTCCGGCGTCGATCGCTCCGGCAGCGGCGGGGTTCAGTGCGCCGTCATAGAACGTGAAGCGAACTGGCGAACCGACGGCCGACAATGTTTCGTCCGCCGGACCGACCCAGAGTTGCCCGAAAAAATCCGGTCCGCGGGCTTGGCCAAGCGGATCGGTTACCCGCGGATAGTAGGGGACGTTTATATCAGCCGTCTTGAACAGGATGGTTGCTTGTCCGAAACCCACCTGCGGCATCAACAGGGCGGCGGCAACGAGGAAGAGCGCTTTTTTCATGCTGTCGTTTCCTTGGCGTACTGACGGCGGATTAAACTCCGCCTATCGGCCCTGGCAGGACTAATACACCCACGTGCGCCGGGAGGCGTCTATCCGCCGATCGGCACGTCCATGTATTCCAAGGCCCATTCGCGCATGAAACGGACCTGGGTGGGGACGATGCGGTAGATGACGAGATCCGGATTGTCCGGTTTGCGGAGGTATTGGCGGAGGAGGGGATTGGATTCCCAGATCTCGGCGAGCAGATCCTTGTCGGTCAGGATTTCGGCGGTGCCGGTGATGCGAACCTGGTCGTGGCCGGCGTCCATGTAGCAGAGTTCGACCTTGGGATTCGCTGCGATTTCCTGCGTCTTGTGGTATTGCCGCAGGTTGGCGACGTAGATGGTGAAGCGATCGGTTCGGACCGGCGAAACGGGGCGAAGCCGCGGTTGATCCGCGTCAATGGAGGCCAACATGGGAAACTTCGCCGAAGCGATCACTCCGAGAGCGACTTCGGCGACTTCGGCCGGATCAACCGGCTTGGGCTGGGGCTGGGACACGGACGATCAGCTGTTCGCCTTGTAAACGATCACCATCCCGTATTGGGTGACGACGCGGTCGGTCTCCTTGTCGTCATCGCCTTTCACCTTCTCCACGTGGGAGTATTGGATGGGGCGGATGCTGACGATGTCGTCCTCGATGAGTTTGCCGATGAACTTGGAGACTTCCTCGTCAAAGGTGTCCTTGCCGTCAGAAACAAATTCGTGATGTCGAAAGGTTTTGATCTTGAGCGATTTGGAGACCTTGGCGGCGACGTCGAGCGGGCGGTTCTTTGGCTTGACGATCTCGGCGCTGGCCAAGGCGGCACTCGTGCTGGGCAGATCGCCATCGGCCTGCTCGGGTCCGGGGATCAGGAGTTGCTCGTTGCATCCCGGGCATTCGACTTCGGAACCGATGTGGCTCTGGTCAACGCTGAGTTCGAGATTGCAGAAGGGGCAGTTGAAGGTGAATTCGGACATAATGATTCCTGATCGTGGATTTTTTTGGGTGGGTTTAGTTAAGCCGAATCGAAACTGCCGGGCGAGTGAAAAGTTGGCGTTGCAGGGGGTTCCGCCCGGCGTTGAAAATTGGTCACGCCAGCCATGAATCGTTTCGTTCCAAATCCGGATTTGAAATTGGGCGGCAGTCGGTCATTGTCGCGCGTATGGATGAAGTGGAGCAGCTCGATGAACTGATGGAATGCCGGCTGGATGAGGGACGCAAGGCGGTGGAGCCCTGCACGATCGTGATCTTTGGAGCCAGCGGCGATCTCACAGCGCGCAAGTTGATTCCTGCTCTTTATCATCTGCATGTGGAAAAGGTGTTGCCGAATCCGTTCCGGATCATCGGCTTTGCGCGACGCGAAAAGACGGATGAGAGCTGGCGCGCGGAGTTGAAGGAGGGCATGGCGAAGTTTTCCCGCACGAAGCTCGACGAGGCCGAATGGGCGGCGTTCGAGGAGAAGGTGTCCTATTGCCGGGGCGATCTGAATGATGCAGATGCTTACAGGCGACTGGAGGAAAGACTGACCGGATTTGGCGAACCGCAGCTGCGGAACAACCTGCTGTTCTACCTGGCGATTTCTCCGAGCCTGTTCGGGACGGTGGTTGAACAGCTGAGTGACGCGAAACTGTTGCGGCGTGAAGAACCGGGTGATCAATGGCAGCGGGTCGTCGTCGAGAAGCCGTTCGGCATCGACCTGCCCACCGCGGAGAAATTGAACCACGAGCTGATCCGTTACGCGCACGAAAAACAGATTTTCCGCATCGACCACTATCTCGGAAAGGAAACGGTGCAGAACATTTTGATGTTCCGTTTTTCCAACGCGATTTTTGAGCAGCTGTGGAGCCGGCAATCGGTTGATCACGTGCAGATCACGGTGAGTGAGAAACTCGGGGTGGGCTCGCGCGGTGGCTATTACGAGGAAGCCGGTGCCATGCGTGACATGGTGCAGAACCATCTGCTTCAGATTCTTTCACTGATAGCGATGGAGCCGCCGGTATCTTTGGAAGCGGAATCCATTCGCGATGAGAAGGTGAAGCTGCTCAAGTCCATCCGGCCGATCACCGGCGCCAACGTGGCCAAGCAGGTGGTGCGCGGACAGTATTTTGCCGGTCAGGTGGATGATGAACAACGTCCAGGTTACCGGCAGGAGGAAAAGGTTGATCCCAAGTCGGACACCGAGACCTATCTGGCCTTGAAACTCTTCATAGACACCTGGCGTTGGTCAGGCGTTCCGTTTTTCCTGCGCACGGGCAAGAACCTGCCGCTCAGTGCCAGTGAAGTTCGCGTGCAGTTTCGACCCACGCCAAATGTCCTGTTCGCCGCCCAGTGCAAGAACGCGCTGGATCCGAATGCCATCACGCTCCGCCTGCAACCGGACGAAGGCATCCACCTGCGATTCAATGGCAAGGTGCCCGGCACGAGCACGCAGGTGCGACCCGTGCGGATGGGATTCACCTACGACAGCGAATTTGGGGCCTACACTCCCGAAGCCTACGAACGCCTCCTGCTGGAAGCCATCGCCGGCGATGCCACACTTTTCATCCGTCGCGACGAAGTGGAAACCGCCTGGCGCATTGTTGATCCGATCCGCGCCGGTTGGGAAGGCATCAAGCTGACCAACAAGGAGTTCTATTCCGCCGGCACCTGGGGGCCCGTTGCGTCCGACGATTTGTTGGCCCAGACCGGCCACGTCTGGCGCAATCCTCGTCCGGCCTGATTCCCTCTGAATTCTCGACACCTGCGGATTGCGCGGCTTAAATCCGCCGCATGCGATTCGGTATTTGTAACGAGATCTTTGATGGTTGGAGCTTGGAGGACACGTTTTCGTTCTGTGCGAAAACGGGTTATGACGCGGTGGAAATTGCGCCTTTCACCATCGCTCCTTACGTGACGGACATCACGGCGGACAAACGTCGGGAAATCAAGGATCTCGCCGCCAAGCATGGAATCGCCGTGTCCGGCTTGCACTGGGTGCTGGTGAAAGCCGAGGGAATGCATTTGACGCACAAGGACGAGCAGGTTCGCAAGCGGACCTCACAATACCTTGTGGACCTGGTGGATTGCTGCGCTGATGTCGGCGGCAACACGATCGTGGTGGGATCGCCCAAGCAACGGGACATCGAGCCGCCGGTGACTTTTGAGCAGGGATGGGAATGGGCGACGGATTGCTTCCGGGATTCCGTGATTCGAGGCGAGGAGCGAGGTGTGACGGTTTGCTTTGAGCCCTTGGCTCCATCGGAGACCAATTTCATCAACACCGCAGAACAGGCGATTGAGTTCGTGGATCAATTGCACAGCCCGAGTTTCCAGATCATTCTCGATTGCAAGGCGATGAGTTCGGAGGCCAAGCCGATCCCGCAGGTGATCAAGGATTCCTGGCCGAACTTCGCCTATTTCCACGCGAACGATGAGAATCTGAAAGGCCCCGGATTCGGAAACACCGATTTCAAGGCCATCGGTGCTGCGCTGCGGGAAGTCGGCTACAATGGTGTCGTATCCGTCGAGGTGTTCAATTTCGAGGAAGGTCCTGAAGTCATTGCCCAGAAGAGCCTGGAGCATCTCAGAGCCACGGTTGCGTAGGGTGTTGGTGTGATCTGGTCGGAGAAAAACTCAAACTCCGAGCATCAATCTGAGGTATTGGGGAATTGCCGTGACGTTTCTTGAGTATTGAAGCTTGGAGCTTCTTTGGAGCTTGAAGCTTGGAATTTATGGCACGGACTTCTTTTCCTTAAATCGGACAAGACAGGGATTCGGTGACGCACGGGGTTTTGCGGGTTTAATCTCGCAACTTTCGGGGGCGGTTGGTTTATTCTCCGGGAAACGAAATGCCCCGGTTTTCCTACAAAGCGCGCAAACGTTCCGGCGAAATGGTGACCGGCGAATTGGAGGTTGGTGACAAGGGGGCGGCGCTTTCCCAGATTCAACGCATGGGGCTTTTTCCGGTGGCTGTAGACGCGACAGGTGCCGTGGCGGAGAAGTCGGCAGCGGATGCGAAAGCGCGCGGATCCATCCGGCTTCCCCCGGCCTTGCAGACGCTCTTGGAGCGGAAACGGAAGCCGAAACTGACGGAATTGGCCACGTTTACCACCCAGTTGGCAAATCTGCTGCGGGCGGGCATGCCGCTGACGCAGGCATTGGCCAGCTTGGCGCACATTGAGTCGAAGGGCATTCCCAAGGAAGTGACCGTGCAGCTCAAGCAGGACGTGGTTGAGGGCAAGAGCCTTTCGGAGTCCATGGCGAAACAGCCGAACATCTTCGCGGACATGTTTGTGAACATGATCAAGGCCGGAGAGCAATCCGGGGCCTTGGGGGACGTGTTGCGTCGATTGTCGGAGCATTACGCTCGGTTTTCCGAGGTTCAGTCCAAGTTTTCACAGGCCATGGTTTATCCGGCGTTCGTGTTGGCGACGGGTGTCGTGATCATGATTATTTTTGTGACGAAGATGCTGCCGACTTTTCTGGGTATTTTCGATGGTATGAACATCGATCTGCCGGCTTCGACCCAGATTTTGATCGGTATCAGCGACTTTTTTCAGAGTCCGACGAATCTGCTGATGATCGGGCTTGGCGCGGTGGCGTTCTGGATTGTTTTCATGCGTTTCCGGTCCACGGATCACGGTCGGCGGGCGATTGATCATTGGAAAATGTCGATGCCGGTTTTTGGCCGGGTGGTACAGCTGAATCTGTATGCGCAGTTCGCGCGGACGCTGGCGACGCTGCTTCGGAATGGAGTTCCCGTTTTGAATGCCCTCACGATCACCGAGGAGGTGGTTCCCAACACAGTGCTCAAAGAGTCCATCGCCAAGACGCGCGACGCCGTGACGGACGGCAAGACGCTGGCGCAGCCCTTGGCGGCCAGTGGCGTGTTTCCGCAGTTGATGATCGATCTGATACGGATCGGCGAAGACACCGGTGATGTGCCGGCCTCATTGGAGAATGTGGCGGAAACCTATGAGGGGCAGATGGATGTGGCGCTGCGGTTGATGAC
>JAYPXF010000131.1:13413-18739 GCA_038154405.1 Verrucomicrobiales bacterium | reverse complement strand
TTCTCGGCGCCATCTGTGATTGGCTTCGATAAGGGTTTTCGAACACACACTAGGGAGCCATTGCCAGTGGCTCTGTTGAATCTCTTTCGCCCATGCTTCCATGTGGTAGTCCGTCACCGTGTCCACGAGATTCAACGGCAGTTGCGAAAGGAGGTTCAACGAAACGACCAGATCGGCCTTTTTCGGGAACAGTCCGGTCGGAGGGGATGGTGACGGCGGCCGCTTTGAATCCGACAAGTTGACGCATTGTGAAATGAGGCCGGTTACATCGCTCTCGACCAGGTTCACATTGTCGAATTGGCTGACCTGGCGGGTGATCTCGGGGAGATGGACAATGTCCACCAAGGATACCTCCGTGAATTTCACGGCGAGGGCTTCGATCGGAACGTCGAGCAACAGTCCGCTCCCAAAAACGATGCAATGGTCCAGGTCAGAACATTTTTCTGCCGCATCGAGAATGAACTCTTGGCTGCGTCGCAGATGCGGTTCCCAAGCGTCTCGATGGCGGGCATGGCGTTCGCGGATGGCGATCGCTTCGTGGACGTATCCCAGTTGGTGGGCTTCCGGACGGCTGCGCGTGCGCAGGTATGTCAGCCATTCTCGGATCATCGCTGGCGGAATGCTGGCGAGCGGGCGGGGAAAGGCAATTCGCCACGGGACGGAACTCAGAGGTCCTCACCCAGTTCAACATTCCAGTAGGCAATGTCGATGAAATGTCGCCAGCTGTCGTGACAACGCACGCCGACACTGATCTCGACGAACGGCCGCCATTTCGGCTTGCGTGGAGTGGCGATGAGACGCATGCCGGCTTCGTGCGGCGTGCGGTTTGATTTCCGCGTGTTGCAGGGAATGCATGAGCACACGATGTTCTCCCAGGAGGTGGGACCACCGCGGTCACGCGGTACGACGTGATCCAGATTCAGGTCCTTGCGCTCAAAATGCCTGCCGCAGTATTGGCAGGTGTTGCGGTCGCGTTCGAATACGTTGTGGCGGGTGAACTTGACCTCCTTGCGCGGGAGTTTGTCAAAGACTGCCAACACGATGACGCGCGGAACGCGGATCCGCATGGAGACGGTCTTGATGGATTCGGGATGCGGCTCACGTTCCGAAAGATCCTGCCATTCGCCGAAATTGAACGTGGCGAAATTTCCGTTCTGATCGCCCAGCACGACCTGCGCGTGATTCTGAAAGAGGAGACAGAGAGCCCGGCGGACTGAGCAGACATTGACCGCCTGCCACAGCCGATTGAGTACCAGAACCGGTTCTTCGAGGGTCTGGGTCATAGGGCTGGAATGACGCGGACGCTATCACCGGCGTGCAAAAGGTGTCAATTCCGGTGGTTTTCAGTTGGAGTGACCGAGTAGCGATTGCGGATAAATTTTTGTTGAAAATCCCGGAGATGTTGTTTGATTGGCAGGTTTTCCCTTGCGGGAGTCGGAATTGAGATGTTACAAGGCCAACTGCTTATGGCAGCCATCGGGCGTTTTCAAAAGGGCGACGACATCTTTTACGCAAAGGTGGTGGACGGGGAATTGTTCAAGCTCAACGGGGATGTGTTCGGTTCGCCCTCCTTCGGCAAGAAGCCGCTTCCGCGTAAGGGCATCAAGACTCTCACTCCGGTGGCTCCCTCCAAACTAATTGCGGTCGGTCTGAATTATGCCGATCACGCTAGGGAATCGGGCAACCCACTTCCCAAGGAACCGCTTTTCTGGCTCAAGGCACCTACCAGTCTGTTGGCAGATGGCGGCAAGATCGATATTCCTTTCGAGAATCATCGTACTGATTTCGAGGCTGAATTGGCCATTGTGATCGGCCGTCGTGTCCGCAATGTGACCCCGGCCGCCGCTGCCCGTTACATCTTTGGGTATGCGGCCGCGCAGGACATCAGTGATCGCACCATCCAGAAATCCGAAAGCCAATGGGCTCGCGCCAAGTCCTTTGACACGTTCACGCCGCTGGGGCCGTATATCGAAACCAAGATTGATCCGCATACCTTGAGCGTGCAGCTCTTTCAGAATGGGCAGCTGCGGCAGAATTCGAACACCAGTCAGCTGATCTTCAATTGCTTCGATCTGGTGAGCTTCATTTCCACGAACATCACCCTGCTTCCGGGCGATGTGATTCTGACGGGAACACCCAGCGGCGTCGGCCCGATCGAGTCCGGCGACAAACTCGAAGTCCGGATCCAAGGAATGACACCGCTCTGCAACGCGGTGAAGTGAATGGAATCGGTTGAACGGTTGGAGGAACAAAGGTTGAAAGGGTCAGGATGCGTCCGCCAACGGGTTCCTTTTTGACAGTTCAATCCTTCAACCATTCGTCCCTTCATCCTCAAAACTACCCCTATTTTCTCTCCAATAAAGGTTTACTCCGCCAACGGTTGGGGGCACATTACGGATTCCTGCCGGTTGCAGAGTTAGTTTCGAGGCATGGTGAATCTCAGGTGGACCTTTGTTAGTTCGGTGATGATTTGAAACCCGATGGTCGGGAACAGTCTTTGGAAGTGGCAACCGTTTGCGGGAAATCAAACATCGCATGAGTAATAACAAACTGTTTGTTGGGAACGTCTCTTTTGGCACGTCGGAATCCCAACTTGAAGACGCGTTCGCCCAGTACGGCAGCGTGGTCGAAGCAACCCTCCTGATGGATCGTGAAACCGGTCGTCCTCGCGGATTTGGTTTCGTGACCATGGGTACCGAAGAAGAGGCCAATGCCGCCATTGAAGGCATGAACGGCAAGGACCTCGACGGTCGTAATCTCACGGTCAACATCGCCCGTCCGCGTGAAGAGCGTGGTGGCGGCGGCGGTGGTGGCTACCGCGGTGGCGGTGGCGGCGGTCGTGGAGGCCGTGGTGGTGATCGCGGCGGACGCGGCGGACGCTACTAAACCGAACGCACTTTCAAGCCGGGCCCCACGGTTTTGGGGCCCGGCCTTTTGTTTCTTCGCGGTTCATTCCCAGACTGAATCGCGGAGACCGAAAACGAGTCTGGGAATTGAAGATAATGGCGAAAGAAGATCATCTGGTGGTAGAGGGCAAGATTGCGGAAGTGCTTCCGAGCACGATGTTCCGTGTCGAACTGCAGAACAAACATCGCGTGCTGGCCACGATCAGCGGCAAGATGCGCAAGCGTTGGATCCGTCTCTCCGTGGGCGACCGTGTCAAAATGGAGATGTCTCCCTACGATCTGGACAAGGGACGCATCGTCTGGCGTCTGCAGTAAGCTCCAGCCGGGACTTCACTCCGCCGCGGCGATCACCGCACGGAGACGTTCGTCCCCACTTCCAGGTGATGATATTCCGCGGCGTTGCCGCCATTGACCGCCAACTCGAGGTAACCGCTTGATCCCCGCACGGCTACTGGATGACCCGTTTTCACCGCTCCGTAGCACGCTTCCACTGCCGCGAAACCGCGGCTCCCAATTCTGACAGACGGAGCCCTCAACTCTCTCATTTCTGTCACCGGAATATTCGTGATTCCGTTGCCGAACACATCGATGTAGATGATCTCACCCGAAAGCATTTCTGCGCTCGTGTGAACACTTGGCCAGGGCAGTCGCTCGATCTCTGTCACTTTTTCGCCAAGATGTGAGATCGATACGCCGTTCATAAGTTCCGCCGCCACCGGCGCGAAAAAATCCCGGCCGTGAAAAGTGGCGCTGAAGTTCTCCAGAAAGTAGGCGGCGTTCTCCAGGCGATGGATCGCCCGGACATCTTCGTTTCGCAGCGCCCATGAAAGGACGCCGTTGTCGGGACCCACGAAAAAGTAGTCCGCAGTGTCCACCGCGATGGCGGGACGATCGCTCCCAACTCCCGGATCAATCACCGCGACGTGGACGGACTGTTTGGGGAAGTGTGGATATCCGGCCATCAACGCAAAAGCCCCGGCCCGGATGTCGCCGTGGGGAATGCCATGGGTCAGGTCGATGATGTTCGCCGTCGGGGATTTCCCGTGAATGACGCCTTTCATCGTGCCGACGAACCAGTCGTCAACGCCGAAGTCGGTCGTCAGGGAAATACAGCTCATTGAATCTCCGCCTTGGCGAGATAGATCGCCGACTTGCCCTCATGCGAGGAGTAATACGTGATCCAGAGCAAACCGTCCCTCCAGTAGAGACCCGCATAACTCGAATCGCCGCTGCTCGGAAGCGCGACCAAAGGGATCAATGCGCCGGCATCCAGATCCAACTCGCAGAGCACCGTTCTCGTCTCTTTTTTCGGCCCGAAGTTCTTCATGCGACCGCAGGCGATCCATTGACCGGATGGAATCTGGATGAAGTTGGGACCGCCGAAATAGTCGCCCAGATCCTTCCAATCCCACTCCTGATAGGGTGGGGGACTGAAACCAAGCAGCGCGGTCGGTTTGTCACCACCATCTCGGCGGTGGAGGCAGAACATGTTTCCGCGGGCATCAAACCTTAGTGTTGCCTCGGTCGGGCGTGGGGATTTGCCCGTGAGCAGATCCGGAACGGCAACTTCGAATTCCGCTCCGTTGTCGCTGCTGAACAGCATCGAGTGATGGTCGCGGCTCTGCTTCACCTCCGGTCCGACAGCGTAAGCCACGCCATAGGCCTTGCCCTTGTGCCAGGTCATCCGCCAGAGCCAGTAGTTGGGGGCGCCGATCACACTCACTCCGTCCCATTTCCAGCCGTCTTTCGATCGGGCGATGATCGATTGCGTCATGGTAGCGGCGCCTTTCCCTTTTCGCGCGGCGGCGCCTGCCAGCACCACCAGTTCCTTGCCGTCCGGCGACACGGAGACCTTTGGATCGCGCAGGTCCAGTCCCTCCATCCGGAGGCGCGCACAGGGTTCCCACCAATGCCCGTTCTTCGTCCACAACACCTGGATCGTGCCGTCTTCCGAAACATGCGCCGAGCCTTCGCGAAATACGCAGAACCACTTGCCGCGAAAATGGGTGAGATCGGTGAAGGCGTTGTGCGGAGCGCTGTCCCAGATGCGACGATGTTCAACGAGTCGGGCCTCGGTGTCTTGTGCCGAAGTGTTGCACGTGGCGCTGGTAAATACGGCGCAAAGGGCTACGCAAATGGGCAATCTCATAAATCGGTGGGAGCATATTCAGCACCTGCCCGCTGACAAGTTCGCAATCAATTGCAAATCAAGCGGGTCAGTCTGCGCGAGCCACGTAGCAGGGGCTTTCAGTCACCGATGAAGGCGGAGCCTTCACAGAGAGCACTCATCGGTCACCATCAAACTCCAGATACACACACTTCAGATACTCCGCCTCCCGAAACGTCGCCGGATGATCCGCCGCATGATCCGTGCGCTCCAATTCCCGAAACTGCCGACCGGAATTACGTGCCGCATCCAG
>JAYPXF010000131.1:13065-13403 GCA_038154405.1 Verrucomicrobiales bacterium | reverse complement strand
CACATGCGCCGAACACGACGCGGAAACAAGAATCCCATTCCGTTCCAATCGCCGAATCCCCGCCGCTGTCAGTTGCCGATACGCCGATAGCGCATTCGTCCGTTCACTCTCCCGTTTCGCCAAAGACGGCGGATCGATCACGATCAGATCAAACCGACGCCCATCGACTTCTTTCAACCAATCGAATGCATTGGCCTTGATCGTCTCGTGCGGGCAGGCGGCAATCGACGGATTTGCTGCGTTCAATTCAAAATTCGCCGTTGCCGAATCCAACGCATGTTGGCTGATATCCAGATCAGCAACTGCCTTCGCTCCATTCAGTGCCGCATGGAGAGAAA
>JAYPXF010000131.1:0-13055 GCA_038154405.1 Verrucomicrobiales bacterium | reverse complement strand
CCGTTGGTCCAGGAAGAACCCGGTCTTCTGCCCCTTGATGACGTCCGCATGAAAACGGATCCCGTTCTCCTGAAAGACGACCCGCTCCGGCACATCGACACCGTTCAACACCGAACCATCGCGCAGCTTGAATTGTGATGCCGCCAATGACTGAATGTTCCGCGCCAGTCGCAGCACGACTCCTGATCTGCCATCACGCTCCTCAAGCAGTTCCAGAAGCATGCCCACTCGCGGCAGCCACGTACTGGTGTAAACCTTCAGCACCAACACGTCTGCATAGCGATCGAGCACCAGACCTGGATACCCATCGTTTTCTCCATTGATCACACGATAACCGTCCGTATCGGACTCAAATAATTGCGCCCGTTTGGCGAACGCCGCATCCAACGCCTGCCAGAACTCTTGATCAATCGTCGTCGGCTTCCCGGCATGGACAATCCGCACGCTAATCGGCGATTCAGGGTCGTAGAGCCCCGCCGCCAGGAAGCGGTCATTGCGGTCATACACAATCGCCAGATCCCCGATGTCACCCGTCCGGTGCTCCGACTTGATGCTGTCCGCAAACACCCATGGATGCCCGGCCCGCACGGCCTTCTCCGCCGCCGGTCGCAGCCTGATCCGCACCGTGTTCTTCTGGGTTTCGGACATGGCACAAATCATATGATTGCCGGCCGTCCCAGTGCGAGAGCGGATGAAATTCTCTGGGCTGCAATGCTTGTGTTGACTGCGGGCGATGCTATTTTCCGCGCCATGAAATTGACCCGTATTAC
This sequence comes from Verrucomicrobiales bacterium, assembly GCA_038154405.1. Taxonomy (GTDB): domain Bacteria; phylum Verrucomicrobiota; class Verrucomicrobiia; order Limisphaerales; family JAYPXF01. Next base: position 12,285 of record JAYPXF010000131.1, on the reverse strand, counting down.
TGGTTTGATGGCACTGGTGTGCTCGGTTTCGGTGGCTTCTGCAGAACTGAAGGTTGGTCTCAAGACGATCGCCTCCGGTCTCACCGCGCCCACCGTTCTCATTCCCTACAACAAGAACCAGATGTTGCTGGGCGAACAGGTCGGCAAGCTCTCGCTCATCAGCAAGAACGGCAAGATCAAGCCCTTGGGCGACATCAAGCCCTTGCTCTGCGCGGTGAAGGAGGGCTTCGATGAGCGCGGCCTGATCGGCGTGGCCTTGCATCCCAAGTTCCGCCAGAACAAGAAGCTCTACATCTACTACAGCGCACCAGCCCGCGAAGGCGCTCCCAAGTATTGGGATCACACCAGCCACGTCTCCGAGTTCAAAGTCGACAAGAACAAGCTAGATCTCAAATCCGAGCGCGTGCTGCTGCAGATCGACCAACCCTATTTCAACCACGACGGCGGTCGCATCGCCTTCGGTCCGGACGGCAAACTCTACATCGCCAGCGGTGACGGCGGTCACAAGAACGACGTCAACAAGGGCCCGGTGCGGGATCGCAAGACCAAGAAGATCACCATTCCCGAGTTCGAAGCACGCGGACCGAAAGGCAACGGCCAGGATATGAGCACGTTGCTTGGCAAGATCCTCCGCATCGATGTCGACTCCAAGTCCGGCGGCAACGAATACGGGATTCCCAAGGACAACCCCTTCGTCGGCAAGAAAGGCGTGAAGCCGGAAATCTGGGCTTCGGGCATCCGCAATCCTTGGAGCCTGACCTTTGACAAGGGCGGCAAGCACGAGCTGTTCGTCGGAGACGTCGGCCAATCCCGCTGGGAGGAAGTGAACATCATCGTGAAGGGCGGCAACTACGGCTGGAACCTCCGCGAAGGCAATGAGTGGTTCAATCCCCAACAGGAACGCACGCCGCTCGACAAACCTTACACCGGTGAGAAACCCGGCAAGTACGTCGACCCGATTGTGGCCTACGAAAACATGGGTGCCTTCGGCCCCAAGGGCAAAGGACGCAGCATCACCGGCGGTTACGTCTATCGCGGATCAGCGATCAAGTCACTGAGCGGCAAATACGTCTTCGGCGACTGGTCCCGCAATGCCGGCCCCAACAAACTCGGCATCATGTATGTCGCCACCCGCGGCAAGAACGGCAAGTGGAGCTATGAACCCCTCGGCATCGGCGCAGAAGGCAAGCCCGACATGTCCGCCTTCCTCTGGGCTTTCGGCACGGACGCCGCCGGCGAGCTCTACATCATGACCAACCCCAAGAACACCGTCGCCTCCGGCGGCAAAGGCATGATCCAGAAACTCGTCCCGGTGAACTGATTCCTGTAGCGGAAGATGCAAAATCTTCCGACTCAACAAATCACACGACCGAAGGTCTCACAGGCCTTCGGTCGTTCTGTTTCACAACATCACATCCCCAGCGCGAGCGATCCGAACTCCGGTGGAGCGAGAGCTTGTGGTGAGCTTGTCGAACCATCCTCGCGAGCCCTGATCAAAGTTCCGAAGGGGCGACACAACGATTGATCCGCAATCCTTCCTTCAGCCCTCAAAGTGAGGTTATAGCAACCGCTGCACGCAATCTTGGTTCCCCAGCTTTGAAGTCTCTGCGTCCGTTGCGGCCAAAAGCCCCCCTTCAACCATCACTTCGAAAAGTAAAGCTGATCCCCATCCTTCTTCACCCTGTTCATCAGGATCGAATGCTCCTCAATGGCCCGCCGCATCGATACCGGCGTGCTCGCACTGATGTCCTGCAACAGGTCCATGATCATGTTGACCTCCAGCGGATAGATATCCGTGGCCATCATCGCCGCTCGGGACCATTCCACGAGATCATCGTGGGTGATCCGAAAGTCGCGATACTCCGCAATCTTGACCGCGACATCGCCAATGGAGAGTTTGTCGATCATTTCTTGCCAATGCACCAAAGCGCTTTGTGCGTGCGGATAAACACATCACCGTCGGAGAAGACGATCGACGAATTCGACTTCTCGCCAATCGGATTGGCCGCCACCTGCTTGAACTTCGTGTCCGCCTTGTAAACGAGCGTGTCGCCGCCCTGGTTCATGAAATAGATGGTGTCACCCGCCAGAACCGGAGAACCCCAGGCACCGGTTTGACGCGACTTGCCCGCCAACTTGTTGGACCAGATCTCTTCACCCGTCTTGATGTTTACGCAGAATCCGGTGCCACCGGAATTCGGATAATAGATGTGACCATCCTTCGCCACACCGGATCCGATGCCGCCGTTGTGACGGACCTTGTGCCAAAGCCGGTGTGTCCGGGTCACGTCACCGCTCCCACCGATCCGCACCGCCATGGAATTGCCATAGTAACCACCCATTGCGACCACTACTCCGTCATGATAGACCGGTGAGCAGTAGACCAACGGATTCAACCCCTTGCAGTTCCACAACTCACTGCCCGTCTCCGGATTGAACCCACGCATCTCCATCGGAAACGACATGATCAGTTCATCACGTCCATCCGCCTTCACGATGATCGGGGTACTGAACGAACCGACAATGCCTCGCGCTTCGTTCCCTTGAAACCCATCCGTGCGCTTGCCGATCTTCCAATTCGGTTCATCAAACTTCCACACCGTCTTGCCCGTAAACTTGTCCATCCCGACCATGAACGAGCCCGGTCCGGGGCCGTGATACAGAATGCAAAGATCCTTGTAGAGCAGGGGAGACGAAGCATTGCCCCAGGTATGATGCTGCCTGCCGAGGTCCCGTCTCCAAAGCAGCTTGCCGTCCATGTCGTAGCAGAACACCCCGGCCGAAGCGAAAGTAACGATCACCCGTTTGCCATCCGTCACCGGCGAAGCCGAGCAATACGGATTGGTGCGATGACTCGGTTCCTTCTCCGAATACTTGACCCCCTTCTGCCAGATGAGCTTTCCGTTCTTGCGATTGAAACACATCAGGCTGCGGAAATCGTCATCCTCCACCACCTGCGTCACAAACACCTTGTCCCCCCAGATCACCGGCGTGGAATTCCCCCGGTCCGGCAACGCGGTCCGCCACTTAACATTGTTGTCCGCACTCCAAGAGGTCGGCAATCCCGACTCCGTCGTTTCCGCACTCCCCGCCAGATCCGCCCGCCAAGCCGGCCAATTGCCAGCAGTGGCAAATTGGCCCAGAGAAAATGCAAGAACGACGGTAAGAGCGAAGCGTGATTTCATGGACGCCTCTCTAACACGTCCCCTTGGTAAGGCAAGAGCGAAGGCGTTTACCGATCCAGCCAGCCACCGGGTTGACTGGTTGCGGTTGCCTGGGTTTCGGTAAACCAGTCTTTCAGACGTTGAGCCATTTTGTGGGTTCGGTCGGGATTTCGCTTGGAAAGATCTTTCTTTTCACCTGGGTCGGTCATGAGGTTGTATAGTTCGAGTTTTTCGTTTTCGAAAGTGCCGGGCTTGGCTCGGGGGTGTTGGACGACGAGTTTCCAATCGCCGTCCCGCATGGCTTCGGAGCGTCGGCCGCCGTTGCTCATGGAGGCCCAGAACAATTGGCGGTGCGCGATGGGTTTGTTTTCAAGAATGACCTTGGAGAAATCGACGCCGTCCATGGCTTTGCCGGTGGTCTTGGTTCTGGCGAGTCGGAGCAGGGTGGGCATGATGTCGATGATGATGAGGGTTTCATCGGATTGGGTGCCGGGTTTGACGTGGCCGGGCCACCAAGCGATGGCGGGGACTTTGTGGCCGCCTTCATAGACCTGGCCTTTGCCGCTGCGGTACTTCGGATCTCCGCTCGGAAAGTCCCCGGCGGGGCCGTTGTCGGAGAAGAAGAGAACGAAGGTGTTCTCTGCGATATCGAGTTCCCGCAAGGTTCGGAACAGGTCGCCCATGCCTTCGTCGATGGGCAGGGTCATGCCCTTGTATTTGGCGATGCGTTCTTCCTTGGAGACGTCGCGCCATTTCCAGCGATCCCATTCCTCGGTGGTGCGACGGACGCGGTCGCCTGGAACCTGCACGGGGTTGTGGATGGCTTCATGGGAGATGTAGAGGCAGAAGGGTTTGTCGCCCTTGCCGTGGCGACGGACAAAGTCGACGGAGTATTTGTTGATGAGATGGGTGGAGTAGCCGTCTTCCGGAGTTTCCTTTCTGCCGTGCCACCAGTCGTGGACGTTGTGGTCACCGACGTGGCTGATGAAGTCGATGTTCCCGCTGTGGTAGCCAACGAATTCGTCGAAGCCGTGTTCCTGCGGATGGTAGTCGTCGGAATTGACGGGATAGCCCTGATGCCATTTGCCGAACATGCCGGTCACGTAGCCGGCCTTCTTCAAAACTTCGGCAAAGGTGGTTTCGGAAAGTTGGAGACCCTTGCGATGTTCGGGGTGATCGGGGTAGGGATGGATGACGGCTTCGATGCCGGCGCGTTGTTGGTAGCGTCCAGTGAGAAGGCCGGCGCGGGTTGGTGAGCAAACCGTGCCGGAGGAATGAAAATCAGTGAGGCGCATTCCCTCGGCGGCCATGCGATCGAGTTCGGGGGTCTGGAAATACGGATTGCCGAAGCAACTGAGTCCGGCGTAGCCCATGTCGTCAACCATGACGACGATGAGATTGGGCCGGTCATCTTTCGCGGTGGCGCTGAAGCTGAAAGTGATGATGCAGAACAGAATGCTGAGGTGAGCTCGGAGGCGATTCATGGGGGAAAGGGCTATGACGAGTGTCTGCAATTGCAAGCACAAAGCGGATCAGCAAAGTTTCTGCCGGATGCCACTCAGGACAACTTTTGGGACAAATGACTTGAGGAAGAACATCGATGAAGAATAGTTTTTTTTTGTTCGGCCACCGTGCCCTGATCTTTTCAAATTTAGCCCTAGCCCGTGCGTGATTGCGACAAACTCCCTGAACCGTAGTTATCAATAAGGGGTCTTGACTTCGGTGATGGCCGTCAGGCCTTCACTGGAAGGCGTAAGCCACCGATTGGACCCCACCTGGTTTCCTTGACGTTCAAGGGACCCGTCACAACACGGCGATGCCGGGGCTATGCTTTGAGACCCGCTGGTGAATTCCTGCGGGTCTCTCTTTTTCGAATGACGGAATACCCAGAGACCCAAGGTCGTAAGGAATACCGAATCCCAAGGGCCGATATCCGAAACGCGGGTGCGCGGGTTCGGGCTTGCAACTCAAGCCCGTCGGGTTTCTAGTTTCATGAAGCCTTGTTGATTTACTGTGCTGAACTTTGGCGGCAAATCTGTTCCCGGATGTGATGGCGTTTCGCGCCGTGGCTTCTTGCGTGCCGGTTCTCTGGGGGTGGCGGGCCTGACGCTGGCGGATGTGTTGCGTTTGGAGGCCCTGGCGGGTGTTGGATCTTCACGCAAGGCGGTGATCAACATTCACCTGGATGGCGGGCCGCCGCAGATGGATCTGATTGATCCCAAGGCGGATGCGCCGAGTGAGATTCGCGGTCCGTTCAGCGAGATTAGCACGAAGATTCCGGGTGTGCACTTTACCGAGTTGCTGCCGAAGCTGGCGAAGGATGCCGACAAGTTTGTGTTCCTGCGCAGTCTCGTGGGTGCTGCGGGAAGACACGATGCGTTTCAGTGTCAGTCCGGATTCAACTCCAAAGACCTTGCCGGCATCGGGGGAAGGCCCGCACTCGGTTGTGTCGTCTCAATGCTGCAGGGCAAGGCGACGGATACGGCCCCGGCGTTTGTGGACCTGATGCAGGGGCGGCCGTTGGCTCGCAACAGTGCCCGACCGGGTTTCATCGGTCCGGCATATCGCCCGTTCCGTCCGGACCTCTCGCATCTGTTCAAGCGGGAATTGGAGCCGGGGATGAAGGAGGAACTCGCGCGACTTGGCGAGGGGCACACGTTGGAACTGGATCTGGCCGACGGGTTGACGAGTGGTCGCATGCAGGACCGGGTGACGTTGATGAGGCAGGTGGATGAGATGCGCCGGGGCATTGACCGGCATGCCTCGATCGCGGCTTTGGACCGCTTCACCCAGCAGGCGATGGGGATTCTTTCTTCGGGCAAGTTTGCGGCCGCATTGGATCTTTCGCGAGAGGATCCGAAGTTGATCGAGCGCTACAGTCCGCGGTTAAAGATGCCGGATGAACGGCATTACACGACGGAAGGCCCGGAAGGCTGCAAGAAATTCCTGCTGGCCCGTCGGTTGATCGAGGCGGGCGTCCGTTGTGTGAGTGTTTCGCTCAGTGACTTTGACACGCACAGCGCGAATTTTCATCGCATGGAATACATGGGGCCGTTGATGGATCATGCGATACATACGCTGGTGACCGATCTGGAAGAGCGGGGCATGTTGGATGACGTGATGATCATCGCATGGGGAGAATTTGGCAGGACGCCAAAGGTCAATTCAAAGACAGGGCGTGATCACTGGCCGCGCGTGGCGATGGGCATCATGGCCGGAGGTGGAATGTCGGGTGGGCAGGTGATCGGGGCGACTGATCGCCTGGCGGGAGAAGCGACGAGTCGGCCGGTCCATTACCAGGATGTGATTGCCACGCTGTATCGGCATCTGGGCATTGATGCGCAAAACATCACATTGGAAGACATCACCGGACGACCTCAATACCTGGTAGATGTCGGCAATCCGATTAGTGAATTGGTCGGCTAGTGCGGGGAAGCGGGTCGCTGTCTTCTCGAATGGAGCGAGTGCCGAGCGGCATCGACGGAGCGATGCCTTCCATGGGATTGATTAGCCTGTGACTCCCGCCATGTGCGAGATCTTACCGTCGACGGGGGCGGTAGCGATTGCCTGAGTTTCCGGGATTCTCTCCCGCCGGCGGCGTGGGGTTGGGGACCGGGGTTTGTATCGGAGCCGATTCGGTGATCTGCTTTTTGCTGATGTGATTGGTCGCCGACCCGTTGGCACCGTTGATCGGTGAATTCATATCCGGATAGAGGGATGATGTCATGTCGCCCAATTCCTGTTGGAAGCGGTCCATAAGTTCCGGAATGGCGTCGGTGTAGGGGCAATAGTAGATGTTCTGGTTACCGCGGTCGGTCACCTCCCAGAAGGACTCCGGCTCGGTCTGGAGGCGATTGACGATGGTCCACATGAGGGACGAAAGGTCCTGGGCGTCGGTCCGGGTGGTGGGGGCGATGAAATCCTCGATGATCGCGTCCACCAGCCGTTGTTGCTGGCGTTTGATGTAGAACAGGGCGAGGCCGATCTGGATGACGCGGACACCGATGCTGCGCGCCGGGGAGGCTCCGGGAAGAATGGTGTGACCCGGGGCATCGTCCATCTTCAGCATCATGTCCAAGACCTGCTGTTGATCCTTCTCGGACCACTTGGAAATGGAGAGGTATTGAAGGATCGCTCGCATTTCTGCCACGCAGACGTCGACGAGAAACTTGAAGGCCGGGATCGTCTGGCTGTGATGGTAGATTTCGCCGCTGTACATTTTCAGGTAATTGGCGGCGGTTTCGACAATCTCCACATGACCGGCGTTGGCGGACTCGAGAATGAACTGTCGGTAGAAGAAGATGAGATTGTAGGTGTGACGTGACTCACTGTTCTTGACCCCGCGGTTGATGGAGTAGCGAATCAGGGTGTTGAACTGGATGATGATGATGATGATCTCCTGCAGGCCGTGCTCGAGCTTGGTCTTGCCGGCCTCGCGGGCCACGTCGACGAACTGTGAAGCACAGAGTGACGCGAGGTCGAATTCGTCATTCTCGATCAGCTTCGCGTATTGGTTGCTCAGGATCGGAAGCCTTTGAGTTCATAAAAAGAGCGTGTGCCTTCGATCCGTTTGCGTTGGTCACGAATGGTGAGGAAGGAAATGTCCTCCATGGTCTCGCGTGAGACGGCGAAGAAGTTGGGGGTGATGTCCGGCTTGGCCTTGATGTAACGCCGGATGGCGGCGCTGATCCGCGTCATGATGAGCGCCTTGGGTTCCTTGAACTGGGTGTATTGGAGCAGGTCGTCGTACTGATTGAAGGATTCAAACAGCTGGAGCTGGTAGCTCTTGCATACCTCGGGATCTTCCAATGCCTCACGGGTCATGCCATCGGTGAGCAGATGGATACGGCCGAGGTTGTCGCGATGAATGCGTTGGATGACCTTGGCTGGGGCGGTGTTGCTGAGGATGTAGAAAATGTAGGGGATGGCGAACACCATGGCGGTAGGCAGATAGATGTAGGTGTTCAGGAACGCGTCCAGTCGTGTGGGCAGATCCACCATGTCTTCATTCTGCAACATGATGTTCTGCATCATCGCCAGCAGCATGAACCAGAGATAGGTCAGGCTGAGCCAGTCGCGCATGTAGAGGTCGATGAGTTTCGGGATGCTTTGCGACGAGATGGAAATGACGATGATCAGCGTGCCCAACACCATGGCGACGAGCGCCAGCCAGACTTCCGGGGCGAAATCGATCGGCATTCCTTCGCCGCGGTCCGTCAGATGGAGCGTGGTTTCAATCCACTTGGGACTCCGCGGCAGCATCTCGAACGCCTTGCCGAAGGCCGCCATCAGAATGAGCATGGCCAGAAACACGATGATCGTCCGATGCTCAGTCATCCAGGTGCGAACCTGTTCTACACGGGAGGCAAAGGCGTTTCTTTCGACGCTCTTTTGTTCTTCGAAAGCAGTCATTTTGACCGACGACGACAAACGGGCTACGTGAGGGAGAAGGGTGTTACAAGGCTGTGCACATTCGGAAACGGCGGTATTTTAACGACAAAGGCCGGGAAAATGCGTCGCGCGCAAGCTCGTTTGTTGTCAGATTGGGGCCGATGAAAATCGTCGTGCTTGATGGTCATACCCTCAATCCGGGAGATCTCAGTTGGGGAGATCTCGAGGGATTGGGCGATTGTGAGGTTCATCCGCGGAGTTCGACGGCGGAGACTATCGCGCGGGCGGCGGGCGCAGATGCGATCATCACGAACAAGGCGGTGGTGAATCGTGAAGTGATCCGCAGTCTGGCGGAGCTCAAGTATATCGGCGTCACCGCCACCGGATTCAACGTTGTTGACGTGGCGGCCGCCCGCGAATCCGGCATCACGGTGACGAACGTGCCGTCATATGGAACACGGTCGGTCGCACAACATGCGATCTCGCTGTTGCTGGAACTGACCAATCATGTCGGACGGCACAGTCAGGCGGTGGCCGAGGGAGAGTGGGTGAACAGCGTCGACTGGTGTTTCACCAAAGAGCCGATCACCGAGTTGGATCAACTGACGTTTGGCGTGGTTGGGTGGGGACGTATCGGCCGCGCCACCGGTTGCATAGCCCGGGCGCTGGGGATGAACGTCATCGCGCATTCGCGAACTGCACGTGATGAGGACGGTGTTGAATTTGTCAATCTGGAAACGCTGCTGGCAACGGCGGACGTGGTGAGCCTGCATTGCCCGCTGACGGGGGAGACCGAGAAGTTGCTCAATGCGGCACGGTTGGCTGCCATGAAGCCGTGGGCGTTGTTGGTCAATACCAGCCGTGGGCAGCTGGTCGACGAAGCTGCGTTGGCTGCGGCATTGAACGAGGAGCGGTTGGGAGGGGCTGCGTTGGATGTCCTGTCAGCCGAACCCCCGGCCGCGGACAATCCGTTGTTGAGCGCCCGGAATTGTCTGATCACGCCGCACAATGCCTGGGCGTCGCAATCCGCCCGTCGTCGCCTGCTGGAGGTTTCGGTGGCCAATCTGAAGGCCTATATTGACGGGAGTCCGCAGAATGTCGTGAGTTGATGTCCCACACGACGATGACATTTCCGGAAGAGCTGGCACGCATTCTGGCGGAGACGCCGGGATTGTCCCACGCCTGTCTGGTCGGTGGCTGTGTTCGTGACTCGCTGCTCGGGTTGCCGGTGAAGGATTATGACGTGGAATGTTTCGGGGTTTCGTATGAGGAACTTGCGTCAGCACTGCGCAAATGGGGACGCACGGATCTGGTCGGGAAATCTTTCGGAGTCATCAAGCTGACCACAACGAGCGGAGTGGACTATGACTTCGCGATTCCCCGAAGGGACAACAAGACGGGAATCGGCCACAAGGGATTTGAAGTTGAGTTCGATCCGGACATCACGCCGGAGGAGGCGTCTTCGCGTCGCGATTTCACGATCAACTCGCTGATGTATGATCCGCGAGAGAATTGCCTGCTGGATTTCCATGGCGGGGAGCAGGATCTGCGGGAGCGGAAACTTCGCCACACGAGCGAAGCGTTTTCGGAAGACCCGTTGCGGGTGTTGCGGGGAATGCAGTTTGCTGGACGTTTCGAGCTCGTGGCGGCGGACGAAACGATTGAGTTGTGCCGGGAGATAAGTGACACGTTTTCCGAACTGCCCTTGGATCGGGTTCGCGAGGAGTGGTTCAAGTGGGCGATCAACAGCAAGCGGCCTTCTCGCGGGATTCTGTTCCTGGAGCAGGCGGGATGGCTGGAGCACTTTCCGGAAATCGCGGATCTGCGTCGGACCGAGCAGGATTCCATCTGGCATCCGGAGGGGGACGTACTGGCGCATACCTGCCACTGCCTGGATGCCGCGGTCGCGCTGCCCGAATGGAAGCAGGCCGGTGATGAGTTTCGTCTCGCAGTGCTGTTCGGGGTGTTGGCACATGATTTTGGCAAACCCGGAACGACCCGGCGTGCGTCCAAGCATGATCGGGAATGTATCGTATCTCCCGGCCACGACGAAACAGGCGTGCCCTTGACGGATAGTTTTCTGGATCGTATCGGTGCTCCAAACGCACTGAAGAAACAGGTGCCTCCGCTGGTTCGTTGCCATCTGGCGCATCTTCAGGACATCACGCCGCGATCGGTAAGGCGTCTGGCAAAGCGACTGGCACCGGCGACCATCGAAGAACTGTGTGCCGTCATTCAGGCCGACCACAATGGCCGCCCGCCCAATCCTCCGACCACGCCAGACGGGCTCGTGCGGCTGCGGGCACAGGCGCGTGAGCTGGCCCTCGAGGCCAGCGTTCCGACGCCGATTGTGTTGGGACGTCACCTGATCGAACTGGGTATGAAACCGGGACCTGAATTTGGTCGAATTCTGGCGCAGGCATTTGACGCGCAGCTCGAAGGCAGGTTTGAAGATCTGGACGGAGGAATCGGTTGGGTTCGTGAGGCGCCCCGGAACTAGTGTGTTCCTCGAGTGTGCAATGCATGCCTAACGAATCACAAGTTCCGCGACGACTTGCGATTACTCGTGGCTGCTATGAACAGCTGCGATACCCCTCAAAAAGAAAACGACCCAGTCGGACAAGCCGCTGGGTCGTTTTGAGAATTTGATGTTCAGCCGATCAGAACGGGATGTACATCCGGGTGTTGCGGCCACCGTTGCGGACACGTCCGTTACTGTTCTTCAGGCCGGCCACCATGTGATTGTAGGAGATGCCGAGGGCGGCAAAATCGTAACGGACAGCCACCTGTTGGACGGAAGCGTCGCCCATGGCGACGTTGCCTTCCGTGCCGTGGGAAGCATAGCGCTTGTCGGTTGCGGCACCGGAAACAAAGCCCCAGTTGTGGGACGCGACGCTGAGATTGTGACCCGTCTTGGTCCCGCCGTGAACCATCCAAGTCTTGTTGTTGTTCCGCCAAGTTCCCTGGCTGGTGTAGATGGACCCGGTGACGGTCGCGCCACCGTAGTTCTTGCCATAGAAAGGATTGATGTCGGGGAATCCGGTGGTCTGGGCGCGCTGTGATGAATTGAAGTTGTAGTCCATCACCAAGATCCAGCGGCCATCACCGGCCGGCTGAATGCCGCGCCGGAGATCGTCGGATTCGAAACCGCGGTTGACCGTGTAGGATATCGAGGAATCCCAGCCGGGCTGTTTGCCGTAACGGGTCACTTCCGTGCGGTGAATGTGGGAGATGCCGTTGGCCTGCAGGGCCGTGTTGTAGAAACCGGAAGTGCCGTCCGACCAATCCGTGGCTGTGGAGTTCTTCTTCAGGCGGTTGCCGGGGCAGTTGAGGATTTTCGGACTGCCGAGCTCGTTCGAGTGGATGCCGAACATCGTCCAAGTGGCGGGCGGACGGTGCAGGTTGCCACCCCAAGTGGCGTTGCCTTCCCGATCAAAAAAGTAGCGCACGGCGCCGGCCTCCTTGGGAGCGAAAAGCACGACGCGATAGCGGCGGGTCAGCTGCCAAGGCATGCGGTCTTCTTTGTCTGACGCCCAGATGTTCATGCCGGTGGAAATCTGCTTGAGATTGTTCACGCACTTGATCTTGTTGGCCTTGGATTTGGCTTTGCCCAGCGCCGGGAGGAGCATGCCCGCCAGAATGGCGATGATGGCGATGACCACCAGCAGTTCGATCAGCGTGAACGCTCGGAACCTGTATTGATTAATCTGTTTCATGGTTGGTATATAGC
>JAYPXF010000130.1:0-18870 GCA_038154405.1 Verrucomicrobiales bacterium | reverse complement strand
CTTCAGGAGCGCGACTTTGCCATCCACCTGCAAACCACCCTTCACCTTGCCTTCAGCACTGTGACAGTCGTAGCAGTATTCGATCAGGGCTGGCCGGATCTTGGCTTCGAAGAACTCCAGCTCATTCGGCGAAAGTGGCCGGTTCTCCTGGGCGACGGCGGCCGCGCCGGACAGGAGCAAAACGCCGGCTGCGGCGCCGGCGAAGAATTCGTTGAGTTTGTGGCGTGTTTTCATCTTTGGAATCTGAGTCGTATGCAATCAGGCGGAAAAAAAGGCAGGCGCACGCGGACATGCGCCTGCCCGTGAAAAACGGATTATGAGAAGAGGGCGTTCACCGGGCGGGCGCCGGAAACGTCGGTGAGTCGGAAGTCACGTCCGCTGTTGCGGAAGGTGAGGTTCTCCGAGTCGAAACCAAGCGCGTGCAGAATCGTCGAGTGCAACTCGTGCACGTGCACCTTGTTGTCGACCGCAGCAGCGCCGAGCTCGTCGGTCGAGCCATAGATCTGGCCACCCTTGATGCCACCGCCGGCGAGCCAGCTGGAAAAAGCGCGGGCATTGTGCGAACGCCCACCCGGACCGTCCTCGGTGGAGCTGCGGCCGAACTCCGTGCTGGAGGCGATCAGCGTGTCCTTGAACAGACCGATGTTTTTCAGGTCCGTCATGAATTCAGCAATCGGTTTGTCAATGCGACCGGCATTACGCGTGATCGCACCTTGGGCGTTGTTGTGTGTGTCCCAGCCACCGTTCCAGAGCTGCACGAACCGCACACCGCGTTCGAGGAGACGACGGGCGATGATATACATACGGGCCTGGGCACGGAGCGCGGGATCCGGATCCGTGGCGCCATAGCGCTCAAGGACTTCCGCCGGTTCGCGGCTCACGTCAAACGCTTCAGTCGCATCCGACTGCATGCGATAGGCGAGCTCGTAGGACTGGATGCGCGCGTCGAGGACGTCATCGGCCTGCCGCTTCTGCTTGTGCATCTCATTGATCTTGTTCAGGAGATCAAGCTGATTGCGTTGATCGCTGGCCGTGGTGAATTTGTTGCGGATGTTTTCCAGGATCTGCTCGATGTCCGTGGCGGTCGGATCGACAAACGTACCCTGATAAGCGCCCGGCATGAACGCGGATTGCCAGTTCTTGGCACCTTGCCCGGGATAACCACCCGGATTCATCGCCACGAAGGAGGGGAGATTCTGGTTCTCCGTGCCAAGACCATAGACGACCCAGGAACCCATGGAGGGTTTGGGCAGACGGAAGTCACCGGTGGTCTGGATCAACGTTGCAGGACCATGCGCCGGAGCGGCAGTGTGCATGGAGTTAATCACCGCGAGATCGTCCGCGTGGCGGGACAGTTCCGGCCAGACCGAACTCATCGGAATTCCGCTTTGACCTTGCGGCGTGAATTCAAACTGTGGCGGCAGGAGGCGACGGCCACGATCCGCGCTCTGACCGGCAGCGGCAGCCAACTCGGGTTTGTAGTCCCACGTATCCTGATGCGCCTGTGCACCGGACTGGTAAATGTGGACAACGCGCTTGGCGGTCGCGCTATAGTGCGGCTCCTTCGGGGACAACAGTCCGCCGGCGGACTGCGCGTTGGCGGTCCGGGTCAACTCGGGATACATGATGCCAGAGAGAGCCAAAGCACCGAAGCCCGTGCCGACTGAATTCAGAAAATCTCGACGGGTCGCGTAGAGTGGAGCCGAGTTGAGATCCTGTCCGGGATGATTACCGCAATCGTAGTTCATAATAGTGGTCGATGAGTGATTTTTATGTGTTTTGACAAAGACACTTGCATTCAGTTCGCCGCTGTCCGGCTGATCTTACAAAAAATGCCGAAAGCCTTTAAAAATCATACTTATGCGTAGTATTGCGGCAAGTTCTTAATCGGACGTTGGGAGCCAGCTGCCTGTTACGTCCTGAAGGTGGCTGCCGAACTCCGATTTGCGCTCCGATAAAGCCGGTGTAAGAATCTCGACGGCAGCGGCAAACATCATAGTAATGCACAATTCGGGCGATTTTGACCTAAAAGACGCGATTTTTGCCGTAAAATCGGGGAATCGTGATGCTTTCCGTCCAATTGTGAGACATTTTGGTCTCCCGCTGCGAGCCTTCTTGGCGAGCCAATTGCATCATTTGGACGATGTAGATGACCTCGCACAGGATGTTTTCATCGCCGCTTTCAACCATCTGGACCGGTTCCGATTGGACGAAGATTTCGGTGCCTGGCTGCGCGGAATTGCCCGCAACAAGCTCAAGACCTATTTTCGCAGCTATAGTCGACGCCAGAACGCCATGGAGCGATTCCGCAATGAAGTGGCGGAGGTCTTGGAGGTCGATCTCGAAAACTTGGCCAATGATCTGCGTGAAGCACAGGTCGACCGCCTGCTGAGCTGCATTTCCAAACTGCCGGACAAAATGCGCCGCATCGTGCGGGCCGGCCTCGAGGGTCAACGCGCCGCGGAGCTTTGCGATGAGCTCAAAATGAAAGTCGGTGCACTCTACACAATGAATCACCGCGCCAACAAAATGCTGCGTGAATGCATGAAAGGGGAGACCGAGTAATGAATCAGGACCTCCAAGATATTTTGGCCGCGTGGCTGGACCATGCCGAACTCGATGTGCAACGCTGCTCCGAGCTGCGGGAACGCTTGAAATCGGATGACGCTTTCCGACGTGAAATCGCCGAACAGGTGCAGATGATCAGCCTGACCCGGACGGTCCAATCCAGCGAACCGCGGTGGCTCCAGCTGGAAGAGTTGTTGGAGCAGTCTGTTGAGACCGAGTTTGTTGCCGACGATTTTGCCTTTGAAGAACGCGTTGCCGCGAAAATCTCCCGGGCTGAACAGGGAAGCGGATTCGGACTGTTGTTCCGATGGCTGACCGGCGGACTGACATTTGCCGCCATTGGGACGGCCCTGTTTGTCACCGCGTTTCACATGGGGAGGGTAGCGGAGCGCGCCGGGGGCGAGACTCCGGTTGACGCAGGAGCTTCTCCGGTCACCAATACGATCGAGAAGCCCGCTGTCGCCGTGCTTGCCCGCACGGCCAACGCGGGATTACAGCCCGGCGCACTTTTGACGCAGGGCCGCTTTGAAATTCAAAAGGGACTTGCCCAAGTCGACTTCATCGATGGCGCGCGCGTCATTTTGCGCGGACCGGCAGAGCTGGATCTTACGTCCGGAAACTCCGCGCGGGTTCTGAAGGGATCTGTCACGTGCGTCGTAACCGGTCACGGGCGAAACTTTCAACTGTCCACCCCGGATCTGAGCGAGGTCAGCGGCATCCGCCAGTTCGGCCTGAACGTCACGTCGGACGGGCCGACTGAACTCCATGCTCTGGATGGTCCTGTAAAATTCCGTCCTTCAGGTGGCGATCTGACGGAATTGATTGAAGCCACCGCAATCCGGTTTGCGAATGCAGGCACGGTCAGGACGGAATTCAAACCGAAGTTCTTCCCTGACCTGAATGAGTTGAAACGAATGGAACAGGAGATCATCGCGAACCGCTCGGTGGACTGGTATGATCATGCGCTGCACTGGTCGCATGAACCGCAAACCTTGTTGCATTATACGTTCATGACGGACGTGTACCAGGAGAGCCGGCTGGAGAATCATGCGCGAAACGCCGCGGAGAAATCCCACGGCATGGTCATTGGGGCGAAATGGAACGAAGGCCGGTGGCCGTGGAAGAAGGCGCTTGAGTTCCGCCGCCGCACGGACCGCGTGTTGCTCGGATTGCCCGGCCGGCACGAGAAACTCACGCTCGCGACCTGGGTTCGCGTGGACACGTTCACGCAGGAGGAAAACATCCTGCTCCGCTCCAAGCAGCCCGAACATTGGTCCCTCAAGGACAATGGCGAGAGCATCCATGACAATCCGGAGCTGAATCCCGACCGTGGTGAAATTCGCTGGGTGCTTGATCGCTCGGGTGTGGTCCGCTTCCAAGTCGCCACGGGCTCGAGCGAATCCGGCCAGCGCTGGGATGTCGCCGCCACGCCGCGGGTGTTTAAGGACGAATGGATCGGCCGGTGGGCCCTGCTCGCGACGACCTACGACGCGACGGATGGCTCGGTGATGCACTACTGGAACGGCCGTCCGGTTTCCAAATCCGTCATGACCGATCCGGCACCGTTGGCTTTCGAATATCTCGAACTCGGCAATCCCAATCTCAGCAGCGAAGAACAATCACGTCCCAACCGCTACGGCTTCTTCGGCGCCATGGGTGAACTGCTCATTTCCCGCCGCGTTCTCAACGAAGCCGAGATCGCCAAATTCTATCTCGCCGGCAAGCCCTCTTCGTGAACGACGTTATCTCAGCGTCCGTTTGAGGAAGTCGATCGCGAGTCGTTGCATTTCCCCCGCGTAAAACTGCTTCCCTCCGTGGCCGGCACCTTGGAGCACGCGAAAGTCAATCGGCAATCCCGCTTTCGTGTAGACCTCGTTGATCCGCTCGGACTGATCGAGCAACACGGTCTGATCGTCTTGACCGTGAATCACCAGCAACGGCGGGTCATCGTCGGTCACGTGAAACGCTGCTGAGGCCTGCCGGGCTAGATCCGTCTTCTTGTCGGCTCCGCCACCCAGGAGCTTGAATACCACCGAACCGGGTTCGTTCGCCCGCTGTGGCTGCGTCTTGGAACGCAGAATAAAATCCGTCGCCCCGTAGTAATCAATCGCCGCTTGCACCCGCGAGGAATGACCGGCATTGCCCCCCACCGTTCCTTCCAGTTGCCTGACGTCTCCCGACGTGGCAACCAAGGCCGCCAACATTCCGCCGGCACTGCTCCCCGCCACACCGACCTTGTCGATGCGATAGCCATATCGATCCGCATTGGCCCGCAACCACCTGATCGCCGCCTTGCAGTCGTGGATCTGCGCAGGAAAGATCGCCTTGTCAGTCAACCGATAAGAAATACTCGCGACTGTGAACCCGTGTTGCGTTAGCCACTTCACCTCGCACTTCTCCTTGCTGCCTCCCTGCCAGCCACCGCCGTGGATCCAGACCACTAGCGACGACCCTTTCGCCTTTTTCGGGAAGTAGAAATCCAGCTTGAGACTCTGGCCGTCGACCACGGCGAATTCGAGACCCCGCTCCATCCGCATGTCGGCGGCACGAGCAGTGCTCACAAGGAACCCGGCAAGGCAACCGGCCAATACGATCGATCTGTTCATTCTTGGAAGGCCGGATTGTGGCGAACGTTTCAGCGGCGACGCGAGGAAATCTTTGTCGGATCGGATCTGTTCAACGCTACGATCATCGCCGTTCACACATTGCGAATCTAGAGTCCGAACGCATGTTCATTCTGGTCGGCTTTTTTGCTACCGCGTGGCCGGGAAAACGATAGGTTGCCGGCACCCAGAGGAATGAAAAGCACCAGACGCAACTTCATCAAATCGGCGACCACTGTGGCGGCCGGCTTGGCCGGACTCGCAAAGTTTGCCAACAGGGGATGGGCCGGGCGGATTGACGGCTACGACATTCCGCAAAAGGATCCCAATGGCATTCTCGATCTGCCCCGGGGATTCCGATATCAAGTCATTTCCAAGTCTGGCTAGACGATGACCGATCGATTCGTCGTACCGCAGAAGACCGACGGCATGGCCGCCTTCAAGGGCAGCGAGGGCAAGACGGTCTTGGTGCGAAACCATGAAATTGAGCCTGATGTCAGCCGCCGCGAAGGTCCCTTCGGTGATCAGAACCGGGAATTGGGCCGGCTGGATCCCAGTTACATTTACGACCCCGGTTCCAAACCGGGCAAACCCGCGTTGGGCGGTTGCACGACCCTGATCTACAACCACCAGACGAACCGGGTGGAACGCCAATATCTAAGCTTGGCCGGAACCTTGCGCAATTGTGCCGGCGGCCCGACACCTTGGGGCACGTGGCTTTCTTGTGAAGAGACGACAGACACCGCGGGCAAGAGCCTTGCCCGTGATCATGGATACGTCTTGGAGGTAGCCGCCAGCGAACAGGTATAGCTTGCCCGCCTCGCACCCATCCAGGCGATGGGCCGGTTCCGTCACGAGGCCGTGGCCGTTGATCCCAAGAGCGGTGTCGTCTATCTGACCGAAGACACCCCGGACGGCCTGATCTATCGTTACCTGCCCAAGAAACTGGGCAGACTGTCTGAAGGCGGTCGCCTGCAGGCACTGGCCCTGACCGCGCGCGCCGGGTTTGATTTGCGCAACTGGTAAGGGGCGCAGATCCCCACGGGGTTTCCGGTGGCAGTGAAATGGATTGACGTCTATCCCGTGGATACCGCGAAGGATGATCGGCGGGCGCGCGGACACGCAGATGGCGCTGCGTTGTTCGCCCGTGGTGAGGGCATTTGGTACGGCAGCGGATCCATCTACTGGGCTTGCACCAACGGCGGAAAGGTACAGAAGGGACAGATCTGGAAATACACCCCCAGTGCTTATGAAGGGCGCACCACCGAACTGCGCAAGCCGGGCAAACTGGAACTGTTCATCGAACCGAACAACGCCACGCTCGTGGACAATTGCGACAATCTCACCATCTCGCCGCGATCGGGCGACCTGTTTGTCTGCGAGGACAACGATGACAAACGCGACCGCAACAACATCGTCGGTGTAACCCCGCAGGGCGATGCCTTTGTTTTCGCGCACAATGCGTTGAACACCTCCGAATTTGCCGGCCCGTGTTTCTCACCAGACGGCTCCACGTTGTTCGTCAACATCTAAGATCCCGGCATGACCCTCGCCATCACCGGCGGATTCCGCCGCGCGTAACTTCGAGTTCCAACCGTCGCGAAATGATTCCAGAAAGCAAAACAGCTTCGTGCAAATCCGTGTCGATTCGTGGTTCAATCGCCGCCACGAACTTTTGATGAAACCGCAATCTGTCTACCAACTCTCCGTCGTCGTTGTGCCTGAGGCGGAAGAAGCCGTTGCCGAAATGTTGGCCGGCGTCTTCGACCGGCAAAGCGCCGCCTACGTCGACCTCACCAAGAAACTAGCGATCGTCTCCACCTATCTAGAGAAATCTCGCAAACCGACGAAGAAGCAACTAAACGCGGTGCGCGAAGGTCTGGACAACATTTCCGCCTGCGGTCTGGACATCGGTTCCGGCGAAGTCCATGTAAAGCTGCTCAAGGGCGCGGATTGGATGGAATCCTGGAAGCGCCATTTCGTACCCATCGACATCGGAGGCAAGATTCTGGTGAAACCCGGTTGGGAAAAGAAGAAACCCACGAAAGGCCAACACGAGATCATCCTCGATCCTGGCGTCAGCTTCGGCACCGGCCACCATCCCACCACGCTGTTCTGCATGAAACAGATCGTGGAACAACGCACCGCGGGAGAGCGACAGTCCGTCATCGATATCGGATGCGGTTCCGGTATCCTTGGAATCGCCGCCGCCAAGCTCGGCTACACCAACATCGTCTGTTTCGATTACAATGCCGACTCCGTCCGCTCCGCCCGCGAGAACTGCGAATTGAACAAGGTAGCCGACCAGGTCAGACCCACTCGCAAGGATCTCACCAAACTCCCCGTCGAAACCACCCGCAAATACGACATCGTCTGCGCCAACCTCATCTACGATCTCCTGATTGCCGAACGCGAACGCATCACCAACCACCTGAAACCCGACGGCTACCTCGTGCTGGCAGGGATCTTGGAGACTCAATTTCCCAAAGTGAACCGCGCCTTCCGCGAAATAGGCTTCAAACTCATCACCAGCGAAGTCGGCGGCGAGTGGAAATCCGGCGCTTTCCAACGCAAATAGCCCCAATTGACTACCTATACACCAAAATTCTACACATTCTGAATTAAGGGACAGGCTATTTATTATTGCCTCGTACTACTTGCGGATTGACTCTTCCGGGACAACGAAATGAGGAAGCCTCGAATCAAACTGGATGGGCAAACCGCGGTTTATCACTGTATTGGACGGATCGTCGGTGGTGAACGGTTGTTGGGGGATCCGGAAAAGGAGCAGTTTCGCCAGATGATCTGGTCGCATGCGAAGTTCTGTGGAGTGGACGTGGTGGCATACTGCGTGATGAGCAATCATTTCCATCTGCTCGTGCGGATCCCGAAGTCGGTTTCCTTGTCCGACGATGAGTTGGTCAAGCGGTTGCGCCGGCTCTACGGTCACAAGAGCGTTGCCGCGCAGAATGTCTACGCTCAGTTTGAGAAGGACGGACATCTGCCCAAGGATGTACGGGCGTCTCTCCATGCTCGAATGGGAGATCTTTCGGTCTTCATGAAGGAACTGAAGCACCGGTTCTCCAAATGGTTCAACAGACGGCATGGGCGTTTTGGGACTCTTTGGGCTGAACGTTTCAAGAGCGTTGTGGTGGAAGATTCCATTGAATCGCTTGGGACGGTGGCACGCTATATCGATCTGAACCCGGTACGCGCAGGAATTGTGGACGATCCGAAAGACTACCGGTTTTGCAGTTATGCGGAAGCGGTGGCCGGAAGCGCTCGGGCGCGACGTGGAATTGCGAGTTTTCACGATGAAACCATCTGGCGAAGAATCGGACCTGCGTATCGTGTCTCATTGTTCGTGGAATCCGGTGTGACAAACAGCTCCAAAAAAAAGGCATTGGATCGCGAAACAATCCTGCGGGAACTTCGCGGTGGTGGTCGGTTGCCGCTGGCTGCCGTGCTACGTGTGCGGGTAAGATATTTCAACGACGGAGCGGTGCTGGGATCGCGGGCCTTCGTGAATACCGTGTTCGCCGAGTTCAGGGATCGGTTTGGCGATCGGCGCGAATCCGGTGCCCGGCCCATACGCGGAGTCGGGGCTGCGTTGAGCGGTCTTTGTGTCGCCCGTGATTTGCGGCTCGGTGCCATCGGATAGGCATGACTTGTCGCGCAATATCTATCACCCAAGTTCTCGGATGGCTCAATCTGGCTGCACCGTGGCGCGATAGAACCCTTGACCTTCCGTAACATCACGACCAATCAAGACTTCAGCTCCCGTTCCCTTGAACCCACTCCTTAAGACCGGCCAAACTTGCAGATCCACGGAACGGAGCAGGTCAAGACCCATTCCCAGCTAAGTCGAGATGCCAAGGTGATCTCCCGGTGTCGCGACGGTTCGCGGTCGGAGGATGGGAACAAAACCGGGATCGTAGACCCGGCCGATCAGGCTGACCCGGACCGGAAGATTCGTGCCGACCTGATGTAGCCGCAACGTCGCCCCAACCGGCCCCAGCCGGCTCGGATGAAAGCGGACGACCAGGGTGCGCGAACTGCCTGTTTGAAGCTCAGTTTCCCCAGAATCCGCATGCAACGAGAATGCCGATGGTCGCGCTCCTTCAATGGTGACTCCTGCAATGGGGATCGGATTTGCGGTTACGTTGTTCACCCGTGCGGTAAGGGTGAGGAGTTCGGTGTCTCCCATCGGCCTGGCACCGAAATCCAATCGGTCGCTTGCAATGGAGAGCTCCGATGAATGGCCGGGTTTAAGCACAGATCCGCCAAGCAGCAGCAGGTTAACAGCATACACCGTTCCGGGACTGATACCATCACCGATCATTTCGTTTACGATCATGATCGTCGAAGCCGTCGTCGTTTAGATCTCCCGCAGCGGCACTATAGCAAAGCGTATCCGGTTTGTTGATTCCGCTCTGACCGTTGGCGGCATCGATCTGGGTAATGCGTATTTCGGTAGGAAGCGGCAGTCCTTCATCGGTCGCCATCGCCGCTTTCAGATCCAACACCTCCAGCCATCCACCGCGTTGCCCAAAGAGAATGTGAACGGAACCTGCGCCGGTTCTTCCCTGTGGCGAATCATGGGGATTACCCACCGCGAGATCGTCAATGCCGTCGTTGTCAAAATCGCCGGCAGCCACCGTGTCCGCCCCGATTGCGCCGGGCGACGGTCCACGGATCGTGGTCAGTGAAAGTCCGATGGGTGGCGTTGCAATGTTGAAGATCTGTCCGCGTAACACGCTCGCGTTCCAGACGACGTATCCCAATCCGGAGCGAATGCCGTTGGGTCCCTGCCCGGTGAGGTCACTGACAACCAGATCCGGAAATCCATCGGCGCTGAAATCGACAGCGGCCAACATCTCCTCGCCAAACGTGGAATTTGTGGAACTCCCGTCAATGCGCGTGTAGTCACCGAAGGGTGGCTGATCAATGCGAAACGTATAGCCATCCGGCCATGGTCCTTCGGGAAAGTTCTCGTCCCACGCGATGAAAAGAACACCGTTTCCCAGCCCCCCCGCTCGACATCCCCATGCCGGCCAGTGCCGAAAAAAGACGCAACCCCGCTCCGGCGCGGTGCAAAGCCGCACAGGCGAACACTTCACCGCGGCCGTTGCCATCCAGATCTCCGATCGAGCATGTCGCGCCAAAGTGACCGTTGGTTGAACCGGAGGGCGGCAGGACTCTTGCGATCTTTGATTGCAGCGATGCAGGGAAGTTTGTCTCTCCAAATTCCGCCAGATCAACCGTTCCGCCCAGTCCGGTCCAATGAGAACCGCCCCGCAGAACATAGATCGCGCCCGAATTGTCCGTCATTTCGGAACTCGGATCTTCATGTTCATCCGCGCCGACGACGAGATCGACATTGCCGTCGCCATCCACATCCCCGGTTCGCAACCAGATGCCGAGCCGGTCATATCCACGTTCTCCTACAATCGTCACCACCGGCACGTTGGCCGGCGGATTGCGCAGATCAAAATAGCTCAATGCCCCGGCTGCGGATGAGAGATTCGTCGTGCCGAACACGATCGTCACGGCGCCGGCGCCCTCGCGTCCGATGCTCGGAGTAAAACTCTGCCGGCCGATCAACAGGTCACCGAGGCCGTCCGCGTTGAAGTCATCCATCCAGATTTCCGACCCCGTGATCTCCTGGTCCGCATCGCCAATGATCTTGAGCACGTTGTTGGTGAAGCCGGCAGTGTTGAGGGTGCTACCGAAATGCCCCTGCAGAAACACCAACGTCACCATTCCCGCATCGATCCTTCCCAGCGGATCAGCCACCAACTGGGAGAAAGCCACATCCTTGAAACCGTCGCCGTTGCAGTCGAACCCACCGCAAACGGGCACGCCATATTGCCCATTGCCGGTTGAACCGTAGATTCGCGTGATCCCCGTTTCGACCCCGCCCGGTGCCGCCAGATCAATGTGGAGCACGGGCGGACCGGCGGTGACTGTCAGCCCCGCAAACAACATCGCAGACAGTATCCCCGACAGCCTTGACACGATCACTGCCGGATTCTTAGGGCGGCACCTTCGGAAGCTGAACGTGCTCTTCATGTCAGCGCGCGCAAACGCTCGGCAATGGCGCGGAGGAAATCGATCTGGTTGGCGGTGGGATGTTCGACCGTCGCCAGCGCTTCGGAAAACTTGACGACGAGTTTGCGGCGGTTCATCTGATCGAGGTGGGCGAGTTTGTTCACCGCCTGGTCGACCTGATCAAAGGTGTTTTGTTCGAGAGTGAGGCGATCTAGCTGAAGGTATTTGTCCTCCAACGTCTTGATGTGGGCGAAGATCCGGTCACCGTCCTCGGCACTTCGCGCGAGGTTTGCCAGGAAGGAGGCTATCTGGCTGACCTCCGGATCAAGAGAGGCGCAGCTGTACCATTGCACAGGCGGCGGAAGATCTTCATCTGTCCGCTTGGCATGTTCGCGCTCGAAGATCTGCAACAGCGTATATTCAAAAAGAGAAATCGAGGTGTCGAACTCGACGAGTTCCTTGACGATCTGGAACAGGTTCACCTGCGAGGGGAGTTTGCGCAGCGCGGGCAGGCAGTGGTCGACAAGCTCGAGCTTTTTGCGATCATCCACCGAAGACACCTGCTGGTGAAGCTTGTTCACCTCGGAGACCAATGACTTGTCGCCGATCTTCTCCTGCAATCGCGGCAGGTCATCCGCCGTAAAACGGGTTTCGGCAAAGATCAGGGAGATCAGAACCGCCATGGCCGGTTCGGGTGTCTTGGCCGCGGCGATCAGATTGTCTGGGATGTTCGCCGGTGCCGATACGACCTGTGCTTGCGCGACCGGTTCGGGAGCCGGGATCGGCGCCTCTTCCGCAACCGCTTCCCGCCCGTCAACCATATCGGCAGTCGGTGCCGCGATGGCCGGTGCCACTGCGGGAGTGGTGTTGAACGACTTGTTGCTCACGCCGGTGGCCGAGGGGACGGGGGTGGCTGCCGCAGCGGCGCCAAGTTTGACATCAGGCACGTTTCTGATGGCGGACTCAAACTGCATGAAACTCCGCGACTGAAAATTGAACGGTTTTGCCAGCAACGCATCGGGCAGGGTTTCGATGCGAGTGTTGTATGTCTCGACGGCGTCGTTGTAGCCCTCGCGCATCAGAGAGATCTCATTCTCGACCTCGATCAGCGTCTTGGTCATCTGCGCAACAAGGGTGTTGCCCTTCAGGTCGGGAGAGTTTTCGCGGAGTCCGATGAAGCGGGTGGTGAATTGCGCCTCGGATTGAAAATATGCGGCGGCCGCTTCGGGGCTGGACGAAGGATTCTGGCCGAACTGCGAGCGCATCTCCGCGAGATCGGTCTGCAGTCCCTTCTCGTGAGCAAGGTAGCCGGACACGACGCGTTCGATGGTGGGGATGAGGTCGTGGCGTTTTTTCAAGGCCACATCGACGTTGGACCAGTTGCGGTCAACGCGGCGTCGCAGGAACACGATGTCGTTGTAGTGCAGGATGATGGTGATGAATAAGAGGAAGAACGGACCCGACGCGGCGGCGAACAGGTAGTCGGTGGTGGAAAAAGAACCGGCCATGCCAAAGAAAAGAAGGATCGCCAACACCAATCCGCTGAACGCGATGTTGAGGCCGAGCATGCCGGCACAAGCCTTGCGCATCATGATCTGGTATTCGCTTAGGCTGCTGACAATGAACGGGAAACTTTTCTCATGCGGCTCGACGACCATGAGTGAATTGCCGGTGAAAGGATCCATGTCTGCGTGACCAAGCACATAGACCGGCGAATGTTCCTCGATGCGGTGTTCCGTATACTGCAGGTGACCGGATCGCCGCGTGGTCTTGGTGTCGGTGGAGAACTCGGCGCCGGCGGGAAAGACCTTCAGTTCGCCATCCTTGTCGCAGCATCTGAACAATTGCGAATGTGTCCGGTCCTCGATCACCACCCATTTGGAATTCTTGCCGGAGCCGCGTTTCTCCTTCACCACATAGTGGTAGTAGACACATGGACGATGTGAAAGCGGACCGGTTTCCAGCGGGCTTTCATCAAATGCTTCCGCCGTGCCGCTCAATTCCGTCAGACCGAAGGCGACGCCGTTGGTGCGGGAGGTCGGAATGTTCTCGATCCAACGCTTGGTCATGATCCGCTTGAGACCGCCACGCGTTCCCAACAGCGCGACGAGCAGGGCGAAACCCACAATGCCCCAGCCCACGTGCTCCATCTTCCATCCGAAGATTCCCAGCCGTCCGGTGAACAGTCGTGCGGAATGAAAGTTCGATTCCAGCTTGTCCAGTTCCGTCTGCGCAGCATCCGGCAGAGGAACGGGAGTCGTGCGTGGAATGCCCATGAGCGGGGCCAGGATGTTCTCCGGAAAGACGGCGCGTTGTTGGGCGATCCGCGTCTGTGCCCGGGCGAGATCCAATCGCATCTGGGCGAGGCGGGTGCGTTGTAGCACGGGCACGGCGGCATATTCACCCAGCGGTTTGAGATCCTTCCATTCGCCGGACCACTTTGTTCCGTGATCGGCGAGCACGGTCTCGATCTCCTTCTGCAGATTTTTCTCATGGCGTTGCCCGCGGACGGTCGCGCCGTTCAGGTCGGTATAGACAAGGTTGAGGGAAAAATAGGAAAGCACGACCAACTGCACCGAAGTAAGCGTCGCAAGGTAGCCCAGCAATCCGTGCCAACCCATGCCGGTGTAGAGGAACAACACGCTGAGCGAAAGGCACGCCAGGCCACCCCAGGACATCAATACGGAAGACAGGCCACGACTGGACCGTTCGCGGATGTCTTCGTCCGAACGCATGTATTGCGTGATCATCGGCGGGTAGTCACCGTCGATGTCGAAGAAGATTGTCTTCCCCTCCGGTTTGACCTCGGCGTAACCGATGACTGTCACCGTGTCGCCGGGATCAATGCGCCATTCGGTATAGCGTCGCTTGCCAATAGTTTTGCAAACCTTCTGCGCAACGTTGAATTCCACGGATCCGGTTGGGGACACTTTCGTTGATCCGGATTCATCGGAGAGCTGGAACTCTGAATGCTGGCGCTCATCCGTCACCGTGCGCCACGACGTCTTGCCTTCGCTGTCCCTCTTCTCCACCTGCTCAAGAAAGCGATAGTACACACACGGCTTCTGCGAATGCGGACCGCTCAGGGTGGCCTTGAATTTCGTGGGCACGTGACCGCGCACGCGTACTTCGCCCTCCAGCATGTTGTTGATCTGCGTGGCGGCGAGTCGGTCGAGTTGGCGCTTCTCCCGCAGCCCCTTGAAGCTGTGGATCTCAAGCAGGAGACCGCCTGCAAAGAAGATCAGGAAACAGATCCAGGAAATGATTTTGGTTCCGGTGCTCATCGGTCGGAGTGGTTGGTGACCAAAGCCTACGCCGACCGTTGACCAAGGGAATTAAAATAGGAAGCCGGATTTGTAGTTCGCACCCCTTGGGACAATGAAGGTCTCTGTCTGTCACCCCGTTTGGTACTCGCGAGTCCACTTTGGAGTCCTTCAAGGACGACGCTGCGTTTCGAAGAAAGGAATACCGCTCTTACGTGAAGAGGCCGCTGATCGGCTCGCCATGGTAGACGTGGAACGGGCGTTGGATGTTGTCATGCCACACGAAGGTTCGGGGCACGCCCAGCGCCTCGTATATCGTGGCAGCCAAATTCTCAGGCGCCTGCGGATCGCTGTCAGGATACGCGCCAATCTTATCCGAGGAACCGATCACGCGGCCGCCTTGCACGCCGCCACCGGCAAAGAACACCGATTGCACCGGTCCCCAGTGATCGCGCCCCGGCAGTGTGGCGCTGGGAATCTTGAAGATCTTGGGAGTGCGCCCGAATTCACCGGCCATCACAATGAGGGTCTCATCCAGCAGACCACGTTCATCGAGATCGTCAATCAAAGCGGAGACCGCCTTGTCGGTAGGCGGAAAAAGAAAGTTCTTCAGATTCGGAAACGCAGCCTGATGGGTATCCCACGCCTCGTTGTTGCCGAGGTTGACCTGCACGAGCCGAACGCCCGACTCGACCAGTTGCCGTGCCATCAGGAGCGACCAGCCAAATGAGTTGCGGCCATAGCGGTCCTGCAGTTTTGGATCCGCGTTGTGCACTTCGAAGGCGCCTTTCACCTTCGGATCACCCAGCAGCGAGATGGCCGCTTCGCGGTAGCGATCCATTCGGTGCGCATCACCGGCGGTTTCCAGATGTGCCTGCTGGCGATCGAGGTGAGCGGTCAGGCCCAGGCGACTTTCGACCCGCTTCATGTCGAGACCCTCCGGCAGCGTGAAATTCGGGGCATCGAACACCAGCCGACTGCCATCCTCCTTGCCGCGGCCATGGTGAAAGAGGTATTCGGGATAGGCGCCGTAATTGGTCGCGTTGAAACGAGATGCCTCGACGAAGAATGGATCGCGCCGCGGTCCCATGTAGCCGGCGAACTGTCCCGGGATCACCCGTCCGGTCCGGTGCACGAGCTTCTCGGGGAGCACGACGGCCGGCGGCAGGTTGTTCTGCGGCAGAATGTGGTTCGCAATCGCGGCGATGGACGGATGGTCGGTTTCCTTGGGTTTGCGGGGATCGAAGCCGAGCGGCAGATCCGAGCGCCCGGTCAACATGATGTGATGCCCCTGCGAATGCTCGTTCCACGAATGCGTGAGCGAACGGCAGAGCGCCCACTTGTTGCTGCGCGTGGCCAGTTCGGGAAGGTGCTCGCAGATCTGCAGTCCCGGTGTGCGCGTCGAAATCGGATCGAACTCGCCCCGCAATTCGCTGGGCGCGTCCGGTTTCATGTCGAAGGAATCCTGCTGCGCCAATCCCCCGGAGAGGAAGATGTAGATCACCGACTTGGCCCGCGCCTTGGGAACTTTGGCGGTCACTCCGGGCTCCTTGGCGGCGGCATCGAGCATGCCCAGGTGATTCAGGCCAAGACCGGTCAGGCCGATCGCACCTGCCTGCAGCATCGCGCGCCGTGAGAGATCGGGATGAAGGGATTTGCCGTGATGCGGGTTCATTTGTGGATTCCTGATTATGGTTCAACGAAAGTGGTCGCCGGTAAAGCCGCTTTTTGCAGATTTGCGCGGCGGCGCATCAGCGACCGGTGGGAACCAGATCGAACTGGATTTTTGGCCGACATGTATCCACGCTTCGGCACGTAACCCGCAACTATCGCAATCAAACAGACACGTCATCATGGGAGCTAAAAAGAAGACCGCAAAGAAGAAGGCTGCAACCCAGACGAAGGCCGTGAAGAAAAAGGCGCCGGCAAAAAGCAAAAAGTCCGTCAAGAAGGCAACTTCGACGCAGCCCGCATCGGCGGCTCCCAAGAATGACCGTTTCGTGATCATCATGGCCGGCGGCAGCGGTGAACGATTCTGGCCAGTCAGCCGCAAGAGCACGCCCAAGCAGCTGATCAAGATACTCAGCGACAAGTCGTTCCTGCAGGAAGCAGTGGAACGATGTCTGCCAATTGTGCCGCTGAAGAACATTTTCATCATCACCAACAAGGTGCAGGCGGCGGAAGTGGCGCGCCAATTGCCAAAGCTACCCAAAGGCAACGTGGTGGCCGAACCCATCGGTCGCGACACCTGCGCGGCGGTGACACTGGGCGCAGCGCTCGTTGGAGCGCGATCCACCACGGGCACCATGGCGGTGCTGCCGGCGGATCACGTGATTCCGGACGAGAAACGTTTTCAACGCGTACTGGAACACAGCTTTGATCTCGCCGCGCGCGGTCAGGCGATCGTGACCATCGGCATCAAGCCGAACGAACCCGCCACCGGTTACGGCTACATCAAGGTGGGCGACAAGCTGCCCAAGGCAAAGAAGGCAAAGCCGGTCAGCACGAAGTTCTTCAAGGTCGATCAGTTCAAGGAGAAGCCTAATCTTGAGACCGCCCTCGAATACGTGAACAGCGGGAAGTATCGCTGGAACGCCGGCATGTTCATCTGGAACTTCGTCACCGTCACCGAAGCGCTTCAGAAGCATCAGCCGGAAATGTTCGAAGCCTGCCAGCGTTGGTTCAAGGCGGCGGCCAAGGGCACGCTCGATGGCGTGCTCAAGCGGGAGTATCCCAAGATCAAGAAGATCTCCATCGACTTTGCGCTGATGGAGAAGGCGCAGAACGTGGTGGTGGCAGATGGCACGTTCAAATGGGACGACCTCGGTGCTTGGAACGCGCTGGCGCGCCACGTGAAGCAGGACCGTGAGGGCAATGCCGCGATCGCGGATTTCATTCATGTGGATGCCGCGCGCAACATCATCTTCGACGGTCGCACGAAGAACCGCACACCCATCGCGGTCGTCGGTCTGCGCGACTCCATCCTCGTGCAAACCGATGATGCCGTGATGCTTGCGCACAAGAGCCAATCACAGAAGATCAAGCAGCTGGTGGCCAAGCTGGCTGATCACCCCCGCTTCAAGAAACTCGTTTAGCAGCCTTCGCGCGGGTAGAGCGAACAACTTCAGTTCCGCGTAACCCCGGATAGGAAAATACCCTTGGCTACGGATGGCTCCGGGAGGACCGGGAAGCTACTTTCTTCTCGTCGATCGAGATCTCCTCAAGGATCTAAATCGTGTGGAAGTTTCCACACCGGCAATCAATTTGCCGGGGAGAGCCACTTTCTACGTAGCCGGGATGCTACGTCGTTTGGCGGGATAATCGGGACAAGACTGGGGCTCTCCCCGGCTTTTTCATTTCATGGCAGCCAGACTGGACAATTCATTGAGTCCGATCGCCCCGCGGCGTTATCCGATACCCATGCCCGGATCCGATCTGCTGACAGAGGTTCATTTGGCCGCCCCCTCCGTCTGTTTTCCTGACGTGGAGCTTGCCCTGTATATGAACGTCGTGCAGATGCACGATTTGTTTACCCGCCCTGGGCCTTTGCGGCTCAAACCCGTTTGGAAAGACTACAGCTGGGAAGCTGAGTTCGCGCTCGAGAAGGAGTAGTTGTTCGCCCGTGCCTAGAGCGGAATCCCGCAGCAAAGCACCAGAACGGACCAGGCAATCACCCCGAGCACCCCCACAACTATCAGGGGATCCCCGTCATTGAAGCGCCTTTGCGGCATCCGTCGCACACCATGCTCTGCCTGCATGGGTGAAGAGTTTTGAACGGCTGTGCCCATATAGGAAAATTACCTAGACCGATTGCCAAAAGTCGTTGCGTCTAAAGCGGTGAGAGCGCGCATGCTGAGCGAACGAGTTGAGGCTCCCCCAGAAGTTGTGGATGAGGATTCTTGAAGGGCAGCCATCAGGGAGTGCATTGATGTGATTATGCTACTTGTTGTTTCTGCTCGTCGCCGTCGATGAATATCACTCCGGCGATGATCTTGTCCAGTTGATGGGAGCCGTTGAGTTTTCGCCATTTGCCTTCGGCTTGGCGCAGGAGTTGAAAGACCATGGCCAGCGTCGCTTGGCGGCTGCCGTTGCCTTTGGTCTGCCGGGTGCGATGGCGCACGGTGGCGAAAGTGCTTTCGATGGGGTTGGTCGTCCGCAGGTGGGCCCAGTGTTCGGCTGGGAAGTCGTAGAAGGTGAACAACGCTTCCTGATCCTTGCTCAGGCATTGGCAGGCTTTGGGATACTTCTTTTCGTAGAGTTCCATGAAGTTCGTCCAGGCTTGGTCGGCGGCCTTGCGCGTGGGGGCCAGGTAGATGTCGTGCAAACGGCTCTTGGCTGATGGCTGCACGCTCTTGGGTGGTTTATCCAACACGTTGGCCGTCTTA
>JAYPXF010000129.1:0-18966 GCA_038154405.1 Verrucomicrobiales bacterium | reverse complement strand
TGACCCCGATTGAGTAGGCCAGGTGTGACGACGGATAACGCCCGGTCAGAATGGATACGCGGGTGGGTGTGCAAATGGGCGAGGGACAGTAAGCTCGGTTGAAACGGATGCCCTCCGTTCCGAGTCGATCGAGGTTTGGTGTGTCGATTGCCGTAAGCCCCATCAATCCGAGATGATCAAACCGCTGCTGATCGGTCGTGATGAACAGGATATTGGGGCGGGCCATCGCCAGGAGAATAGCTGGAACCACGCATCGGACGCATCACAATTGTAAATACCGCCGTTCGCGTGAAAATGCGGTTGCGACCGCCGTGTTGCTGTATTTGAATGAGCGAATAATCACCTGATCCCTTGGTCTCAATTTGGCGATGCACGATTCCAATTCATGGCGAAGATTCCTTTCCGTCGGCGGTTTGATCGCGATCTTATCGTCGGGCTCGGGCTCGGGCTCCGAATTGTTGTCGTCGGCGGAGCGGAAGTTTTTCGAAAACAAAATTCGTCCGGTGCTGGTGAAGCATTGCTACGAATGCCACGCAGCGGATTCGAAGGAACCCGGCGGCAAGTTGTTGCTGGATACCCGGGAGGGAATTCTCAAGGGGGGAGAATCAGGTCCGGCTTTGGTGCTGGGACGTCCGAATCAAAGTCTCTTGGTTCAATCGTTGCGCTACGAAGACACGGAGATGCCACCGGAGAAACCGTTGCCGCCCGCCGTCGTGCGTGACTTCGCCAAATGGGTGGAAATGGGCGCGCCGGATCCGCGTGTGAGCAAGGGCAAGACGACTGAGATTGCCGAGAAAAGCGGCGAGTTACATTGGTCACTCCGCCCGGTAAGGAGCCCAAAGGCCGGGAAGGTCAGGCAGTCCGGTTGGGGACGAGACGAGATCGATCGGTTTGTTCTGGCGCGGATGGAAGGCCGGGGCTTGGCGCCCACCGCGGATGCTTCGCCGCGCACATTGGTCCGCCGGCTCTACTACGACCTCGTTGGTCTGCCTCCGACGCTGGCGCAGATCGAAAAGTTCGCTCAGGCCCACAACGCTAACGCGCAGACGGCGTCGGAAAACTTGGTGGATGAATTGTTGGCCTCACCCCACTTCGGGGAACGCTGGGGGCGGCATTGGCTGGACGTGGCCCGTTACGGGGAATCGAACGGCAACGACGGTCTGGCTCGCAATCCGACCTTTCCGCACGCATGGCGCTATCGCGACTATGTGATCCGCGCATTCAACCAGGACACGCCTTACGACCGCTTTATCAAGGAACAGATTGCCGGTGACCTGCTGCCGGCCAAATCGGACTTGGAACGCGATTGGAACAAGGTGGCGACCGGTTTCCTGGCCTTGGGTGCCAAACCAGCCAAGGCGATGAACGTGAATTTCGACATGGATGTCGTCGCAGATCAGATCGGCGTTGTGGGATCGGGGATCATGGGGCTGAGCGTCGCCTGCGCGCGTTGTCACGATCATAAGCATGATCCGATTCCGACCCGGGACTATTACGCGCTGGCCGGGATCTTCCAGAGTTCCACCACCATGTGGGGCGCGGCGGCAAACGAGAAACTGACGGCACCCGCCACACCGTTGCACGAACTCAAGGTCTTGAAGAGGGTGGATAAACCAATGCCGGAACTCGGTATCGGCGTGCCGGAATTCGCTTCCGACTACGAAGCCGCCATCAAGCGACTGAAACCGACGATTTACTCCAAGTTGGATGGTCCGCATCCGGAATTGAGACCGGAGGATGGCGCCACGATGACGCCGGACAAGTTGGGGCACATGGGTAAGAAGGGCCGCATCCGCGGAGTTGTGCGGAAGCCGATCAGTTCGTATTCCGTTTCATTCTGGTTCCGCAACGATGTCAAGAGCGACACGGTTGCCCTTACGGCCTATCTATTCTCCTTCGCAAACCGGGCAAAGCTGGAGGGTCCGGGAGATCACATCGGCATCAGCGGTACCTACAAGGGCGGGAAGCCTGGCAAACTGTTCGTCTTTCCGGGATCCCGGATCATTCCGTCGGTCCGGGGCACTGTCGATGTGCCTGAACTGACTTGGAACCATGTGGTCATGGTGCGCCATCAGAATCACGTTCGGTTTCAGTTTAACGGGCAGGAGCCGTTTGAGATCGATCAGGAGATTCCGGAACCGGTCGAGAGCGTTCGTGAGTTCACCCTCGGTTCGCGATCCGACAAGATGTTTCCGTTGCAGGGCAATCTAACTGAGTTCGCTTTCTTTGATCGTGCCTTGTCACGCGAAGAGGCCATGTTGCTGCACAGCGCTTCCGGTCAGCCAAAGTCGAGCGGACCGAAACTTCAAGGTCCGGTGAAGCCCTCTCCAAACAATCTGGCGATGGGCGTGCGCGAGGCCGGTACGCCGGACGACGCTCAGATCAATATCAACGGCGAATCGCAGAAGCTGGGACCAGCGGTGCCCCGCGGTTTCCTTTCCGCTTGGACCGGACCCAAACCGGCGATTCCGGTGCCGCCGGATGCGAAGCCGCGTCCGTTGTTCGTTCGTGCGCTCAGTGTTTCGGCGCGCACTGAGGGCAAACCGAAATGGAAACTGGTGAAGGGAATCCTTTCCGCTGCATCGAAGGTCAATGAACGCGGCTTCGTGATCACCAAGGAGAAGTTCCGCGACTTCGAGCTGACCGGCGAATTTGAGCTCAAGGTCAAAGGCAAATACAACAGCGGCATTTCCTTTCGTGTGAAGGGCAGTTCGGCGAAAGCTCCGCACTTCAATATTGGTGATTTCAAAGCGGATCAGCCAATCGGGCTCTACTTCAACGATTGGCTGGCCAAGGCAGAATCGACGAACTCGATCAAGCTTGGCGTGTGGAACAAATTTCGGCTTCGCGTGAGGGATCGCAACGTCGAAGGCTGGGTAAATGGAGAGAAGCTCGTTGACCACACCCTCGGCAAGATTGAGCCCGTGGAAGGCTCGATCGCCTTTCAGAGCAACGGCTATGGCAAGAACGACACGGGAGCAGTTCGTTTCCGGAAACTTCTGGTGCAGCGCTTCAATAAGACCGAGCGTCCTTTTAGTCCGGTAAAGGATCCCACTACCAGCGGGCGCCGGGAATTGGCGGAATGGCTGACAGACAAGCAACATCCACTTACCGCCCGGGTGATGGTGAATCGCATCTGGCATCATCTCATGGGGCAGCCGCTCGTGGCGACTCCGGATGATTTTGGAATCTACGGCGCCCGACCGACACATCCCGATCTGTTGGATCATCTCGCCACGCGGTTCATGGCTGGCGGTTGGTCAATGAAGGAACTGATCCGCAACATCGTGCTGACGCGCACCTACGGCCTGGACAGCAATTGCGACGCCCACACCAATTCCAAGGACCCGGACAACAGTTTCCTTGCGCGTCACAATCGGCGGCGCTTGGACGCGGAATCATTCCGGGACAGTGTTCTGGCCGCGTCGGGCGCCTTGGATCGGCAACCCGGCATGGGTTCCGATGTGCAGTTCCTCGATGTGCTGGTGAACAAGACCGGCGGTTCACTGCATCGGCCGAGCAATCATCGCAGCATTTACCTGTGCGTGCTTCGGAATGCCCCGCCGCCGGATCTGGCTGCTTTCGATCTGCCGGACGCCTTGGGAGTGAAAGGGCGGCGCGACGTGACCGATCTGCCGACGCAGTCGCTGTATCTCTTGAACAGTCCGTTCCTCGTCAAGCAGGCGGAATTGCTCGCCGGACGTCTGGTGGATGAAGGCGACATGCCGGCGCAGGAACGGGTGATGCACGCCTATCAGCGGGTCCTTGCCCGGGAACCGAGCAAGGTCGAAATAGATCGCTCTATTGCCCTTGTGCAGTCCTTGGAAGCTGATTTAGATTTGAGAAAGTCAGATGTGGGTTCTCCCGAGCGAAAAGCTTGGGCCGGACTTTGCCAGGCATTGTTGCTTACGAGCGAATTCCGCTACGTGGATTGAAAGATGAATAAACTGAATATTTCGCGCCGCTACATGTTGCAGACTGCTTCCTGCGGATTCGGCTACATGGCCATGAAAGGGCTCGTTGGCAGCAGTGCGTTGGCTGCGCCGCAGGACTTGACCGCCAGGTCCGCGCCCCTGAAGGCACGCGCCAAGCGGGTGATATTCTTGTTCATGAGCGGTGGTCCCGCACATCTCGACACGTTTGATTACAAGCCGCAGAAGGGGAAGAAGCCGCATGCGGGTTCCGTGTTCGAGTTTTCGAAATACGGACAAAGCGGAACGCCCGTCTCGGAACTGCTTCCTTATACCGCACGCCACATCGACAAGCTGTGCCTGCTCAAGGGTATGTATTGCGACACCGGCAATCATGCGCAGTCGTCGTTGCAGTTGCATACGGGGGAAAAACTCCGTAAGCGCCCCACCATGGGATCTTGGATCAATTACGGCCTCGGGACGGAGAATCAGAATCTACCCGGCTACGTCAGTCTGAACACTTCCAAGCCCTCGTTCTATTCCAGCGCGTTTCTACCCACTGTCTGCGCGGGCACGCCGATTGGTGTGAATGGCGAGGACATGTCCAAAGCGACCATCTCGAACATTTCGAGTGAACATCTTTCGCTGGGCGCCAAGCGTCATCAGCTCGATTTCATCCAGGCGATGAATCGGAATCACCTGAATTCCCGCCCGGCGGACGCGCGACTTGAAGGCGTGATCAAGTCGATGGAACTCGGCTTCCGCATGCAGGCTTCCGCTCCGGAGATTTTGGACATCAGCGGCGAATCCGTTCACACACTGGAACGCTACAACGTGGGCTTCGACAATGTTGTCGGGACGTGCCGACAATCTGATTTCGGCCGGCAATGCCTGTTGGCCCGTCGCTTTGCCGAAGCGGGTGTTCGCTTCATTGAGGTGAATCACGGCAGCTGGGACCAGCATAAATGGCATCGTCGCGATCTGACTGCCAACTGCTCCGTCACCGATCAACCCATTGCTGCGCTGCTCGAAGATCTCGACCAACGCGGCATGCTCGACGATACCTTGGTTGTCTGGGGCGGGGAATTCGGTCGTCCCGGATTGACGCCCGGCAACGGCAAGGACGAGACCGGTCACAATCCCCGCGGATTCACCTTCTGGATGGCCGGCGGCGGAGTGAAACGCGGCTTAAGCTACGGCAGCACGGATGACACCGGTGCCCGTTCCGTTGAAGGCAAGATCCACTTCCGCGATCTGCATGCCACGATCCTTCACCTGATGGGCCTGCCGCACGATACACTCACTTACCACCACGAAGGCCGCGAGCATCGTCTGACCCAACCCGAAGGCGGCAAGGTCATCGATGCCATCTTCGCGTAGCGTAGAAGATCCGGTTCGATTTCGTTGGATCGCAGCGGAAGATGAAAAATCTCCCGAGGGGCGCAGGGATCGGGGGCGGAAATTTACGCAAACTCGGCTACAGCCGTAGAGACTTGATAAAGTGGCACTGGTGAAACCGTATGACCAAGCCCGTTACATCTTCCTCGGACTCTTTTTATTTCTGTTGGGAATCGTGCTGTTCTTCGTCGTCCGTCCAAGATCCTGCAAGGCGCCGTTTGTTCTGACAGAATCCACTGTTACCAACGGACAGCGTAGGGTGACGATTGCGTTGACCAATAAGGGCTCGGGTACGTTTTCCACATCCGGATATACAGTTCTGCTCGGAATTGAATACGAAACACCGGCTGGTTGGACCAATCAGTCTGTTGGATTCATTTCTCGGTCTTCGTTTGGCTGGATTTCCCCAATGGGGGCGGTTTCCAATACATTCGATCTACCACACGATGCTATGCGCGTGCGGATGAATTGCATTTGGAGTGCCACTGGAGTGCGCAACCGATGCATTGCTTGGCCGTTTGATTCGGGTTGGGGGAATTCACCTTTGACGCGCGTTGTTAGCTGGCCAGCAGTGGTTGCGTCTGCGGAGACTATGGAATTCGAGAGTGGCGAAGTTGAACTATGAACTCAGGTAGACGGATTCAGCTGGCGGTATTTGTCTATATCGCGTTGCGGATGAATGCTGCAGTGGCGGTAGAATATCAGGTTGGTTCGAATTCACCGTTGAAGGAGATTGATCAAGTTCCGTTGGAATTGTTGAAGGCGGGAGACAACGTGCAGATTCATTGGCGCTCGAAGCCTTACCGGTCAAAGTTCGTATTGTGTCGACGAGGTACGAAAGAAAGGCCGATCACGATTGTCGGCGTTCCGGGACCGAAGGGTGAATTGCCGGTGATTGACGGCCGGGATGCGACCACTCGCAAGCAATTGAACTACTGGGGTGAGGATCGGGCGGTGATCAAGATTGGGGGCGCGAATCGGCCGGCGGACACGATGCCTGCGCACATAGTGATCAGGAATCTGGAGATTCGTAGTGGCCGTAAACCTTTCCATTTCACCGGACGAGTTGGACGGACGGCTTATCGCAAGAATGCGGCGAGCATCTACATCGAGAAGGGGGAAAACATCCTGATTGAGAACTGTACGATTCACGACAGTGGGAATGGAATCATCACGGCACCGACGACGACGGATCTCACAGTGAGCGGGTGCTATCTATACAACAACGGAGTCGAGAAGAGTCTCTACGAACATAACGCCTACATCTCGGCGCTCCGGGTGAAGTTTGAATTCAACCGGTTTGGCCCGTTGCGCCCGGGATGCCTCGGAAACAACTTCAAAGATCGTTCAGCCGGATTGGAGTTCACTTGCAACTGGGTGGAAGGCGGAACTCGTTGTATTGATCTGGTGGATGCCGGTCATCCGCGGCTCAACGGTTCACCCCGCTATGTCGATTCTTTGGTCATTGGCAACGTGCTGCTGAAGAGTCCCCAAGCAAGCAACAACCAGGTGGTTCATTTCGGTGGGGATAGCGGCAAGACGAAGCAGTATCGCAGCACTCTTACGTTCGCGCAGAACACCGTTGTCTCGCATCGATCCGGGAATACCGTGCTGATTCGGCGTTCCCATGCCAACGCGGTCGTGGCTGGTATCAACAATCTCGTATACGTCGCGCCTGGAAAAGGGCGGCTGAGCCTGTTATCGAGTCCGGATGTGGGTAAGAGCGAGTTTTCAGGAAACTGGTTGATGAAGGGATGGCGGATCAGTCCGGGGTCCGGTTCGAAACGCCTTTCATCCGGTGAAAACGTCAGCGGTGTTGATCCCGGTTTTCGGGATCTCGCGAATCGAGATTTCCGTTTGCGGAGAGATTCAGTGGCGCGAGGAAGCGGTATGTTCCCGCAATCATTTCGCCTGCAATACGGCGTCCACCAGCAATCAGCGGTTCGGGCTGATTATGGACAGTCGAGAAAGGCCGATATTGGGGCATTCTCGAATCAGGACTGAAACTACTTCTTTGGTAGGGCGGCTCTTCCGGTGATGAGGTTGTCAGAGAGCCGGATGTTTCGATTGCTCGAATCGACGTCAATGTCCGGTCGGGAATCCTTGGTGCCGTTGATGACGCAATTGGCGATGATGCTGTCCTTCGTGTTCTTCAGAACAATGCCTGATGAACAGTCGCTGAGATTGAGTCCGTTGACGGACATGGCGGTGGAGTTCTCGATCAGTAGAGCGCCCTCGGTGGTGGTGAAGCGGTGCAGGGTGGAATTGGCGATGATGCAGTTAGTGCTGTTCGCAAAGTAGATCGTACCCGGGCGTTCAAATTGACGAGGATTGAAGGTGTTGCCGGTGACGACCACGCGTTGGGAATCGCTCACATGCAGGTGCGCCGGTTTCGGGGCGAAGAAGTTGTTGGCGCTGATGGCGACGTCCATGGCGTGTTCCACAATGATGTTGGTGGTGGTGTCGCTGAGCACGTTTCCGGTGATGGTCACGGAATCGATCGGGTAGATCGGCTTGCCGGCCAGTCGGATATTGGATCCGCCTTCCGCCACGGTTTTGCTGCGATCCTTTCCGTAGTTCGCGGAATGCTGAATCGTGCAGCCGGTGATCGATACCTCGGCGACCGATTTTGCGCGCGTATCGGGACTGCCGGAAACGTCGATGAGAATATTGGCTGTGCGGGTCGGGGTGATGTCGGCGGGCATGTTGGCTTCGATGTCACAACCTGAGACCTGC
This sequence comes from Verrucomicrobiales bacterium, assembly GCA_038154405.1. Lineage (GTDB taxonomy): Bacteria > Verrucomicrobiota > Verrucomicrobiia > Limisphaerales > JAYPXF01. The sequence continues at coordinate 10,921 of JAYPXF010000129.1, read as the reverse complement.
AGGTTGCGGACATTGCCATCGCGAACGACGATGCCGCCTTGGCGGTTGTAGGAGATGTGCGAATTGGCGACGTTGATCTGGTGGAGGTTGACGTCGTCGAGGTAGATGCCGATGCCTGAGTTTTCGTACAGATGGCAGTCGGAGATCAAGACATTGCGGTTGCGCGTGGCGAGGCGTATTCCGTGGCGGCACCAACGGGCGGAGACCTTGCTTACGATGGCACCGACGGTTTGGAACAATTCTACGCCGTCCGCTTCCGGGTGAATGCCGAGAATTTCGAAGCCGGAAAGGATCGGCATGCGTTCATTCCAGGTCGCCGCCTTGAAACTCTTCGGTCCGGCCGTGCCCTGATGGCTACCTTTGATTCTGAAAGCTGGTCCGGGGCCATCCATGACGATTGTGGCTCCGCGATCCGCGGTGATTGAGATGGCGTGATGCTTGGCAAGGTCCACCACCAACGGCTTCGTGATGCGATAGATCTGCTTGTCGCCGAGATTGAGATTGCCGTTGTTCGCGTCGATTCGCTTCTGCAGAGCAGCGGTTGAATCGGGCAGTGCCTTCAGATGTGGGATCTGGTCCAGCGTGGTATTTGCCGGCTCCGCAGCCATACCTGCGATCGCAAGGGTGAGGAGCAATACTAAATTCTTCATGAGTCCAGGTGTCTTGGATTCGGCGGTCACTTTTCCGACTTCTTCTTGTTCTTGCCTTTGCCCTTTTGAGATTGGGCTTTGGCAATCGCCGGTTCTACGTATTTCTCAGACTTGCCGATAGCCCATGCCACATCGGCGGCGATGCGGGCGTGTTCAATGCCGGGATCGGTATAGGTCTTGGAATACGATTTGAGTGCCTTGGCGAGGCGGCGTATTTCCTGGCGGTGTTCGGGGCGTGTCAAGTGGTTGTTGAGTTCATCCGGGTCTTTCTGCAGGTCGAAGAGCCATGGTTTGCTGTTGGCGCTGAAGACGAGCTTTAGTCGATCGGAAGCGGCCATCATCCAATGCGCGCCACCTGCCCCGCGGATGATGGAAACGTCGTCCCATTTGGCATTCGGCTTCTGGAAGAGGATGCTGGCGTCGCGGCCCTGTTCCTTGCCGGGAGTCTGGTGCTCCATGAGATTCATCACGGTCGGCAGAAAATCGACGCAGGAAAGGGCTTCATTGACGACGGTGCCTGCTTTGATTTTTCCGGGGACGTAAAATAGGAAGGGAATGCGGGCGGAGCCCTCGTAGGGGACGCCTTTGTTCAGACGACCATGCTCGCCGCAGAGGTCGCCGTGATCGGAGGTGAACGCGATGATGGTGCGGTCGAGGATCTTGTGTTTGCGGAGGGTGTCGAGAATGCGGCCGATGTTGTCATCGAGGCATTCCACCATGCCGAAATACTTGGGCATCAACGTGCGGACGGTATCGGCCGTGAGCTTGGGTGCCTTGGCGGCCCACGAAGGTGTCTGTGCGCGGGACTTGTTCAGCGTACTGTCTGGCGTGGGGATTTTGACATCGTCGTATTTGGTGTCATAGGGCACGCGAACGGTGTTCGGTCCATGCGGATCGGGAAAGGCGACCATGTAGCAGAACGGCTTGGAACTGTTCAGATCAATGAAGTCGATCACCTTGTTCGCGAGCCAATCGGTGGCGAAACTTTTCTCATCGGCTTCGTTCACGTTGTAGTTGGGTTTTCCCTTCTTGTCCCGGGCGGCGACCCGAGGGCCTTCAGGGGTGTCGGCGAATTTCTTCCAATGGCCGCGATTGAACATGAAGCGGTTGTCTTCGAAACCGAAGCTGCGCCTGGGTTGCCATTGCGGTTTGCCATCGCCGTCGAGGTGCCATTTGCCGGCGTAACCGGTGGCGTATCCCTTGCGACGAAGGATCTCGGCGAAAGTGATGGTGGCATCGCTGAGCGGAATGTTGTTCTGCACGACGGGAGTGTTCTGTGGGTAGCGGCCGGAAACGAAGGCAGCACGGGAAGGTGAACACACGGGACTCGTGGCGTAAAAGCTGGTGCAGATCGCACCGTTGTCGGCGATCCAGTCGATGTTCGGAGTCTTGATGACGTCCGTGCCGAAATAGTAGTCGGACTTCGGCAGGAGTTTCTGATAGCAGCTCAACGTGCGGTAGTTGTGTTCGTCCGTCTGGATGACAAGGAGATTGTATTCCTTCTTCGCGGCTGTGGTGTTGAATGCGATGAAGAAAGTCAGCAAGGCCAGTGAAGTGCGATAAAGCATAGGTGAGAATGGGACGTTAGGCGGGGAGGTGAATTCATGGCAACGGAATTTCCCTCGTATCGCAAAAATGCACATGGTGTGGTTCCCGGATTTGATTGAAGGAAACCGCCGGATCTTTAGATTTCTGGCGGGGTGGCTAAGGGAAATCAGGGCCGCCAACGTTCTCCAAACCGAGTGATGTCGATGCAATCTGCCAAGCTGCCGGAAATCCGCCTGTTGGTGATTGATGAGAGTAGTGATGTTGTGGCGCGGGTGGGGGAATTGTTGAATGCATCCGACGGGCGCTCGGAAAGACCCCGCTCGCGACGCATGCGGGCTTCAGTGATCTCACGGAGGGTGGTGGGTACGAGCCGGGACAGATTGTCCTTGATCAGGTAGTCATGAGCACCGGCGCGCATCATGTTGACGGCGATGTCTTCGCCGATTGTTCCCGAGACGACGATGAAAAGGGAGATCCGATTCCAGTTAATGGATGATTTCCAACGCGGAATGTCCGTCGAAACCAGGCATCGCATAGTCGCAGATGATGGCGTGCCAGGAACCGTTCCGGAGCGCGTTGCGCAGTTCCGGGCCGTTGTCCACGCGTCGGTGAAAGACCTTGTGCCCCGCTTTCTCGAACGCCTTCAGGTTCAGTAACGCGTCATTCTCGGAATCCTCCACCAACAGCGGGCGCAGGGCATCCGGTGTTTCCGACTCGATCATGTGAAGTTGGTTGTGGTTGGCTCGTCGGTCAGGGGGTGATCGATACAATGATTCCTTCGCCGGCTCGGATCAACCGCAAATGAAACCGGTTGACCTTGCACGGGCGGTCCGTGGCTGGTTCAGTCAACACATGAAATCACTCGTGCTTTTTGTGGCAACGGCGCTGGTTGTGATGGAACCCGTCGCGGCTGAGTCGCGGCCGAATTTTTTGATGATCCTGTTGGATGATTCTGGGTGGACGGATTTTGGATGCTATGGCAGCGACATTGACACACCGAACATCGACCGCGTCGCAAAGCAGGGAATGCGGTTCTCTGACTGTCATTCCGCCGCGCCGAACTGCTCACCCTCGCGCACGGGGTTGCTCACGGGCCGTACGCCGTCGCGCGTCGGAATGTACAGCTACATTCCACCGAATCACCCGATGCATCTGCCGGCTGGTGAGATTACGGTGGCCAAGTTGTTGAAGTTTGCCGGCTATCACACGGGGCACTTTGGCAAGTGGCACGTTTCCAAGCTGTTGTCCGGTCAGCCGCAGCCGGCCGATCTAGGCTTTGACTATTCCCTGGGCACGGACAACAACGCGTCGCCGAGTCATCACAATCCGAAGAACTTCGTGCGCAACGGCGAGGAGGTCGGCCCCACCAAGGGGTATTCCTGCCAGATCATTGTCGATGAGACGATGCGGTGGCTGGACGCCATTGATGCGGGAAACTCAGAAGATCCGTTCCTGGCCTGTGTGTGGTTCCACGAACCCCATACACCGATCGCCTCACCGCCGGATCTGGTTGCGAAATACCAGCAGAAGTTTCCCCAGCTGAAGAAGAAGGAGGCGACGTATTACGCCAATATCGAGAATGTGGATCGCGCCGTGGGGCGGCTGATGAAGCGTCTGGATGAATTGAAGATCGCGGATGACACCCTGGTGTTCATCACGTCGGACAATGGCCCGTTGAACGAGTTCTCCAAGCGGGGATTGCGGGGCAAGAAATCGCACGTCTGGGAAGGTGGGCATAGGGTTCCTGGAATCTTTCGTTGGCCGGGACGGATCAAGGCGGGAAGCGTTAATTCGACTCCTATCTGCGGCGTGGATTACCTGCCGACGGTTTGCGAGATTGCGGGTGTCGGATTGCCGTCGGATCGAACGATTGACGGGACGAGCATCTGGCCCGCCTTGCAGGGAAAGGATATCAAGCGGGCGAATCCGATGTATTGGTTCTTCTACCGATTGCTGCCGGCAGTTGCGATGCGGGACGGTGACTGGGTGCTGATTGCCAATACCGATGACGCGAAACGCCCGAAGACGCATCAATTGATCGCTGCCGACATGCCGCTCATCAAGAACAGCAAGCTGCAGGATTTCGAGCTGTTCAACCTGAAACATGACCGCATGCAGCAAAGCGATGTCGCGTCTTCGGAACCGAAGGTGCTGGACCGGTTGAAAAAGAAAATGATCCGCTTTCACGAGGATGTCGTGAAAGACGGACCTTTCTGGCAAATTCCGGAAGACTACGGCAAGGGCAAGAAGCCCAGGCTCTGGCTCAGCCGCTAGAGGCAGGTTGCCGCTTGTCCGCGGACTCGCCGCAGCGCGTCCCTGATATCTGGCGTTCGATCAAATCTACCTTTTTCCGCCGTTTCTCTTCGGCTTCGGTAGCTCGAATTTGGTGCGTTCCTGTGCGAGTTTGATCAGATCGGGCCACGTCACAATCCGCGAAATGTTCAGGTAGTCGGGCGCCAGTTTGTCGTCCGTGGCCAGATCGCTCAGGTGAAGCTGCGTCACGTTCTTCGAAAACAAGGATGCGAGCAAGACGTTGTTGGCCATCTCGCCGTTGCCCCACATGTGAAGAGGCAAGTTGCGGTATTGCTTGTCCGTGCGGAGCGCATCGACGGATCTGAGGATGTCGTAGACCTGCATGCCGGCCAGGGTCTGTCCGAGCAGCATGAAGCGTCGGCGCACCTGCGTGCGGTGACGTTCGTCGTCTTTGAGAGCGGTGTTGCCAATTCCGCGAACCGTGAACGTCGCGTAGGCGCTGCGATTCTGCTTCATGTATTGCACCCATTTCTGGAATCCGCGTTGCAACTGCTGCGGCAACGGTCCTTCGGTCTTAATTCCGGCGAGCGTGAACTCTTCTCGGAACGCGGGAGCAAATCCGGCCCGGGCAATACCCAGTTGCTGCGGCCATTGCGAGGCCTTGATCACTTCGAGATGAAGGCCGCGTAGCTTCATGCCGGCCGGTTGGGCGACGTAGGCACGCAGCCGGAACGGACCTTGGGAGGTGAATTCGAGGACGCGGAGGTCGATGCCGTCTTTGGATGTTCTTGCGATCTCGCGGACGTTCAGCTTGTCGGCTTTCGTCGGCCAGCCGCCAAAGGTCTTCGTCTTCAACTGGGGAATTATTCGGTTGGCCTGGGGGTTGCCTGTCGACTCGGCCAGTTTGGTGAAGGTGTCGTGAATGTGACTCGTGCGTTCGTCCTTGGGTTTCGTCTTGAGCACCTGAAGCTGCTGCGGTTCAAAAAACTTTTCGGCGGCCATTTCAATCGGAGGCTGGTCGCCTTTCAGGTGTTTGTTGAACCAGTCAAATACGGGTAATCGCAGCGGTTGGGTGTCCTTGTGCGGGCCGGGGACGATGACCAGTCCGAGTTTGTCCTTGGCCTTGTGGAGTTCGTAGATGCGACGCGTCTTTTGGAACAGGCGATGTACTCCGTCCAAAGGAAAGATGCGGTCGTCGTCGGTATTGCAGATGAGTAGGGCGCGGGGGGCGACCATTGCGGCGAGGTGGTCGTAGTCCCAGCGGTAGGTGTTGACCTGATACATGCAATCGCAATGGCCTTCGACGACGCCGTCGACCACGTGGTTCTGCAGATCGGTGATGCCGGCCACCGGGGCAGCCGCCTTGATGCGCTCATCCAAGGTCGCGATCCACCAGCTGTAAGCGCCGCCGCCGGAACGGCCGGTTACACCGAGACGATCGGGATCCACCTCCTTGCGGGACTGCAGGTAATCCAAGGCACGGATGCAATTCCATGCTTCGGCCCCCGCGGAGGAGTATCCGCGGGAATTCCACCACCACATCTTCTCGCGATAGGTTCCGTGGTGGATGCCTTCGATCTCGCCCAGCTGCACAGTGTCGATCGTGAAACAGACATAGCCGTTACGGGCGAACCATGCGCCGTGGTGTCGATAGTGGCTCTTGTTGCCATAGCTGACGCCGTCGATCTTTACGCGTCCATGACCGCAGACGTAGAGAATCGCAGGTGCCGGTCCTTTCAGTCTCTTGGGCACGTAGAGACTGCCGGTGACGTAGAAGCCGGGCATGGACTGGTAATGGATCTTTTCTACCGTGAAGTCCGGGTGGTCGACCTTGCCGGTAATGGTCGCCTTCAGCTCGGTTTTGGGCGGCAAGGGATCGAGACCGAGCATTTCGTAGAGCTGCTTGCGGAATTTGACGCGTGCGGTGTTCCAGTCCTCCAGTGTTTCGATGTCTGTCAAAGACGCTTCCGAGATCTTTCGTGTCTCCGCCTCGAAGTATTTGTCAAAGACGAGATCACCCGCTGTGGGACTGCTGTTCGGGCGAAACTTTGCTGCGGTCGCAGTTGAGAGCGACGCCAAGAATGAGAGTGCCAGGCTCACATGTATGAAGGAAGTTTGCATGGCGGGAGAATAGGAGGAAATCCGGCGCTGCCAAGGTCGATCCCGCATCGTTCTTTACACCCAACGCGGGGTGTGCACGCTCGGGGCATGGCGCAGATGTATTTCTACTATTCCGCGATGAACGCGGGGAAGTCGACGGTGCTGTTGCAGTCCAATTACAACTACCACGAGCGGGGAATGCGCACCCTCGTGTTTGCTCCGACGGTGGACGACCGCTTCGGCAAGGAAAAGGTGGCATCGCGCATTGGCCTCGAAACAGCGGCATCGGGATTCGGGCCGGAGGATGATCTTTACGATCAGGTCGCGCGGGAGCACGGGGAATCCAAAGTGAGCTGTGTGCTCGTTGACGAAGCGCAGTTCCTGACGGTCGCCCAGGTCGACCAATTGGCTGATGTCTGTGATCGCCTGGGGATTCCCGTGCTGGTCTACGGTCTCCGTACGGACTTTCAGGGCAATCTATTCGCCGGCAGTTCGCGGTTGCTGGCGGTGGCGGACAACCTGCAGGAGATCAAGACGATCTGCCACTGCGGCCACAAGGCCACCATGGTGTTGCGGATCGGGGCCGATGGCAAACCAGTGTCAGAGGGCGCCCAGATTGAGATTGGCGGTGATGAACGTTATGTGTCCGTCTGCCGCCGGCACTTCAAGGAAGGCAAGCCGTTTGGTGATTCGATGGGCGGGTAGTGAGATCGGGGACGAACCGTCATTCGCGGGGCATTGCCTGGGCTGACATGTTTCTTACAATCGACTGACCACCCGCTGGCCAAGGCCGGATACGACTGCCCCAGTGTGAGCGCGAACACAGAATTCGTTCATCACAAATTGAAACAGATATCATGAGAACTCCGACACTGGGAAAGACATTCATCGCACTGGCAACCGCACTCTTTGTGCGGCACGTCCGCAGCCGAGGCTGGACAGGTTCACCTCAACGTACAGCTGGCGAAACCGGTTCTGGAAGCCAACAAGAAGCAGACCACGTTCGTCAAAATCGGTCTGACCGGTTTTGAGCTGAAGAATGACAAGGAACGTCCGCCGGTGAACGTCTCCATCGTGCTCGACAAGTCCGGGTCAATGAACGGCGAAAAGATCGTGCGGGCGCGGGAAGCGGCCAAGATGGCGATCGGTCGGCTCAATGCCAAGGACATTGTGTCCGTGGTCTTGTATGACTCGACGGTAAAGATCCTCGTGCCCGCCACGAAGGTGTCGGACAAGGAGACCATCTTTGCGCAGATCGATCAGATCGGCGCCGGCGGGAGCACTGCCTTGTTTGCGGGGATGAGCAAGGGCGCTGATGAGGTTCGCAAGTTTCTGAACGAAGGCCGCATCAATCGCATCTTTCTGCCTTCCGACGGCCAGGCCAAAGCGGGACCGAAGATGCCGGGTGAACTGGGTGAGCTTGGCGCTTCTCTGGCCAAGGAATCGATTTCCGTCACCACGCTTGGACTGGGTGCCGGTTACAATTAGGATTTGATGGCGCAGTTGGCTTTGAAGAGCGGTGGACGTCACAGCTTCATCGAGGATGCGACGCAATTGGCGCAGATCTTCAATGAGGACTTCGGTGAAATGCTCTCGGTGGTGGCACTGGAAGTGGAGATCACCGTCGACTGCAAACCCGGTGTGCGTCCGGTCCGATTGCTTGGTCGGGAAGGCGACATCTCCGGACAGAAGGTGGTGACAACCATGAACCAGATCTATTCCAAGCAAGCGCAGTACGTGCTGCTGGAGGTGGAGGTTCCCGCGACGGAAGAGGTCAATGCGCGCGACGTGGCAACGGTTTCACTGGCCTATCTCAACCTGGGTACCAAGACACGTGACAATCTCAGCAGTTCCGTGGCGGCACGATTCAGCAAGTCCCCCGCGATCGTCGCGAAGAACGTCAACAAGGACGTGATGATTTCCTGTGTGGCTCAGATTGGCCTGGAGAACAACCGCAAGGCGACGATGTTGCGAGATCAGGGCCGGATTAAAGAGGCCGAGGCGTTGCTTTTAAGCAACGGCACCTTCCTTTTCCGGAACGCGGACCGCTACAAATCGGATTTCCTGCGGCAGTATGGCGGGTTCAATTCCGCATCGGCGCAGAACTTGGATCCGACGAAGTGGAATCTTGAGTGCAAGAAGATGCGTTTTCAGCATTCCGGGGTGCAACAGGGCGGCTCGCTCAGGGTTGAACCCAATCAGCAGAAACAGACCTTCTCGCCGCCGACGAAGATCATCATCAAGAACAACGGCAAACGGTGAAACCCAGACTCATCGCGATCTATCTGCTGATCGTCCTGCTGCCACTCGGACTCCTGGCTTGGGTGGGGTCCGAGTTGGCGCGTGAGTAGCAGCAGCGCGTTGAGATAAAGTTCCGTGACCTGTTGGCGGCGCAATTGGCCGATCGCAACCAAACCTTCGTCAATGGCATCGCCGAGCGCGAGCGGGAGTTCCAGGATCTCTGCGAACTGGCTTCCCACATGGCTCCTGATGAGCTGCGCCGTTTGGTGCGCACGGAACGATTCGTGAGACAAATGTTCCTACTGCGAGCGGATGGAGCATTCATGTTTCCGCTTTTGGACCGGGATGCCACGGAACGGGAGCGCGGATTCTTCGAGCGGACGAAGTCGATTTGGGAATCCGGCATACGACTCGGAGGAGGAGAGGAGCCGGTCCAGCGAAAATTCCGCAGCGCTGTCGGTCAGAGTTTTCCGTCTCTCTCCCCAACTCAAAGCGAGGAATCGGAACAGGGGTGGCATCCCTGGTTCTGGGGCAACGGAGTTCAGTTTCTTTTCTGGCGGAAGATCACGGACGGCCGGGTGATCGGATTGGAAGTGGATCGAATGGCGTTGGTCTCGGATCTGGTTGCGCGCCTGCCGGTCACGCGCGAAGGAAGCGGAGGCACGATCATCGGCCGGATCGTGTTTCGGGATGCGCAGAACAATCCGCTGTATCAATGGGGGAACTACGAGCCTCCGACCCAGGATGATGCGGTGATCCGGCTCCCGGTCTCCGCCCCGCTCTCCATGTGGGCCCTCGAATATTTCGTCGCACCGAGCATCTATCCGGAAGATCTCGGGCGTAGCGCGATGCTGAACATTGGTGCGGCCCTGATCATTGGGTGCGTGTTGATGTTGCTCTTGGTGGTCTATTTCTTTCGGGAGAACACCCGGGAAATCCGAGAGGCGTCACAACGGGTGAGTTTCGTGAATCAGGTGTTCCATGAACTCAAGACGCCGCTGACCAACATCCGCATGTATGCCGAACTGCTGCAGTCGCAGTTGGATTCGCTGGACCGGGGATCCGATGGTCCGATTGAGAACCTGGAGGTGTTTGTTTCCGAAAGCCAACGTCTGAGTCGGATGATCAACAATGTTCTGACCTTCGCAAAGGGCCAGCGCGGTCAATTGAAACCCAACGCCAGGGCGCTGGTTCCGGATGAAATCGTGGAGGCCACGCTGGATCATTTTCGGCCGGCGATGCAGGACGTGAGACGAGATTTGATCCGGACTATCTGGAACAGATTCTGGGCAACCTGATGAGCAATATTGAAAAGTATGTCCCGGCTGGGGGCATGGCGAGTATTGCGTCCAAGCAGGCCAACGGCAGTTTTTCCGTTTCCGTCAGCGATGACGGACCAGGCATCCCCGCGAGCCAGCGTGATGCCGTGTTCGATCCTTTCACGAGACTCGGCAATCGCTTGACCGACGGCATCACCGGCACCGGCATCGGGTTGACAATTTCCCGCGAACTGGCACGCGTGCATGGCGGCGTTCTTACCATGGAGCCGTCCGCCGACGGCGCCGCCTTCCGGGTGACCCTGGGAACGAACGGAGAGGATGAGAAAACATGAAGATTTTGGTGGCGGAGGATGATCCGAATACCCGCAAGGGACTGACGCAGATCCTGCAGAACGAGGGTTACGTCACATTTCCCGCAGTGAACGGCCGGCAGGCATTGGAAGTGTTCGCGCGGGAGAATCCCGATGTGGTGTGCCTGGACGTAATGATGCCCGAGCAGGACGGCTATTCCGTGTGCCGAGAGTTGCGGCGGTCCAATCCCACCGTGCCGATTCTTTTCATCAGCGCGAAGTCGGAGGAGATTGACAAGGTGTTGGGTCTTGAACTCGGGGCGGACGATTTCATCGTGAAACCATTTGGGGTGAAGGAAGTGGTGGCGCACATTCGGGCGGTGACCCTTCGTTGTCTGGCGCAGCGACCCGGCGGCAAGACGGAGGAGGCTCCGTTCGAGATGGGAGATCTGAGGGGTCTTCCTGCCGAGTTGCGGGTCTATCGCGGGGAAGAGGCCGCTGAGTTGAGCCTTCGCGATATCAACATTTTGCGTCTGCTACATCGGCAACAAGGCAAGGC
>JAYPXF010000128.1:10104-19169 GCA_038154405.1 Verrucomicrobiales bacterium | reverse complement strand
ATGCCCTTCCTGGATCTGTCGTGCCGCTTTCTGCAGATTACGGACGCGCGAATAGTATCCCAGTCCTTCCCAGAGTTTTAGAATCGTCGGCTCGCGGGCATTGGCGAGTTTTGCGATGGTCGGCAGACGTTTCATCCAGCGGTTCCAAAACGGGATCACCGTCCTTACCTGCGTCTGTTGGAGCATGATTTCTGACACCCAGACCGCATAGGGGTCGAGGGTGTGGCGCCACGGGAGATCGCGGGCGTTGGCACAGAACCATTTGATGATCTGCGGCGCCAACCGCGTGGGAGAGGGAGGGGCTTTTCGCTTCGTCGCGGCCATCAGACCGCGTGGGCATTTTCGGCGAACGGCGAAAAGCCGTCCGCGTGGTAGGAACTGCGCACCATCGGTCCGCTGGCGACGTGAATGAAACCCATGTCGGTTGCCACGCGGCCATACTCCTCAAACTTTTCGGGGGTGATGAACTCCTCGACGGGCAGGTGCTTCAGTGTCGGTTGCAGGTACTGCCCAAGTGTAAGGATGTCGCAGTTCACGCTTCGCAGATCCTCCATCGCCGTGAACAGTTCCGTTTCCGATTCGCCAAGACCCAGCATCATGCCCGACTTGGTATGCATGCTTTCGCCCGCGCGATCCTTCACTTTCTTGAGAACGGACAAAGAACGATCATAGGTCGAACGATGGCGGACGCTCGGAGTGAGTCGCCGAACGGTCTCGAGATTGTGATTGAAGATGTGCGGCCGGGCATGCAGCACCCGGTCAATCTGGTCGTCGTGATCATTGAAGTCCGGGGTGAGGACTTCAATGATGATGCCGGGATTGGCTTTCCGGACGGCCTCGATGGTGAGGCGCCAATGTTCGGACGCACCATCAGTGAGATCGTCACGGGCGACGGCAGTGATGACAACATGCTTGAGTCCCATGCGCCTAGTCGCTTCGGCCACTCGCTGTGGTTCGTCAGCCTCCAATGCGGTGGGTTTCAAGGTTGAGACAGCACAGAATTTGCAGGCTCGGGTGCAATGGGCACCGCCGATCATGAACGTCGCGGTTCCCTTGCTCCAGCATTCCCAGTGGTTCGGGCACTTGGCGCTCTCACAGACCGTATGGAGGCGTAGATCGTCCAGCAGGTTGCGCGTGTTCGAAAAGTTGCTGCTGGTGGGCAAACGCAAGCGGAGCCATTCCGGAAGCCGCTTGCGGGGTTTCAGCTGAATGTCCGCGCTGTCCATGGATCAGTTCTCAAACCTTTTCCAGAATTCCTCCAGCTCATCCGTCCCGAAGTCGGCCAGGATCTCGCCGTCCACATCGATGCATGGCGCCATGGACTGTCCGGTCAGGCGGACCATTTCTTCATAGGCGCTGCGGTCGTTGGTGACGTCGAGTTTTTCGTAGGCGATACCACGTTGATCGAGCCAGGCGATGGCTTCGTGACACCAGCCACAATAGGGTTTGATGAAAAGTCTGACAGGTTGTGTGCTCATGCAGTTCTACGGCAGGAGTATTCTGGCATTCGCGAAGTGGCGCAACCACGCAGGCAGTTTGTTATTCACGTCCGACTGTCGGATAATCGTTTGACTGGCAAACAGCGAGGGCTAACCTGTCCTTGGATTGACCGGCGCGACACAGATGTTCGATCGCATCAAAACCGTTTCTCGAGCCCACTTCATGGTCCTGCTGACCGTGTTGTTGGTCGGTTCGTTTGCCGGCGCTGCCGACACCATCATTCTTCACAACGGGAAAAAGAAGAAGGGTGAGGTGCTGCGGATGGATCGACGATCGGTCACCATCCAGGTCGACGAGTACTTCCGCATGAAGCTCTATCGGGCTCATGTAAAGGAGATCATCACCAATCGCTCGACGCCTTTTGACTCCGATCCCAACGCGGTTTCGTTTGTATACGATCCGACGGCTGACAAGGAAGAGAACAGGGCTCCCAAAGCCCAAGAGCTGAATCTTCAGCAGTTCCAGGTGCCGGATGCGGTGCTCATCACGCAGTCGGGTTTCAAACCCAAGTCGACACCGGGTGGGCTGTCCGATGGCAAAACGATCGGGATTGATGGCCGGCCATTGTCGAAGCATCGGATTTACGCGGATGACTCGGGTTACTTCGCCAAGAAATACCGGAACGGGATGCTGCGCACGACACCGGGAGATCAGCAGGAGAGGATGGCCGGATTGCGATACATTGCCGGATTGGTTTCGACCGTGCGCCACCTGAACGACGACCTGAAGACCGGCATCATGTTGGAGGGGCGGGGACGCACGCGAGAGACCTTGTTGGATGCGCATGATGAGTTCAAGACAGAGGCTCTCAAGTATCAGAAGAAATATGGCCGGGAAGCGCTGAAGGAGCGGGAGTTGCCCCTGGTTCAATGGATTGCCCAGATCGACAGCGCGGTGCGGACCTATCGCTTGTGCGCCAGCTTCATCGGCTATGAAGACAAGATGGGGGTGCGAGACCGGATTGATCTGGAAGGCGGCAAGACCGAGCGGGGGAAACTGCTGCGGTGGCGGTTGAAGGTGGCGATCGTGCACATGGCCCAGGCCCGGGCTGAGCTGCTGAAGAAATACGACTACTTCTACAAGGTGGGCCGACTGCCCGAGGAGCCGGAGTCCGGTTCCGCCTTGCCGAATACCGTCATGAACGATGAAAAAGAGGCTTGGATGATCGTTCACAACGAGGCACTGCTGTTTCCCTACAAGGATGTGGAAGGGTCGGCCGCGTTTGACGGACTGCGGGAGCAGTTTGAAGAACAGCCGATTTCCGCAGCCCAACCTGTGTTGGTGGATCCTGGTCAGAAGGTGGAATTCCTACGGCGTCGGATGATCGAATATCCCGCCGCCGGAGACAGGGAGGCAACGAAAGTGGAGGTTGTGGAGGTGAAGGTGGCACAGGCGTCCGCGACCAGTTACCTGACCAAGAACCGCCTGCCGAAGTCGGACCTTCGCGGCTGGATGTTGGCAGATCGCATCGAGCAAGTGTCGCAATAAGTCCTTCTGCCATGAGCAAGACGCTGATTCTGTTCCGTCACGCGAAATCCGGCTGGGATTCCGACACTGGACTGGATCATGACCGTCCCTTGGCCAATCGTGGAATCAAGGCTGCGAAAGCGATGGGCAAACTGTTGACTGAGGTCGGTCATCCGCCGGAACTCGCGATTTCCTCCACTGCCGTGAGGGCTCGCACGACCCTGGAACTGGCAGTGAAGGGGGGGGGCTGGCCTTGTCGCACGGAGACCGACGAACGTCTGTATGAATCCAATCCTCCGGCCGCCGTGAAGTTCATTCATGCCCTTCCGCGTGATGTATCTTCCGTGATGCTGGTGGGACACGAACCGACGTGGTCGGAATTGACTTCGCTTCTTACCGGGGGAGTGACCGTGCGTTTTCCGACAGCCGCGATGGTGCGGATTGATTTTGCCGGCGAATCATGGTCGGCAATCCAACCGGGCGCCGGTGAACTGGTCTGGTTTATTCCGCCACGTTTTATTACGGATGGAAACCTGCAGCTTTGAGGTGACGGGTGCTGGATGAAATCCGACCATTGATCCTTCCGGCGGTATTCTTCTTTTGGACAGTCGAAGGAGCGAGGCAGTTGTACTTCTGGTATCGCGCGGGCAGAAAACCTGCAGCCCCGGGGTGTGTCGATGGCGGCAATCCTGCGGTTGATGCCGATGGTGCATCTCCGCTACCGGATCAGCGAATTCGTCCGTGGGGATTGGTGTGGTTTTTCATCGGTGTGATCGGGCTGATCTGCCAGCGTCCCTCTGTGGGATGGAACTCGTCCGCGATCGGGGAGAGCGATGGCAGTGATGCCGGACTTGTGTCGATCATCCGTAAGGAAGTGGGAGATTTGGGAGGGGAATGGAGAAGGGCGAGCATGAACGTTGTCGCTGTGTCCGGGACGAATCACGGCATCGTGTCGTTTGGTCGGGAGTCATTGAATGGCAAGGAAAGTGACGCAGGCACGATCTACGAGATAGGATCGATCACGAAGGTGTTTACCGGAATCGCGATTGCCTCGGCGGTTCAAAGGGGCTTGCTCGAGGTGAAACAACCGGTGGCAGATCTGCTGCCGGAAGGATTTACGGTTCATCCGGACTTCGGGGATCGCTTGCAACTCAAACATCTGGCGCCCCATACCGCGGGGTTTCCCCGTCTGCCGGGTTCGTTCTTCAGCGGGGGCGACATCTTCAAGGTGTTTCTGAACGGGAATCCCTATTCATCGTATGAGGCGGAACACCTGCGGGCGGATCTTGCCGGTACGAAAGCGGAGGAAGGGTTCGGAAAAAAGATGGAATACTCAAACTACGGTGTGGGCTTGACTGGTTTTCTGATGTCATCAATCGAAGGCAAGAGCTACGAGGCAATGGTGCGCGACCGCATTCTCAATCCGCTTGGCATCTCGAACACGGTCGTGGAACTGGACGAACGAACGGGTTCTCGGTTTGCGCAGCCATACGCCAACGTCTTCAACCTCGGTCCGCTCGGACTTGGACTGGGAAGTTCGTCCTGGACCTTCACGGACGCCTTGGTCGGAGCAGGCGGGATCCGTTCCGACGCGGCAGACATGCTCAAATTTCTGCGTGCCAACATGAACCCGGAGGGAACGAGCATATCGGGATCATTGAAGCTCACTCAGGAGAAGCATTCTGACGATGGCGGTCACCGGTCCGTCGGATTGTTCTGGGTCCACAATCGCGGCTCCGACAAGAAGACGGGATACATCTGGCACAATGGTGGCACTGGTGGATTCCGTCCGTTCATGGGATTCACCCCGGACGAAAGCATGAAGTTGTGGTCCTGAGCAACTGCCAGGTTTCGGTGGACGAGCTGGGTGTGAGTCTGTTGCAACGCCTCGCTGGCACGAGTTGAGGTGTAGCATATGTCATATCTTTTTTTGCGTCCGTGCCGACGAAAACATTCGTCTGAGACCGGGATCGCGTGTTTGCTGGCGGTTCTTCAATGGCTGATGCGAAACAACTCCGAAGCCGCAACTGGTTCAATAACCCGGACAAGCCGGATATGACCGCAATCTATGTCGAGCGGTTCATGAACTACGGCATCACCCGGCAGGAACTGATGTCGGGCAATCCGATCATCGGCATCGCGCAGACGGGCAGCGATCTGACACCATGCAATCGGATTCACGTGGACCTGGCGGATCGCGTGAAAGCCGGAGTCCGGGATGCCGGTGGAATACCTTTCGTGTTTCCCGTGCATCCGATTCAGGAAAGCTGTCGCAGGCCGACGGCCTCGCTGGATCGCAATCTTGCGTATCTCGGATTGGTGGAGGTGTTGCATGGTTATCCACTGGACGGTGTGGTGTTGATGACAGCTTGTGACAAGACGACGCCGGCTTGTCTGATGGCCGTGGCCACGACGGATACACCGGCCATTGTTCTGTCGGGTGGGCCTATGTTGGATGGTTGGTTTGAAGGCAAGCTGTCCGGTTCGGGAATGTCGGTGTGGGAGGCGCGCCGCCGTTTGGAGGCGGGAGAGATCGATTTCGAGGGCTTCATGGACCTGGTGTGTTCATCGACTCCGAGTGCCGGGCATTGCAATACCATGGGGACGGCGCTCTCGATGAATTCGCTGGCCGAGGCATTGGGTATGTCCCTGCCCGGATGCGCGAGCATTCCCGCGCCTTACCGGGAACGTTCGCAAATGGCTTACGAAACGGGGCGAAGAGGGGTGGGCGTGGTGGAGGAAGATCTGCGGCCATCGAAGATCATGACGCGCGAGGCATTTGAGAATGCCATCGTGGTAAACACGGCTATCGGCGGTTCGACGAACTGTCCGATTCATTTGAACGCCATTGCGCGGCATCTCGGCGTGGAGCTCTCCACCAAGGATTGGCAGCGTATTGGCTACGAGGTTCCATTGTTGGTCAACTGTCAGCCGGCGGGTGAATTCCTGGGCGAAGGGTTTCATCGGGCTGGCGGAATCCCGGCGGTCATCGGCGAGCTCCTGGCTGCCGGTCGTCTGCACATGGAGACTTTGACGATCTCCGGTCGATCGATCGGCGAGAACTGCCTCGAATATCGTTCACTAGATCATCAGGTGATTCATACTTGCGAATTGCCTCTGCGTGAGAATGCCGGTTTTCTGGTCCTGTCCGGGAATCTCTTTGATTCCGCGCTGATCAAGACCAGCGTGATCAGCGACGATTTCCGCTCACGTTTTCTGTCAGCACCGGGCAACGAGAACTGTTTCGAAAGCCGCGTAATCGTTTTTGACAGCTACGAAGACTATCACCGCCGCATCAATGATCCAGAATTGAAGGTGGATGAATCCTGCATGCTGGTAATCCGAGGTTGCGGTCCGATCGGATATCCCGGTGCCGGCGAGGTGGTGAACATGCTGCCACCGGATTACCTGCTCAAGCAGGGCGTGACCAAGCTTCCGTGCATGGGCGACGGTCGGCAAAGCGGCACCAGCGACAGTCCCTCGATCCTCAATGCGAGTCCGGAAGCCTTGGCCGGCGGAAACCTGGCCTTGTTGGAGACGAACGATCGAATCCGAGTGAATCTCAACGAATGCCGAGTGGACCTGTTGGTGGAAGACGTTGAGCTGCGACAGCGACGCGAGGCCCATCGCCCTCCGGAAATTGAGCATCAGACCCCGTGGCAGGAAATCTACCGCTCATGTGTCGGCCAGTTGGACACTGGTGGTTGCCTCGAACTGGCGTGCAAATATCGGCAGGTGGTCGATGAAATTCCCCGGCATAATCATTGAATCAACTGTTGCCGAAGCGAGTCAATCGGCTCAACATTTGCCAACCCAACCTTTGCGGCACTTGCGGCCGGCCAGCCCACGCGGCTCATGAATCGAACAATTGGAAATCTGATACCGGCCTTGGTCGGCGCTGTCCTGTTTGGCGCCGGTTGCTCCACCACGTACCACAAGGAGAAGGCGGACGAGGAGAACTATGAGATCATCCGCCAGATTGAGGCTCAGGTCTTTGGTCGGACAAATGACTTCACGATCGACACCAAGTATTCCGGCCGTGATCCACAGGAGATTCCCGCCAGTGAACTGATCGAAGATCGCAGGAGGACAAACCAGGTTCGGCTCAATCTCGAATCCGCGTTGGAATTGGCCTACGGGAACAGTCGACCCTACCAGCGAGAGAAGGAGAATCTGTATCTCTCCGCCGTCAGCTTGAGCAACCAGCGGAACGCGTTCTCTTCCATCTGGTCGGGGAGGATAAACCCGGGCATTGAACGGGAGGCAGACGGCGATGTGAAAGTGGATGGTGCGACTTCCCTGGGGATTTCGAAACGACTCTACCGGACAGGTGGGACCATCACCGCGAATTTTGCCAACGATCTGCTACGCTTCATCACCGGCAATCCTCGTCGCAGTCTGGCCAATGCTCTGACTATATCCTTCACCCAGCCGCTACTACGCGGTCGCGGGAAATACAATACCACTGCGGATCGACTCACTCAGGCGGAGCGCGATGTCATCTACGCGATGCGGGATTACACGCAATATCAGAAGACTTTCTCGGTCGACGTGGTGAATGACTATTACACGTTGCTGGGGCAGAAAAACACCATCCGAAACAACTACGCCAACTACTTGGCGCGCAAAGAGGCCACGATTCGGGCTCGCGCACGGCAGGGGGTGGATTCCAAGCGAAACTACGATCTTGCGCTGCAATCTGAACTTCGCCAGAAGAACACCTACATCAATGTGATCGTCAACTACCAGCGGACGTTGGACCGCTTCAAGGATCGCCTGGGAATCCCGATCAGCTCGACCGTGCTGTTGGATGATCAACCATTCGCCGATCTGGTCGAAGCCGGGTTGATGCCTTTGGAATTCACGGCGGATGCCGCCTACATGGTCGCAGTGACCAATCACCTCCCGACGCTCAACGAGATCGATCGCTATCAGGATTCGAAGCGCCGGATCCTGGTTCAGGCCAATGCGTTGCAGGCGGGGTTGGATCTGACCACCAGCAGTTCGCTGAACTGGGACAAGGAAGAGGATTATCAATCGTTCGATGTGGATGAAGTGAGGGCGAACATGGGGTTGATACTGGATCTGCCGCTCAACCGGGTGAACGAGCGGAACTCATACCGGACGGCACTGATCAACTTCGAGCGCCAGTTGCGGAGTCTCCAGCAGACCTTGGATACCCGACGGGATGTGATCAGGCAGGCGCTGCGGACGCTGGAGCAACGCCGGAAGAATTACGTGAACAATACTCTGGGTGTCACGATTGCCGAACGACGGGTGTCCGAGCTGAAACTGCGCGTTGCTGCGGGGACGGTCGACCAGCAGTCGTTCATTGATGCGCAGAACAGTCTGATTCAGGAACAGAACGGACTTGTTGATGCCATTGTCGAATATCAGAAATCGCGGCTACAATTGCTTTTGGATATCGGCAACCTTGAATCGGAACAGGATCGTTTTTGGCTGGTGAGTGAAGAAACCAACGCACGGGAAGCTGCCGCGACGCTGGATCCCGAGCAGGTGGCCACAATTCCGGTCGTGACGCCGGACCAACTTTTCCAGGAACAATCTGAAACTCCTCCCACTTCCACCCAGGAACAACAGTGAAAACACAGTCCCATTCAACATCCCGCAGTGAACAGGCCGCCTCTCGAGTCGGACTTCTGTTGGCCGTCATCGTCGTGGTTGGCGGTTGGTTTGGTTATCAGTCTTTCGTCGGCACGGATGACGGCGCAGAAGAAGGTGCGCAATACTACGATGTGGAAAATGGCAGTTTCCTGGTGACGATCGTAGAAGGCGGGACGCTGGAGGCGGTGAACGAAATCTCGGTGCGCAACGAGGTGAAGTATCCCACCAAGATCGTTTCAATCGTGCCGGAAGGATCCTTCGTCAAGAAGGGGGATCTGCTGTGTGAATTGGATGTTTCGGAGATCGAAGACCGTCTGGATGAGCAGAAGCTCGCGGTGGAAACGGCGGACTTCTCGGTCAAGCAGGCCATTGAGAACAAGAAGATCACCGAGAGCCAGAATGACAGTCTGATCAAGGCAGCCGAACTCAAGGTTGAATTTGCGCAGACGGATCTGGAGAAATACAAGGACGGT
>JAYPXF010000128.1:9482-10094 GCA_038154405.1 Verrucomicrobiales bacterium | reverse complement strand
TGATTATCCGCAGCTGAAGCGAAACGCGGAGTCCGCGATCCTTACCGCCAAGGAAAAGATGGCGATTGATAAGGACAATCTGGACTGGTCGCAAAAACTGGCCAAGGAGGGGTTTGAGACCGAGAAAAAAGTTGAGGGGGACAAATACACATACCTGATTTCGCAGGAAAAGCTGAAGGATGCTGAAGAAACACTGCGTCTCCTGCAAAAGTATGATCACCCCAAATTGCTTCGCCAGTATCAGGCGAATCTGACGGAGGCCAAAGCAGACCTGGATCGGGTGAAGAGTCAGTGTACCAGCAAACTGTCGCAGGAAGTCGCCCAGATCAAGAGCGCGGAAAACCGGGCTGAATTGCAGCGAAAGAAGCTCAAGGAGTACGAGGAGCAGATTGCTGCTGCGAAGATATTTGCACCCGAAGGCGGTATGGTGGTGTATCCGTTCGTCAGCTTTCGCTCGATGAGCCAATCGATGATTGAAGAAGGCGCATCGGTTCGTCCGCGACAGGAGATTGTAAAACTGCCGGACGTGTCGCAGATGAAGGTGACCATCAAGGTGCATGAATCGCACGTCAACCAAGTGGTCGCCGGCATGGGCGCCTACGTTGTCCTGGA
>JAYPXF010000128.1:5246-9472 GCA_038154405.1 Verrucomicrobiales bacterium | reverse complement strand
CGGTTCAAGGGACACGTCCAGAGGGTGAATCTCATGCCGGACCAAGGCAGCCGTTTTTCCAATCCAAACCTGAAGGAGTATTCCACGACCATCCTGATTGATGACAAGTTGCCGGACGTGAAACCCGGCCTTTCCGCCCGTGCCGAGGTCGTGGTTACCAATCTTTCCGATGCGATCAAGGTGCCACTGCAGTGTGTCACCACCTACAAGAACAAGCAGGTCTGCTACGTGAAGGATGGTTCCGTTGACAAGCCGGTGCCGGTCGAAGTGGGGCTCTATAATTCCAAGTTCATCCAGGTGACATCGGGACTCAAGGCAGGGGATCAGATCAATCTCTCACCCCCTTTGAGTGCCGAGGAAGTCGGCCTCGACAAGTCCTTGGTGGAAGAGGGTGAGAAGCTGCCCCCCACGAAGAAGGTGGCTCCGCAGGAGAAGTCCAAGGGTGGATCTTCAAAGGGTGGCAAGAGCTGGCAGGGCAAGTCCGGTTCGGGCGGCAAGAATTGGCAGGGCAAATCCGGTTCTGGAGGTCAACAGTCAGGTGGTGGGGGAGATGGTCAACGTCAGCGTCGAGCACCGTCACCGGAAATGTTGAAACAGTTCGACAAGAACGGAAACGGCAAGATTGACGAAGAAGAACGCGACGCCATCCGTGCACATTATCAGAAGATGCGTTCCAAGCAGGGTGGTAACTAGATCCTGTTCACGATGTTTCATCGCTACCTGCGAACGATTGAATTGGGGATCAAGAGCCTGCTGTTGCACAAGCTGCGGTCGGGCCTGACAATGCTCGGCATCATTTTCGGGGTCTGCTCGGTGATTGCGATGTTGGCGATCGGGGAAGGGGCGTCCTACGAGGCTCAGGAAGCGATCAAGAAGCTCGGCAGCAACAACATCATCATCCGGTCGGTGAAACCGCCGGAGGCGCAGAATGAGGGAGGCACCGGACGTGGCTTCGTACTGGAATACGGACTCACCTACGATGATTCCGCCCGGCTTCGCGAAACCATCAGCAATGTGAAACGCGTGCTGCCCATGCGGATTGTCAGGCAGAATGTCCGCTTTTCCCGCAACAGCCTGCCGTGTCAGGTCATCGGGACGCTGCCCTACTACACGGAAATGACCGGTCTGGAATTGGTCGCGGGCCGATTCATCACCGTCAACGATGAGCAGAATCAGGACAACATCTGCACGATCACGGAGAGTCTGGCCAAGAAACTGTTTCCCTATCAGGACCCGCTGAATCAGGCCGTGCGAGTGGGGGCGATCTATTTTCAGGTGGTTGGTGTGGTGCGGGAAACAGCCCGGATTGAGGAGCGGACCAAGACCTCGAAGTCGGACGGTGATACCATCGACAACAATCTCTATATTCCCATCTCAACCTCGCGCAAGCGTTTCGGCGAACTGCTGGTGCGGAGGACGGCAGGCAGTTTCCAGGCGGAGCGAATTGAGCTTCACCAGATCACCGTGCAGTTGGATAGCATTAAACACGTGGAGGCTGCCCAGCCACAGATCGAAACCGTCATCGACAAGTTCCATGACCAGAATGACTACGAACTGATCGTCCCATTGCAATTGTTGCGTCAGGCGGAAGAGACCAAACGGATCTTCAACATCGTGCTTGGTTCCATCGCGGCGATTTCATTGTTGGTGGGTGGCATCGGCATTATGAACATCATGATGGCGAGCGTGACCGAACGGACCCGTGAGATAGGTGTCCGTCGCGCGCTGGGGGCAAAGAAGCGGGATATCGTGACGCAGTTCCTCGTCGAGACGGTGACTCTGTCGGTGGCCGGGGGAATCGTCGGCGTGATCATCGGCATCTCCACCCCAATCGCGGTGGAACACTTCGCGGAAATGAAGACCATTGTGACCGTTTCATCAGTGGTGATCGCATTCAGCATCTCCGCCGCGATCGGCGTCATCTTCGGCCTCTATCCCGCCTCTGCCGCCGCGGACCTCGACCCGATCGAAGCTCTTCGGCACGAGTAGGAGAGCCGACTATCTCACTTGTTTGCGTTCAGCAACGATTCGATGCGGTCCTTTGCCAAGGGAGTGGTTCTTAGCCATTTCTCAGCGGCTTTCCGATCCGCTCGATGCGACTGTGATGGCTCCGGTTGCGCATGAGTTCCATGACCAAGCGACTGGCCAGTACCGGATCTTGTCCGGTCGCAGAATCCACGAACTCAATCATGCGATGAATTTCGCGGTCGGCCCACAGGCTGGCAGTCTGCGCATGTCCGAGGCTGGGTTTTCATCCAGCGAGTTGGCATACTCAAGGGCGAGGTCTATGTCAGAGTCGGCAATCGTGGTCTGATATGCCCGCGTTACGGATTCATCGCCCTCCTCAAGCAATATGGGCCCGACTTCTCCTTGATGGAATCCGGATGCCAACGAGAGATAAGGCTCAGAATGCCGCCGAGCGCCTGGTTGCGGCTGTGCATGAGAGTGAGCTTCTTTGCCTTCCGTATGGCAGCCAGTACATCAACGCTCGTCAATTGGTTGGGTATTATGATCAGGGTCGAGGAATAGCGGCGTTGCAGGAGGCGGTTGTCTTGGGCGAAAGCGAGCGCTTGAGCCGGGTCGCGGCGCGCCATTTCCGCGATGATGCCGCGAGAAGCCCAACGTTTTAGCTGTTCGCCGCCATGCGAGAAGACGTAGGCAGAAGCGCCTTCGAGATTCGACCTCGACCAGGTGTCCACGACGGATTCACTCGCGCTCATCCGCACATTGCGATGGGTGAGCGATTCCGCGAACTCAAGCGCAGCCGAACGTTCGACCGCAGCCCAGTGCATGAGCAGTTCGTTGGCTATGCTCCGTTTCGCGCCGTGATTGATTTCCTCCCAGAGTTGTTTGGCGACCAACGGCAATTTGCTCGTGGGTATGTCGGCAACGAAATCGGTCATGGAGTTGCCCCCGGCGTGATACGAACGGGCTCCGATGCGCTCCTGCAATTGTAGGGCAATCTCGTTGGCGGTGCGGCCGTCCCGTGCGACCTGGGTGACGAGAATTTCGGCAATGAAGGCCAGGAGGACTGCCATCAGCCACCTTGAATTTTTTGTTGAGTCAGCCGTATGGGTTCTCTCCGATCGCTCAATCTGCAGGGATCAACACGATCTCCTTGAGGGACACCTGCGGACCTGTCAGGGAGTGATGAAACTCCACCTTTGCATCCAGGAGACGTTTAGGGATTCGGATGTTGCCGAACTTGCGGGCGCGGTAGCGCGTGAGTTCGCCGCTGTATTCGATGATGCCATCGGCGCGGATTCCGGCAACGGACAGATGGAACGGTTTGCCGCTGTATTGCGTGGCGACGGAAGCGGAGGTCATGATGTCGTAAGATCCGGCCGGCAATTCTTTAATCGTCCAACTCACGGCGTCGTTGTCGCTCATTCCGACGAACGCGTTCTGACCGGAGTCGAATGGTGCGGTTCCACGGGAGGAAAATCCGCTGGCCGGGATCAGATGGAATTCGCCGGAGGGATCGGCGATTATCGCGGGCGATTCACCAATGGAAGAGAGGTAGGCGAGGAGATCGGCCATCGCCTGGTGGCTGATGGCAGACTCGAATCCTTCAGGCATCAGCGAAAGGCCGGAACTGTCGAGTGTCTTAATCCGTGCGCGATCGATCGATCTGATCAGTCCGGTAGCATCGGCGAGTTTGATGGCCGTCGATGACTCCTCGATGATCAATCCGGTGTGCTGTGTCTCGTCCTCGAGTGATGCGGTGTAGGCAACGAATTTGTCCTCCACGGCCCGGTTGGGATCGAGGATTGCCGTGAGCATGGCGTTGGGAGAGCGGTCAGTGAGCGCTGTCAGATCCGGTCCGACGGAGTTGCCGACATTGCCGACCTTGTGGCAGACGGCACAGGCGGTATTGAACAGCATCTGACCGCCCTGTTTGTTTCCGGTCAGTTTCAGGGCCGGGGAGAAACTGCTGACGACCTGCTGCCGGTCGGACTCCGCCTGCTGACCAAACACTTGTTCGGCGAGTTGCCGGATTGGTTTTGACCGATGAGTCTTGAGTTGAATTCGTAGTGCGGGCGGGATGATCGCCGCCATTCGCGGCTGTGAGTTCAGATGTCGCAGGACGGTGTCCGTCCAATCGGTCCGGCGTAGCAATTTTGGCAAGGCGGCTCGTCGGACTTGGGGGGCGAGTCCGTTCCATAACCCCAGCACACGGTCTGCGAATCGACGGTCCCCCATGCGGGCGAGCGCATCGATGGTCG
>JAYPXF010000128.1:0-5236 GCA_038154405.1 Verrucomicrobiales bacterium | reverse complement strand
CCGGATTGGCTCGGGTCCTTGAGCAGCGGCCACATGCTTTTCTCCGGATCGGAAAGCGATGCCGGTGCCCGGCTGAGAAGTTGCAGGGCCGAGACTCGAGCGGGTTGTGAAGCGTTCCGGTTGGCGAAGGTCACTTTCGCGTGTTCAAACTGGTCTCGGAACAGAGATTCGTATCTTGTCAACACCCCAGCCCGGCGAACGGCGTCGAGAACCGGGACTGATCCAACATTGTTTCCTGCGATGAGTTCATGAACGGCATTTTCGTCTTTGTTGGCCAAGGCGATCCGAAGAAGGCCGTGGAACATGCCCTCATGCAGTCTTGCCGGGTTCAGGTGTTGCAGGATTTGAGATGTCTTTCGGTTGGCAGAACTGAGGATTGCTGCGACTGAATACGCGTCTTCTGCACGGGATGCCAGAGCGGCCAGAGCTTCGGCAGCGATGTCGTTGTCGGTCTCGCCCAAGGTGAAGGCGAGCTGTTGTCGAACCATCGCGTTTTTGTCGTCGGTCAATCGCGTGATGCGTCGGAGCAGGTTGGAGGATTCCGAGAGCAGCGGTTCGCTCAGCCGGATGGCATGGCGTCGCACTTCCGGTGCGGGATCCAGGAGGGCGTCTTCCAGCAGGGTGGCGGTCAACGCATTGAAGCCATCCAGTGCGCACAATGTCTGCATGCGCGTCAGCGCGCGTTCGCTGTTCCAGAACAGGGTGTGCAGGTGGTTGATCGCGGTTCGATCGTCTCTCCAAAGCATGAGTTGATGAGCGAGGTCGCGTTGGATGCCGTTGGGCGAATCCAACGCGGCGACCAGTTGTTTGGTGTCCAGCTTGTCGAGGTTTACGATCGAACGCGGTGTTATCCCTTTGGGCGTCACCCGGTAGATGCGGCCCTTGTCGCGGCCGTCGCGGAGATCGAGTTTGCGTTGCCAGTCGGCGGGGACCCATTGGGGGTGTTCGATGAGGAAGCGATACATGTCCACGATGTAGAGCGCCCCTTCCGGCCCTGTGCGGATCGAGACCGGGCGCGACCAGTTGTCGGTGGAGGCGAAGAATTCCTTCCCTTGTTCGTCCTTTGGTTGGGCGCTGCTGAAGGTGGCGCCCTTGGGACCAAGGATTTCGCGGCGGACAAGATTGTGGACAGGTTCACAGATGAAGCTGTTGCCGTGGAACGTGTTTCCGAGCAGCGTGTCGCGGTAGATGGCCAGGCCGCAGGCGGAGGTGAAGCGGTTGACTTTGGTGTAGTCGTTCAGGCGATTGAGCGTTCGGCTTGCAGGATAAACCGGGCCGGCCGTCGAGGGGCTTTGCAGATAAACCCGTGAGCTGGGGTAAGAGACGTGCGGACTACGGCGGGTGTAGTGATCGGGCAGGGCGTAGTGCCAGCCGGGTGCGGAGTTGTTCGAGCCGAACCAGTCGCCGACGTCGTTGCGATTGCGCCCGTATTGCGTGCGGCCGGGGATGCGTTCGAACTCGCCGCTGTCCGGGTTGAATCGGAAATCCATGTTGCTGATATCGACGACCTTGCCGGTCTTGTGGGACTTGATCTTGCCGTTGCTGTCGCCGTTGGCAGAGTAGACCCAGTTGTCCAAACCCCATTGCAGGCTGTTGACGCGATGCTGCTGGTTGCCTTCTCCAAATCCGGTGAACAGCTTCTCGACTTCGTCAGCCTTACCGTCGTTGTTGGTGTCTTTGGCTAGAAGAATGTCCGGAGCCGCGGTGATGAGAACGCCATCGCGCCACGGCATGACGCTGGAGGGAAAATTGAGGTGGTCGAGGAAGAGCGTGGAGCGGTCGTAATTGCCGTCTCCATTTGTGTCTTCGAGGCAACGCACGCGGCCACCGGGTGCGCCCCGGTCATCAATGCCGTTCGGATAGTCGGCCATTTCCACGACCCACATCCGCCCGTCCGGTCCCCATGCCACATCGACCGGATCGAGAACCGATGGTTCTGCAGCGGCCAGTTCCACCTGCATGCCTTGGCGGACGCGAATGGTCTTCAGGGCGTTCTGTTTCGAAGTGGGAGCGGGCATCTGGCGCAAGGTCTTCTTGCTGTAATATGAATGCGGCATCTGTCGAATGACTTCATCGAGAATCAGCTCCTCCGTGTCTTTTGATAGCCGGTTCGGTTTGCCGTAATACCACATGGAGCGATCCACCTCGTAGCCGCCTTCGTCATACAGGCGGCGCGAAGCGATGTAGCAGGGGAGATCATTGGCGTAGGCGTTGATCCAAAGGCGGTCAGCGTCGAACAGTTCTTTCAACCGGATGCTGTAGTCCACCACGACTTCGCCCGGTAGGAACACCATCGCGAGTTGATCGCCGAACTGCCATGTCTGAATCTGATAGGACACGGCGGTTGGCAAGTTCACGCCTGATTCGATCTGACGGAGCATCTTGCTCCCATAGAAGGAGAAACGCTGCTTGGAGTCCGCGAGCTTTTGCCATTCCGCGTTCGAAGGGGGAGGATCGAGCGGAAGTTCGATGGTGTTCGCAGTCGCAATAGGCAGTTCGGTGATCGGTGTCAGCTCCGTCTTCAACAGGCGATCGACTTCATCGGCTACGGCCTGCCCGTGAATGGGAATGCTGTCGTAGGTGCCGCGTTTCTTCGGGTTGGCATCGGCGCCGCAACCGATGGCGATCATCGCATTCACATTTGGATGCGCCTTTTCGATGCGGGCTGCGGCTTCGCCGGCCCAGTCGCCGTGGACCTGGTTGAAACTGCCGCCAAGCGTGGTGCAGTGGCAGGCGTAGTTGATCAGCAGCGCTTTCGTGTTTCCCTCTTGGTCGGTGACCTCGAGCAGCGGTAGTGAATGATCGACCTGTCCCTCGGGCACCTCGCCGAATCCTCGCCATTTGCCGTCCTGTAGCGCGCGGCGATTGATGGCAAAGTCAGCTTTACCAACACCCCAGGCCAGTCTGCCGCCATGCCGGTTTTTCAATGCCGCCCGTGCGACCGCTACAAGTTTCCTTTCGAGCTGTTCGGCGTAGCGATCGATCGCCGCCCGATCGGCTGGTGGGAGATCTGACATGAAGATATCCTCCAGGATGCTCTTTACGGTCGGCCCCGTATGGGTGTGGGTGGCGCAGATGGCAACCCGCTCAGGTTTCACCCCGTGCGAGGATTCCAAGTCAGTCGACACCCGCTTTGTCAGCCACATCGGCACGCCGATCAGGTCGGCGGTGATCACGATGGACGGATCCTCGTCGCCGATTGCGAGTGCCTTGGCCCAGAGGGGCTGAGCGATTCCAGCGGATGGTTTGTCGCGGCTGCCGTAGCCGTTGAGTCGGACGGGTTCATCAGGGGTGATGTCAACACGCGCCGTGCCGACGGTCATCGAATTGGCGGTCAGTCCGCAATGGCAGGCAATGAGTACAAGCAGCAGGCAACGAGATAACAGGGCCATGCCGTCATCATGTTCGAGACCACCAGATTGTTAAGCCAAATTGACACCGCCAATCCGAGGGGCGGAGGGCATTGCTCCGTCGATGCCGTTGGGGCGGGTTGTCAACCTAGCGGAAGAAATGGAACCGCCGGAGCGGTTTTCTTCAAACCGTGTTCGCTGTTCCAATCGAGCGGCGGTTGACCTAGTATCCGGCCCGAATCATTCAGTGGATGAAAAAGGCGATCGTCAATCTGATCTGTTTTCCGTTCCTGTTCCTGTTCTTTACCGGCAAGAGCATCGCGACGGCGCTGGGTCAGAAGGACAATCAGGCGCTCCCGATAGCGTTTGTCGTTGCGGTCTGTTTGGGAGTCGTGTTGGGGGCGGCCAGAATTATGGAGGAGCCTCAGGGGGAGATTGAAGTGCCTGAGGGTGAAAACCCGGGTGTCTATTTCATTCCAGCCGGAACGGAAAATGCCGCGGAAAGCTCAATGGAGAAGTCGGTGGTCGATCACACCATGCTGGAATCTGCCATCATTCAGTTTCATCAAAAACACGGTCGTGTGCCCAAGGATATGGCTGAATTCCAGGCTTCCGGTGTGATGCCGGGCTTGCCGGCGCCCAAGGAAGGATTTGAGTATCGACTCAATCTCGAAATGCCTGAGATCTTGCAGGTGCCGATCGGCACGAAAGCGGCTCCGACGGAGCCGGGGCCCAAATGAAAATTTCAGGACTCATCCGGTCCAATTCAACAATCCATGAAAAAGAGATTCCTACTCACTCTCGTTGCGCTTGCGGTTTATGCAAACGCCCATCCCCGGCTGCAGGCGGCGGAGCGTCCGCTGAACTTCGTTGTTTTTCTGGTGGATGATCTCGGCTGGCTGGATCTCACCGCCCAAGGGAACGATTACTTTCGGACGCCGAACATTGATCGGTTGGCCAAGGAGGGTATTCGTTTCACGGATGCCTACGCAGCTTGTGCGGTCTGCTCGCCGACTCGGGCGGCCGTTCAGACAGGGCGCTATCCAGGTCGCATCGGGGTGACCGACTGGATTCGCTCCCGCTTTCAACGGGGCAAGATCGGTACGCCGAAGAAGAACCCGGTGACTTGGGTGGGAGGCAGAAACCGCAAATTGCTCTGTCCGCCGAATCCGTTCTGGATGGAGCATGAGGAAGTGACCATCGCGGAGGCGTTGAAGCCGAAGGGATACGTTTCCGGTTACATCGGCAAATGGCATCTCGGTGATGACGCCTGGTATCCCACGGGGCAGGGCTACGATGCGAATCGCGGGGGATGCGACTACGGCCAGCCGCCTTCCTACTTCGATCCATTCAATAATCCGAAGCATCGCCATGAGATGATCCGAGCGGGCATCCCGCATCTGCCCGGACGCAAAAAGGGGCAATACCTGACGCATCGCGAAGCGGAAGAAGCGGTCGCACTGATCCGGGAGTGGAAGGAGAAACCCTTCTTCCTCAACGTGGCCAACTATGCGGTCCACACGCCGATACAGGCGATTGAGGAGGTTGCGGGACGCTATCGACGGGATGGCAAGACGGAGTCCAACGCCAAGTATGCTGCCATGGTGGAGTCTGTGGATGATTGTGTTGGGAGCGTGTTGGATACGTTGGAGGAATTGAAGATCGCGGATCGTACGGTGATCATTTTCACCTCGGACAATGGTGGTCTTGATCGCAACGGATCGCCGACGGAGAACGCCCCGCTCCGTTCCGGCAAGGGCTACGCCTATGAAGGCGGCATCCGGGTACCTTGCGTGATTGAGTGGCCTAAAGGAATAAGCAAGCCAAGAAAGACCAATTACCCAGCTGGGGCAGTCGATATTTTTCCGACTATTTCAGAGATCGTT
>JAYPXF010000127.1:12883-19295 GCA_038154405.1 Verrucomicrobiales bacterium | reverse complement strand
GCTCCATTCTGACCATTACCCACTTTTTTCCGTGGCCGATTCTAGAGCGCGCCAGCGTCTTGGCAGATGCCCGAATACCTGGGCGTAAAGCCCGTGAGTGCAAGCATAGGGCTTGAGCCCTTTGAATGCCGCAAATGTTCGGCTCTCCGTCCCATGCTCCTGCTTGGGACGGAATATCCGCGAAGCTCCGCTTCGCTCGAAGCAGAGCTTCGACAACAGGCGTTCCCAAGCAGGAGCTTGGGAACGAGGGGGAACAGACAAATCGGGGCACCCGGCTCCCCTCCAATCCTTCAGTGCGTATCCGATTTCACCATCGCCTTGAGCGATGGTGCGGACAATTATATCGATTCACTCATTGGCCCACAGCGGGGCGATAGTGGTTCCAGCAACAAGCACCGCACGCGTATGGAATCCCTGCTCATCCTGATACTTTTCGGTCTCGCTTTGGCGATTTTAATTCCCCCCATTGTCCTTGGCATTCAACTGAGCAACGTGCGCGAGAAACTGCGCAACCAGACTGTTCGCATCGCAAGTTTGGAGAGGCGGATTGAAATTCAGGAGGAACTTGAAGAACGGAGAGACAAGGTTGCAGAACCGGAGCCAAGGAAAGTTGCAGAGAATACGGTTGTAGAGGAGATCAAGAAGCCGGCGCCCGTGGTGCAGCCCGCCAAGACCATCGATTCACCACCACCGCTTCCGAAATCTGAAACGCCTAAAGCGAGTCCGAGAGCGGTGGTGGAAGCGGTGCAGAAATCCAGTCCGTCAAATGTGCAGGGACCCAAGCCGGCGGAAGCGATCAAGCCGAAGCCGGAGATCGACTGGGAACAGTTTCTCGGTGTGAAACTGTTCGCGTGGGTCGGTGGCTTGATCGCCTTTCTCGGCGTCGTTTTCGCGGTGAAGTATTCTTTCGAGCAGGGTTGGATCAGTCCGACGATGCGGGTGATCGGAGGCGGCGTCATTGGTGTGGGCCTGATCATCGGTGCGTTGCGCATGGCGCGGGAGAAGTATGCCGTGCTCATCCAAGCGCTGTGCTCATCCGGCATCCTGATTCTCTACGGATCGTCGTTTGCGTCGTATTCGTTCTACAAGGTCGTGCCGAATGTGACCGTGGCCTTCGGCATGATGGCGCTGGTGACCATCGCCGCCTTTGTCCTCGCGATTCGATTGAAGACGCAGGTGGTGGCCATCCTGGGATTGGTCGGCGGCTTCCTGACTCCGATTCTGCTTTCGACCGGAGATGATCGGACCTTGGCTCTGTTCGGCTACATCAGCCTGTTGGACATCGGCCTGATCGCCGTCGCACTGAGACAACGTTGGAATCATCTTCCGGTGTTGGGCGTGGCGGCGACGGTGTTCATGCAGCTGGCTTGGGCCGGAAAGTTCTTCAGCGGCGATCGGCTGGGCGACCTCACGATGATCTGCGCGTGGTTTACGGCCCTGTTCATGGGCGCCTTCCTGTATGCGCGTTCCAAGGGACGTGATGACGATCAGCTGGCCGGTTCGGCCATGGCGATTCCGGGGCTCACCTACCTGTTTGTGTTCTGGGTGATCGCACAGGGAATGATGCCGGCGGTGGAACAACCCGGACGGCTGTTCGCCTTGGTGTTTCTCGTGAATCTGGCGCCTTTGGCAATGGCCTGGTTGCGGCCGAATTTTCGTTCCGCTCATGTCGTTGCGGGAGCAGCGACCTTCCTGTTGCTGTTCTTCTGGACGGCCGGAGATCTGACCGAGGAATCGCTTTGGACGGTGTTGGGATTGACCGTGCTGTTCGGTGCCGTCCATTCGATCTATCCGGCGGTGGTGGAGAGCTTCAAGCCGGCCAAGTCACCCACGTGGTGGTTCCACCTGTTTCCGGTGGCCGCGTTGTTCATGACCTTGGTGCCGTTTTTCAAACTGCCCACGCCGAGTTGGAGCATCTGGCCGGCGGTGATCCTGATCAATGTGATGGCCCTCATGCTCGCCGCGGTGGTCGGATCGCTGCTGGGAGTCATGATTGTGTTCGGTCTGACATTCATCGCCGCAGTTGCCTGGGTGGCGTTTCTGCCGGCGGCGGTGGGTGGCTGGATGGGCTTGGGTGGAATGTTGGTGGTGGCTGCCGGTTTTGCCGTGGTGTTCATCGGCGGTGTGATGGCCATCTGCCGCTGGAAGGGAATCTCATTGGATGCGCTGCAAGCTGCGCCCGAGAAAACCGATTCCGGTGACCCGGCGCCATTCACTCCCGCGGCCTTGGCGCAATTGGCGGCTTCGTCGGCGATCATGCCGTTTCTGCTGTTGATCATGATCATCAGCCGCGTGCCGCTCGAATCCCCGACACCGGTCTTTGCGGTCGGATTCGGCTTGTTGACGGTGGCCTTGGCGGCGGCGAGATGGTTGAAGTTTGACGCGTTCGCCGGAGTGGGGTTGGTGGCGGCGCTGATGTTGCAGGTTTCATGGTTCGGCAAATCCGAATACATGAATCCGACGTGGACGGGCTTTGCCTGGAATCTTGCCTTCGCGGGCCTGCTGACCGCTTTTCCGTTCGTCGAAGCCAGGCGACTGATGCGCAGCACGATCGTGGTGGCCTCGGCGGCCTTGGCGCTGCCGTTGCACTTCACCTTTCTCCATCTGAACTTCACCGGACTGCTGCCGGGCTTCTCTGTGACCGGTTTGCTTCCGTTGCTGCTTTCCGCGCCGCTCTTCGGCGCGGCCTGGTGGGTGCGTCAGAACCTGTCGGAAGAGGAAGATCGCAATCGCGCAATCGCTTGGATGGCCGGAGCCGTGCTGTTCATGGTCTCGCTGGTGTTGCCGGTGCAGTTCGAGCGCCAGTGGTTGACCTTGGGCTGGGCCTTGGAAGGTGCGGCGTTGATCTGGCTCTTCCGCCGGGTGCCGCACGAAGGATTGAAACTGGCCGGCATTTCCATGCTGGGTATCGCCTTTGTCCGCCTCGCCCTGAATCCGCTGATCCTGAACTACGAACGCAGTGGCATGGCGATCCTGAACTGGTATCTCTGGGTCTACGGCGCGGCGATCGCCTGCATGATCGCGGTGTTTCGGATGTTGCCGCCGCCGAGTGATCAGGTGCGCGGGCAAAGCGTCCGGCCGTGGTGTTCGGGCATGGCTGGCATTCTGGCGTTCATCCTGTTGAATCTTGAGATCGCCGACTTCTTCAGCCCGGAAGGGCGCCTGCGGTATGATCCGTCCGGCAGCCTCGCGCAGGACATGACCTATTCGCTCGGCTGGGGCGTGTTTGCCATGGGGGTGTTGGCCCTGGGTTTTCGCGGAGAATCCGCGACTGCTCGCCGGGTCGGGTTGGGACTGTTGGTGGTCACCATCCTGAAACTGTTCTTCCATGATCTCCGCGAACTGCAAGGACTGTATCGCGTTGGTTCGCTGATCGGCCTCGCGATCGTTCTCGGCCTCGTGTCCTTCGCGTATCAGAAGCTCATGGCACATCCGGAAACGGCGGATGAGAACGATTCGTCGTTGCAATAGGTGTCGAAAACCGGCAAACCCCTCGCGATGGCAGACGAATGGCCAATCGTAATCGGGACCCGCGGCAGCGCGCTGGCTTTGGCGCAGGCAAACATGATCCAGGCGCAATGTCGCGAGGCGTTTCCGGATCGGGAATTTGAACTGAGAATCATCAAGACGACCGGTGACAAACTGCAGACCGCGTCGCTTGCCAATCCCGACAAGTCATTGCCCAAGGGGCTCTTCACCAAGGAACTCGAAGTGGCTCTGCTGGACGGCACGGTCGATCTGGCCGTGCACAGTCTCAAAGATCTCCCTACCGAGTTGCCGGATGGATTGATTCTGGGGGGCGTGACCGAACGCGAAGACGTCCGCGATGTGCTGGTGCATCGGGATGGTTTCGGCAAGGTGTCGGAGATTGTCGATATCCCCGATGAAATGACGATCGGATCCAGCAGTACAAGGCGTTGCTCGCAACTCTTGGAGAAACGGTCGGATCTCAAGCTTGTGGAAATCCGCGGCAATGTCGGCACGCGTCTGCGCAAGGTGGCCGAGTCAAAAGAACTTTTCGGTACTCTGTTGGCCGCCGCGGGCATGAAGCGACTGGGGTTTGAAATTGGCGCGGGATACGAGCTTCAGGGTGAAGGCGTGCCCGATGGCCTGCGCGCCGTGCCGCTCGAAATTGATGACATGATTCCCGCGGTGGGACAGGCAGCGATCGGCATCGAAACCCGCGTGGATGACGACCGCATTGCCGAGGTCTGTGCCCGGCTGATGCACGGCGACACACTGGTGTCCGTGATCGCGGAACGTGCTTTCCTTCGGGCCTTCGGTGGTGGTTGTGCCACGCCGGTTGCCGCCCATGCGCACGTGGCTGACAATCAGGTCAATATGACCGTTGTATCCTATGCCGGCAAAGGTCCCAAGCGCGCCAATGGTGCCAAGAACCTGGAAGCGGCACCGGAGTTGGGAGAAGAACTCGCCGCCCAGGTGCGGCAGCCAACGTAGCGGAGCTCGTGAGAGTTTCGTGTCTACGCGTATGATCCACGAAATTCTCATGAATTCCGCTACGATCCATGGGTTCTGAGTTCGATGTCATTGTTGTGGGTGCCGGTGGCAGCGGTTTGGCGGCGGCGGTTAGTGCGGCGGAGAATGGATGTTCAGTGTTGGTGTTGGAGCGATTGCCGCAGCCGGGAGGGACCACCGGAATTGCGGTGGGTTCGTTTACAGCCAATCGCACGCGCATGCAGAAGTCGGCGGGGATTGAGGATCGATTGGATGATCACGCGGAGGATGCCGGTGGGTTCGCTCCCAAGGATATCGAAGCCCGCAACAACGAGCCGCTGCGACGCTTCTTCCTGAGTCATACGGCTGAGACACTGGAGTGGCTTCGCGGGATGGGGCTGGCATTTCATGGACCCAATCCCGAACCGCCGAATCGTGTTCCACGCATGCACAACGTGGTTCCCAATGCCAAGGCCTACATCGCAGCGTTGCAGTCACGGTTGACGCGCCTGGGCGGGACGTTGATCTGCAATGCACGGGTGACTGAGCTGACGAAGGACGGGGATCAGGTTGTTGGCGTGGCGGCGTCGCTTGGTGCCACGGACAAGAGGTTTACGGCAAAGCGCGGGGTTGTTCTCGCGGGTGGTGACTATGCTGATTCGTTTGAACTGATCGAGCGGTTCAAGGGCAAGGGGTTCGGACTGATTCGCGGAATCAATTCGTATGCTGCGGGCGAGGGACATCTGCTGGCGGAAGCGGCTGGCGCGAAGCTCTTGAACATGGATGTGACCTACGGTCCTGAACTGCGCTTTGTGCCACCGAAGGACAAACCGTTCTTTCAGCAACTGCTGCCGGCTTCGGGTCCGTTGGCCTGGCTGGCAGGCCGTATGTTGCCGTTGGTTCCGAAGTTTATCATCAACGCCTACATCAAGCGCCTGTTGGTGACCTGGCAGCATCCGGAGAATGCCTTGTTTGACGACGGCGGCATTCTGCTGAATTGCGAAGGCAAACGATTCTGCAACGAAAAGAAATGGCCGGAGCGCGAGTTGGCGATTGCGTCACAGTCAAACGAGTTTGCCTTCATTCTGCTCGATCAGCGCTTGTGCGAGCGCTATTCCAAATGGCCCAACTTCATCTCCACCGCGCCGAAGATCGCGTATGCGTATGTCGACGATTACCTGAAGCTGCGAAAGGACATTTCGACCGAGGCCGGATCGGTTGAAGGACTGTGGCATAAGACACGGATCGATCGGCAAGCAATGGAAAAGGCGTTGGCTGATTTCAACGAATACGTATCCGGTAAGCAGAAGGATCAGTTCGGTCGAACCGATGATACGGAACCTCTCCAAGGCAATCGCTGGGTTTTGCTGGGCCCGGTGGCGGCCTACTTCACGACCACCGAGGGTGGGGCGGCCATCGATGAGGGCTTACGGGCCTTGGATGAGGATGGAATGCCGATCGAAGGACTCTATGCCGTGGGCCAGAACGGACTGGGCGGACAGATTCTATGGGGGCACGGGCTGCATATCGCCTGGGCGATGACGAGCGGTCGGTTGGTGGGCAAGGAGTTGGGCCGCAAGGCCTCCTAATCCGAATTCCTACCCCTAATCTTAGTCCATTGATGCGGAAGGATTAGGAGCAGGAATTGGGATTATGATTGGGAACTGGTGATTTTCTTCTAAGGAAACCGATTCGGCCGTGTCTTCTTATCTGAAGTCGACGGTAATCCATCAAAATCGGGAGCGTTTTGTGAAAGTTCCGCTCTAAGTAATGGTGGGTATGGCAATGAGAAACCTGAAATGCTGTAATGCAACTGATCCCATGAGAACCAAGCCGGATTTGAGGACCAGGAGTCGAAACACGGTGCCGCGAGGCAATTTCACTCCAAGACTTCATTACTTCAATTCTCCGGTCGCCCATACCTCCCATTGACCCGCGTTGGCGGGCGAAGACGATG
>JAYPXF010000127.1:8862-12873 GCA_038154405.1 Verrucomicrobiales bacterium | reverse complement strand
CTCGATCCCGAGTCGTTGGAGGCGTTGTTTGCGGCGCTCGAAGAGCCGCTGCTGCGCTATGCCTGGCGGTTTCTACAAGATAGTGAGGCCGCGCAGGACGTGGTCCAGGAAGCATTCATGAAACTGCATGACCAATTCAGCACGATGAAGACGCCCAAGAGCTGGCTCTACCGGACCGTGCACAACATGGCGCTGAACCATTTGCGCAAGGGGAAGCGAATCATCCTGCTGGAATTCGGCGAGGATGAACCCGAGAAGGTGTCCGCCGTGGATTCAAAACCCCTGCCGGATGAATACATTGAGCGGATGGAAGCCATCGGGCAGACGCGGCTTTGTATTCAGGAGTTGGATGACCGGGCGAGGGAGTTGATCCGGCTGAAGTTTGAGGAGGAATTGTCCTACAAGGAAATGGCGGCCCGGTTGGACATCAGTGTGGGGAATGTGGGGTTCATTTTGTCGACTACGTTGAAACGGATCGCGGCCGATCTTGAGAAAGTGGGGGTCGGGTTATGAGCTGTTCCTCGTTCTTTGTTCTTGGTTCTTCGTTTTTGGGGCGTCGCCCTGATGATGCTTTGAAGTGGGCTCGCGAGGACGGCTTCGACAAGCTCACCGCAAGCGCTCGCCCCACCGAAGTTTGGACTGCTGGCGCTACGAGGGTGGATGAATCGGTTGAAGGGTGCGGACGGTCCCGGCGGGAGCGTTCAACAGCTCGGTGGGGAGAGCGTACCTGCGAGCCCAATTCAGAGTCCTGCAAGGACGACCCTAGAGTTTTTCAACAAGTAATGGATGTGTGCAGGGAATCGAGAGGATTTGGTGAATCCAAACGTGTTCCTAATCCTACTCATACTCCCAATCGTAATCGGAAATCTGCGATCAGGATTGGGAGCAGGATTACGATTAGGACAATTGGGGAAGAAAGGCATTTGGCATGAGTGCGGAAGAGACGGACAACCCCACACCGCGCGAGGAGCTGGAACAGCAGGTCATCGCGCTGATCATGGGTGAACTTGATTTGGAAGAAACCGCCGCGATCGAGGAAGAGATCGCGAAGAGTGAGTTCCTCCAGGAATTCCATCGGCGTATGCAGGCGACCTTCGGCTTTGTGCAGGAGGCGATGGACACGGCCGAGGTGGAAAAGACACCGGCGCCGTTGAGATTGTCGGATGAACGTCGGGAGGCGTTGTTTGAGAAACTTAAGGTGGTGGAACTCGCCAAGGTGGATGAATACCGCAGTCGTTGGAATCGGAAGTGGGTCATGGGCGTGGCGGTTGCCGCGTGTGGAGTGCTCTTGGTTGGTTTGTTAGCGGGGATGTTTGGCGGTCCATCGCTGAGGATGTTCGCAAAGTCCCAAACCAAGCCTACTATGGCATTCTTGGACACGGAATTGGGAGCAGATGAACAGCGAGAGCGGTTTGAACCGTTATCGCTTGAGGCGTCGAGGAAAGCGGTGGAGATGAGTCGTAAGAATGCCGAGAAGGCTAATTCGATCTCCGACGAATTCATGGTGTCCGGTGAACAGACAGTCGCGTTACATGAGCAGGTTGTCGCCCCCGTTCGCTTGAACATTGCGGATTCCGGGGTGGGTAATGCCTCATCCGATGACAAAGTAAAGGCGCGTGACTACGGCGCAATTGTTCTCCCGGGTGCGCCAAAAGGGTTGGAGAAACAAATCGAACGAGGTCGGATGTTGGCCAAGGTGGATGGCTCTTCCGTGGCGGTGAACAGTCAGCAGTTGAGCTCGTATGGGGTAGGTGGAGGGAGCGGAGGTGCAGGCGGCAAAGCAAAGAATTTCTGGTTCCAGACTGCGCTGCAGCGTGAGGAGCGGGAGTTGCAGGAGCTTTCGCGGGAGCAATTCAACCGCAGCTCGACCTCGGGTGTGCAAAGGGAAGGGGATTTCAAGACGCCGGTGAACCAGCCAGTCGTGACGGATGATGACGCCTTGTTATCGTTTGGAACGATGCCGCCGAAGTCACAGGTGGCATTGGGGGTAAACTTCTCCACGCCGGAGCCGCTCCCTCCTCCTCCGGTGATTGCTGGTGGCACGCGCCTGCGCGTCGAAGACCGTGAAGTGGCGAAAGCGGAGTCGATCACATTCGCCGGCAAGGCGGTTGAATGGGGGCGCGAAGTCGGTGGTGAACAGTCCGGCCAGGCGGCCGCGGCTTATGCGGGATCGGTTTCGCGGCGTTCAGTCAGCGCCGATGGTGAGTCGGCGGATCTGTCTCAGATCACGTTTGGCGATCGCTGGGTAAAACCCGCTGATGGCTTGGCGCGTGGATTCAAGGCGCGCCTTGATGACTCCACCCGTCGCGAGGTGGGGCAGGGTGTGGTGGTAGGCGTTCCAGGTTCGGGCGTTGACCCAAGTCCGGGATCTTCACAACTTGTTGGAAGAGCGATCAGTGGCTTTGGGGCTCCACGAGGAGGGCAGGTTGAAGGAATCGTTGGAGGAGTCCGCGGCGTCGGTGCGAAAGCCGATGTCAGTTCTTCCGATTCGATGGGCTTGGCGTTGAAGGGACCGGCACCAGCGCAGGACAAGTATGGCAAAGGGCATCGGTCCAAGCGGGTTGGTGGATCACAGCCGGCAGCAAGGCAGTTGGAACTGCAACGGCTTTCGGAACTGGAATCGAAGATGCGCGTTGGTGAGGTGCTGGCAAGAGAATCCGCGCCGCTCGGTGAACCGTCCAGCGGTCCGGCTCCTGCGTCGGCGAAGAAGCTGAGCGAAGTGCGCCGGCAGACTGCGCGATTGGAATCGCTCAAGCAGTTGAACGATCTCCAGGCGAAGACCGGTCAGGTCAACAAGGAGATGGAAATGGCGTATCGGCTGGGAGATCAGCGGAAAGTGAACACGGCAATCAAGGAAGAGACGGAACAGCTGGTCAGTCGGCTCCGACGGGAGAAAGCCATGCTGGGGCTGCCGGTTCACGCGGTTGCGCCTTCTCAACCCACATCCAAATCATCGAGCCGTTCATCTGTGGACCTCGCCAAGAAGGAAAACGCCGAGATGTTGTTTTTCGATACCGAACCAGCGCCGCAGCCGGCCGGGGTGGCCGGTCAGCCGTTTGGTCGCAGGGTTGGGTATTGGTTGTATCGCAAGGGTGTTGCGGCGACCCCGTCTCCGGTCAGCGAGCCGGAGTCCGCTCGGAAAAAGAAGCGGGCTCTTACGGTCTCGGGCAAGGCGTCCGGACTGGCGGCTGAACAACGGGTGGGGCAGACCGTGCGGTTCCGGGAAGGCGCTTCCGACGGGGGGCAGCAGCAAGGTCAGGTTGAATTCGAAAGTCGGGCTCGCTCACGGGGCATGAGCCGAGGCGGGTCTCAGGCTTCGCAGGACGGCGGACAGGCGCGGGGACGGAATGCCGGCGAGAGAAACTTCCGTTTCAGCATGACACCGCCGAGCGGCGCCTTGTTCAAATCTGGAGGCGCTTCCGGCGGGCAATCACAGCCGCAGGCGGCCGGTGAAAATCAGCACTGGGCCTACCGGGGCGATTCCGACGGCGACGGATTGGGACGGGCGAGACAAGCCCAGTTGGTTGATGAGCTTCAGGACCTGTTCGTGCGCTCGGAATTCGACACGAAGAAGTCGGCCGACAGCACGTCCTCCGCGCCTGCACTGGTGGACGGGTTCGCAGCCGGTGGGTTCTCAGGGGCCGGTTTCGGAGGCGGACAACTTGGCGGTGGTGGTCAAGGCGGCGGTCGAGGCGGTGGTATGGGCGGCGGAGTTGTCGCGGATCCCCAGTCTCAGGTGGAGATGTCCGATTTCATCAAGGTGCCAAACTTTGTGGTGGGATCTGGCGTTGAAGTTTCCGGAGGTGTTGAAGCTGCGGGAGAGCGCAGGTCCATGGAGGCGCACTTGAATCGAACTGATGCAGAGTGGGCGTTGAAGCAGGGGATGAATGAGGCTCTCAAGGGCGAAGGTGGTGAGTCGGTCACCATGGAATCGGTCAATGGCGCGGTGCCCAATCGTCGCTACTTCCGCTCGCTGGGCATGCGGGCGGATCAGTCCGGACTGGATGTTGG
>JAYPXF010000127.1:5869-8852 GCA_038154405.1 Verrucomicrobiales bacterium | reverse complement strand
GCTTCGATGCACCCGGCGCCCCGATCGACGCGCCACCGCTTCCGACGGTCACGACCGC
Source organism: Verrucomicrobiales bacterium (assembly GCA_038154405.1). Taxonomy (GTDB): domain Bacteria; phylum Verrucomicrobiota; class Verrucomicrobiia; order Limisphaerales; family JAYPXF01. The sequence goes on along the minus strand of JAYPXF010000127.1, from coordinate 8,794 downwards.
CACGGCTGCGAACGCTAATCCGACGGCCCCGGCCAAGGGACAGGATGGCAAACCCGGCATGGCCGCCATGGCATTGTTTGGAAACCAGGGAGGGGTGACAGTGGTCGATGCCAAGGGCAAACCGATTGCTGATGACTTTGCGGTGAAAATCGCTCCCGAAGCCGAGGTAACTGCAGTCACTTCACTGGCTGCCGTTGCGCCGCCTGCTACTCCCGCTGAAGTGCCGCCGACGACTTATGAATTTCAGCTGGAGGACGAGGCGGAGACCAAGGGTGAGCGAGTAAGTGGCCGGCAGAATTTCATGAAGATTCGTGCGGTTCGTCCCGCCCGTCCGGCGGCGGACAAACGTCGCGGAAACGTGATGGTGGACTTTGATGCAGCGGAAGGGGAGGTGCTCTACATCGGTGGAGAGTTCACCGACCTGAAGGGCATCAACAAAGAGATCGCGAAATTGAACAAGTCCGGTCAGATCGAACAACGAGTGATCGATCCCAATTCATACGATTTGGCGAAGACGGTAGGCCTGAAATCAGAGAAGGAAAGTTCCCGTAAGCGGTTCAAGCAGCAGGCTGAGAAGGGAGGAGTCAATGTGGCAGGTATCGCCAATCTCAGCGGGAGACTGGTGGAATCGGAAGAGGAAACTGTCCCGATGACACCTGTTCCTTCGGCCGCTCGTCAAACCTCCAAGGTCAAACCGAAGAAGCCGAAGACCTTGAAGCCGAAGCCGGAGATTCTGACGACGGACAATGAGTTCTCGACGTTCTCGCTCAATGTCAGTGACGTCGCATTCAAGCTGGCGGTGGCGAGCCTGGATCAGGGTAAGTTGCCGGAGCCGGATACGGTTCGGAGTGAGGAATTCGTCAATGCGCTCGACTATCATGATCCCGCACCACAGGGGAATGAACGTCTGGCCTTTGCGTGGGAGCGGGCGCGCAATCCGTTCACGCACAATCGCGATATGCTGCGCTTCTCGGTGCAGACGGCGGCGCGCGGTCGCGAGACCGGCCAACCGCTGAACCTGGTCGTGCTGCTCGACTCCTCGGGTTCGATGGAACGCGCCGACCGTGTGAAGATCGTTCGAGAAATGCTGGCGGTGTTGGCCGGTCAGTTGAAGAAGAGCGACAAGATCAGCGTGATCGCCTTCGCCCGCACGCCGTGGTTGCTGGTGGATGGCATGGCCGGCGGCAAACCGGGCGATCTGCTGAACCGTATCCTGAACGTCACCCCGCAAGGCGGTACGAATCTCGAGATCGGACTCGATACCGCTTATTCGATTGCCCAGCGTCATTATCTCGCCAAGGGGAACAACCGGGTGATCGTGCTGACGGACGGCGCGGCGAATCTCGGCAACATCGATCCGGAACAGTTGAATGCCAAGGTCGAGTCGTTCCGCAAGAAGAACATCGCCTTGGATTGTTTCGGTGTTGGTTGGGAAGGCTACAACGATACCTTGCTGGAATCCCTTTCCCGCAATGGCGACGGCCGCTACGGCTTCATCAACAATCCGCAGGACGCAACTCATGGATTTGCTGATCTGCTGGCCGGCGCGTTGCAGGTGGCGGCGGCCAACGTGAAGGTGCAGATCGAGTTCAATCCCGAGCGCGTCACCTCTTATCGCCAGATCGGCTACGACAAGCATCAGCTCACCAAGGAGCAGTTCCGCGACAACACCGTGGACGCGGCCGAGATCGGTGCGGCGGAATCCGGCACGGCGATGTATTCGGTGCAGGTGAATCGTGAGGGCAAGGGCGGTCTCGGAGTTGTGCGGGTGCGCTACAAGATTCCGACGACCGGTCGCTATGTCGAAGAGTCCTGGGACTTGGAATACGACGTGGCGAGCCAGCCGTTGGAAGCGGCCAAGCCCGCAATGCGCCTGGCGAGTGTGGCGGTGAGCTTTGCCGAATGGCTGGCTGCGAATCCGCATGCCGGCAATGTGAACCTCGGAGATCTGCAAAGTTACCTGACCGGCTTGCCGGAAGAGTTTTTCAGCGACGAACGGCCGAAGCAGTTGGCCCGGATGATCCAGCAGGCCCGTCAGATCAGTGGGGAATAGGCGGATGAACCATTCAGGCGACAACGTCAATCTTGGGTGGGGTGGATACTTATCGTCCTCTCCATCAGCAGGGATGGCGTCGAACCGGCTGAACGCGGCACAGCGAATCCGTAGATTCGATTGCCGTCCCGGTATTCCAAGACGCTGGCGCGATGGTCTGGCCCGGTGGAGATTGCAAGCGGCGTTTGGAGCGCGGACATCCTTGCTCGCTTACCGAGGTCAACGGGTTGCCGGGGACGGTTTGACAATACGAATCCAGAAAGAGTTTAGGACGGTCCGAGCGGGCAGGATGCCCGTGCTCTGGTAGAGAGAGAAATAAGGAACCAAATGAAATCGATGATGAAGAAATTGATGGTGATGACGATGGTGCTGGGAATGGCTGCGAACGCGTTTGCAGCAGCCAAGAAGGCGCCGCCGAAACAGACCAATTCCACGACGGCACAGATCATTTTCCAGGGGACTTTCCCGCAGCCGAACGTGGTGGAGAAGGAACCGAAGCTGATCTATTCGGCCAATTTCGGAATTGAGATCACGGTCAAGCCGAAGGAGGTTCAGCATCAGCATCAGCTCAATCTGAAACTGGTGCAGGGCAAGGCCAAGGAGCTGCTCTTCAAACTCTCCGGCACGGGCGACATCTACAACGTGCAAGGGAAGGGGATCGGCCATTGGAGCGAGCGCCGCGATTCCAGCGGCCGGCGTTACCTCGTCATCGTGCCGGTCGAAAAGAGCCAGACCCAGGCAAGCTGGAGCATTCGCGTATCTTCGTGGCAGAAGGTTGCAAAACTGCCGGCTTCGATTTCACCACTGGTCATCACCCCTGCAGACGCGGCGATGTTCGACGGCACAGTGCAGGTAAAGTCCGAGCCATTGTT
>JAYPXF010000127.1:0-5859 GCA_038154405.1 Verrucomicrobiales bacterium | reverse complement strand
GGACTGCAGTCATTGAAGACCGCGAATGAGAAGGAACGGCACTACCGATTCTCCGGCGCTTCGTGGGCGATGAAGATCGGCGTGAAAGAGGCCGATCCGGAATTGCGCATTGTGCGGTTCAAGGACTTCAAACTGACAGGTGAAGTGGAAGATGGTGTCGCCTCATTCAAACTGACCGGCACGGCTCATGTCCGGCATCCGGATGGCGGCAAGCTGACCTTGCTCACGGGCAACGTGGCATTGACGGATTACGACCAGCAGAAGAACGCCAAGCTGTCATTCACGGGCGGTCGCTACGAGATGGCCTATTCCACCAATGGCGAGTATCCGGTCGAACTCGAGTTCAATTCGCTGGTGAACCAGTCGGACAGTTGGAGCAAGGTGGCCTTTGCGCCGGTTGCTGCGCCGTTGCGTGAGGTGAGGGTGAGCGGTTTTTCGAAGGAGACCATCGTGCGGTTTGCCAACGCCGCGAAGCCGGAGAAATCGGCGGACAGCTACAAGACCTTTCTTCCGGCGGGAGGTGGGCTGGATCTGAGCTGGCAGGTCACCAAACCCAAGCAGGAGGTGAAGCTCTTCTACTCGGTGACCGGCATGGGGCAGGTGACGGTGAGTCCCGGTCTGATGCGGCAGATGACCGTTCTGGACTACAAGGTGATGCAGGGAGAGATGAAGGAGCTGGATGTCGTGCTGGATGGCGAAGGCAGTGTCACTCGGGTTGATGGGCGTAACATTCTTACCTGGAAGCCGGAAGCGGTGGACGGCAAACGGATTCTGAAGGTCCGGCTGAACACGGCGCAGAAGAGTGCGTACCAGTTGACCATTCATACGCAGACGCCGCTGGGCGCGTTTCCGTTGAAGGTGAGCCCCGTGCGTTTCGTGCCGGTGGACGCGATCCGATATGGCGGCCACATCCGCGTGGTGAATTCCGGTGCGGTGCGGTTGGAGGTGCTGGATGCGCCTGGGCTCGCGCAGATTTCGCCGCAGCGTTTTCCCCAGACGAAGCTGTTGCCGGGCTTGACCAGTCAGCAGCAGGCGCAGGCCTTTGCGTTCCGTTTTTCCGGTCCGCAATTCGGCCTGGATATCCAGGCTGACAACATCCTGCCAGAACTCGCCGTGTCGCAGTTGCTGGTTTATCGCCTCGGCGAGACCGAGGCACAGATCGAGGCGGAACTGGAACTGGATATTCGCGAAGCACCTTTGCGGGAACTCAATGTGACGGTTCCGGATGGTTTCACAGTCGCGCAACTGTCCGTGCCGAACCTGAGTGACTACAGCTTAAGCAAAGGGGCGGACGGTGCGCCGTCCACGCTGCGGATCCAATTCAGCCGGCCGCTCATCAGTCGCCAGGTGATGACCCTCCGGTTGACCAAAAACCACAACAGCGCACCGGCGACCTGGGAGTTGCCGATGGTGGCGCCGGTGGGAGTAAAGTCCCTCCGCGGGTTTGTCGGGGTGTCAGCCGATGCCGGCTTGCGTTTGAGCGAAGGCGCGGTGACGGAGTTGACCGAGATCGCCACCGCGTTCTTTCCGAAGAAAATCGGCGATCTGCAGCTCGCTTATCGGCTGCGCGGGGAAGCATGGGCCGCGACGGTCGACAGTGAGCGGTTGGAGCTTTCCGTGCAGGCGGACGCGCTGCACCTGTTCAGCGTGGGGCAGGGGATCGCTTACGGCAGTTCGCTTTTCACCTACACCATCGCGGGCGCGCCGGTTTCGGTTCTGCGCATCGAAACGCCGACGAACTATTCCAATGTGGAATTCGTGGGCGACGAAATCCGCGGTTGGAATCCGACGACCAACGGTCATGAGGTGCAGTTGCATACGCCGGTATCCGGTGCCTATTCGCTGCTGGCGACCTACGACATGAAATTCAACAGCACGGAAGACACGGTTTCTTTCGACGGATTGACGCCGCTCGGGGTCCAGTCTGAACAGGGATACGTCGTGGTGGTGAGCTCCCATCAGTTCACTTCCGAACCGGTAAATGTGTCCGGAGGTTTGATTCCCTTGGAGAAGGGTGAAGTGCCGGTGGAATACCGACTGCTTTTGGACGCGCCGATGTTGGAGGCCTGGCAATACACGTCCCGACCTTACGTGGCACGGGTAAGACTGACCTCGCTTGGGCAGGGGGGCACGGTGAATCAGGTGGTGGATCGCGCGGCGTTTCGCACGCGGATTTCCAGTGAGGGCAACGCGGTCACGGACATCAAGTATCTGGTGAAAAGCAAGGGATTTGCCCACCTGCGGATCACCGTGCCGGAGAATGCAACGCTGTGGTCAGCCAAGGTGCAGGGTCGCGAGGTGGTGCCGGTCACCGATCAATCCTCCACCTTGATTCCGTTGCCGCAGAACGTCGTTCCGAACACGATCATTCCGGTGGATGTGAAGATCGCTGCCAAGGCGGAGAACGAAGAGCAGGTGCCGCTGGCATTGCCGAAGGTGGAAGCACCAATCCTGTTGGCGGACTGGCAGGTCGCGCCGGATGACGGTCGGCGACTGATCTTTGACGGCGGCGTGTTGTCGCCGCAATACGGCCAACCGGACGTATCCGGTTTCGCGTGGCTGACTCGTCTGGTCAACGGCCAGTGGGGTCGCGGTCCGCAGACCATGCTTTGGGTGCTGGCCATTGCGTTGTTGGTCGGATCCATCATCTGGCATTGGGCGACCGGCGAAGGAACCTATCGGTTCGGCGTGAAGAACTGCCTGGGCGGCTTGGTCGGTATCGCCGGAACTTTGTTCGTGTTGATTGCGTTGGGCTGGCTGACGTCAGTGGCCGGCAATCGGGTTCTCCAACCGCACTCGGCATTGAGTTTCATGATTCCCGTGCAGGCGGCGGGAACGGAGCTTGCGGTCAATCTGCAGAATCTCAAGGAAGGCGAAGGCGGATCCGGCATGTTCTCTGCATGGCCGATCATCTTCGGCCTGGTCGTGTGGGGATACATGTTCATGAGGCAGCGCGGCCTGACGCGACGCATCGGTGTGGCGTTCGGTTGGATGCTGGTGTTCTGGGGCTGCCTGCAATTGGACAACGGCGCGGATGAGTTCTTCGTGGCCGCATTCCTGTTCGTGATCCTGCATGTGGCGATTCCGCTGATCACCCGCCAGGGACGATTGCCAAAGAAGCCCAAGCCGCCAGAAGAGAACAACGACACCCCGGAAGCCCCTGCTGCGAGTGCGACGGCGCTGCTGTGGGTCGGGTTGTTTCTGGCGTCCGGTTCGCTGGCGGAGGCAAAGAGTATTGCGCGTCCGACCCCGAGTTCCGCTGTTGTTCCCGAATCGGTTGAGCAACGCATGTTCGTGAGCGGTCTGCGTGTCATGGGTTGGGCGGAGATGAAATGGGAAGCCAAGGAAGGCGAATCGCTGGACTTCCTGCGTCAGCCGGCGGTGTTGAAGACCATCGATTATCCCGGCGCGAATCTGAAGCTGACCGAGGTGTCGGTGAAGGGGGGGGGATCATACCGGTTGACCGCGCTCTCCGATGGAATATACGAAATCAAGTTTCACTACGAGGTGATGGGGCACCATGAGAACGGCGGACATGGCGCGCGCGTTCCGACACATTACGGTCTGATCAACAAGGTCGATTTCGAATTCGCATCGCAGGGGTACGAAATGGTGCCCAATACTGCGGTGTCCATTGAGCAAGGTGACAAGGTGACCCGGTACAACCTGGTCATGGCGCCGACAAATTCGGCGAACATCAGTTGGCGACCTCGCACGCGGGACGTAAGCACGGAGAAGGCGGTCTTCTACGCGGACCTGCGTCAGTTGTACGTTCCGGGTGCAGGTGTCATTGAAGGTGTGCACGAAACCCAGATCCGGATTTCGCGCGGCCTGTTGCGGGACTTGGAATTCTCCACGCCGGACGGGATGACAATTACGGACGTATCGGCGCAGGCCCTGAAGGGTTGGCGATTCGATCCGGACGCGAAGAAGCTGATGCTGCAGTTTGAACCGCCGTTGGGACAGGCGTTCGCGGTGAAGGTGACTTCGCAATACACCGCCGGTACGTTGCCGTTTCAGAAAAAACTTGGACTCTTGAAGGTTGAAGGCGCGGCGAACCAGATCGGGCAGTTCGGCATCGCGACCGGATCCGAAGTGGTGCTGGAAAGCGTCACGGCCGACGGTCTGACGAAGATCAACCTGGAGGACTTTCCAGCCGTGATGGTGGCGAATGAAGCCAAACGGGTCAACGGTCTGGCGTTGCGTCGGGCATATCGCTACTCGGACAGCGGAACGGAGTTCACCGTGTCCGCTTCGGCCGTGCAGCCGGACATCCGCGTGGCGAGCAATCAGACGCTTTCATTGGGCGAGGATCGCACGGTGTTGGCTGGCAATCTCGCCGTGAGTATTGCCCGGGCCGGCGTGTTCAAGTTGAGTTTTGCCATGCCGGAGAATCTCGATGTGGATTCCATCACCGGCCAGTCACTGAGCCATTGGACCGGCCTGAAGACTTCAACCAACCGTATCATTACCCTGCACCTTAAGGGCAAGACGGAAGGACAGCAGACCTTTTCGCTGACCTTGGTCGGTTCCGGGGCGGCGGCGACGAACGGTTGGGTGGCGCCGAAGATTTCGCTGCGCGAAGCGAACAAGCAGACCGGACAATTGACGGTGGTGCCGGAGCAAGGCATGCGTCTGCACGTGGCCGATAGGGATGGGTTGACGCAGCTCGATCCCAAGCGCGCCGGCATCACCCAACGTGGCGTTACGGTTTTCCGCCTGTTGCACGCGGACTGGAAATTGAGCTTCGACATCGAGAAGGTGGATCCTTGGGTGCAGGTGACGACCTTGCAGGATGTGACCGTTCAGGAAGGTCAATTGAAGGTGAACACATGGCTCGAATACAAGATCGAGAACGCCGGGGTGAAGTCGCTCTCGGTGCGCGTGCCGGATGGCGCCAATGGCGTGGTGTTCGCGGGTGATCACGTGTCCGATTCGGTCCGTGGCGCCGGGCAGACAAACGTGTGGGAGATCAAGCTGCAGCGTCGCATCATCGGCACCTATCAGCTCAACGTGTCATACCAGGTGGCCTTGTCATCGGAGCAGGCGGTGATCACCGTGGGCGATGTGCGACCGTTGGGCGCGGATCTTCCGCGCGGATTTTTGACTCTGCGCACGGTTGGACGACTGGATATCGGATTTCCGAATCCACCGGCGTCCTTGCAGAAGGTGGACTGGCAGACCGTTCCCGGTGGCCTGCGGGCAAAGGCCGGCAACGAGGCGAACTACGCATTCCGCGCGGTGGAGCCGGTTTATTCGCTCGCGGTGAATGTCGTGCGGCATTCCGCTGCGGAACTGCTGCCGGCGCGCGTTGTTTCCACGGCAATTTCCTCCGTGTTGTCCGACTCGGGAATGATGCTGACGTCGGTGAAACTCATGATACATCCGGGCGACAAGCGCGACTTGCGACTGACTTTGCCGGAGAGTTCAGACTTCTGGTTCGCCTCGGTGAACCACGCCAGTGTGCGGCCGTGGCAGGAAGGTAATCAGATCCTGCTGCCGATGGAGCAGAACACGAAACCGAACGAAGCCGTGCCGGTGGAGTTCCTGTATTCCATCCAGGTCGAGAGCGAGAAACAGCTGCGTGATCTCGACATGCAGGGGCCAAAGTTTGATCTGCCATTGGAGAACATTGCCTGGAGGATCTTCCTGCCGCCGAGCTGGCATCTCGATGAGTGGCAGACCGGTCTCACAATGCATGATTCCAGCGGGCAACACGTGCCGGTGCAGCTCGACCTGCGATCCTACGTGCAGGAGGAAAGCACCGTGCAGCAGGCCAAGACCCGGGAGGCGGAGCAACAGTTGGCGATTGGCAACCGTTTTCTCGCCGAAGGACGTCAAAAGCAGGCGCGCCAGGCC
>JAYPXF010000126.1:6059-19310 GCA_038154405.1 Verrucomicrobiales bacterium | reverse complement strand
GATTACAGGTGATTCGCGGGATTCAGTTCTTGGCGCTCTTGATCCGGCTCATCAGGCGACGGTGCAGTCGGTCCTTGATGGCCACGTGTTTTGATTGGTCAGCGAGATTGGTGAATTGCCGCGGATCATCCTTCATGTTGTACAGCATGGCTCCTTCGGCTTTCTGTTTCTTGGTGGAGGGATACCACATGTAAGCCCATTTACCGCTGCGAAGTCCGAAGCCGGCTCTCACCTGGATCAACGCGTCTTTGCGGTCCAACTCGACGGTCGGATCTTCCAGCAAAGGAATCAGGCTCTGACCTTGCGCTCCCGCTTCGGATGGCAGACCGGCGAGTTGGGACAGGGTGGGGTAGAGATCCAGAAGTTCGACGATGTGATCGCTTTTCCAGCCCTGTTTCTTGCCGGGGACGGAAACAATGAGCGGAACGCGGATGGCTTCTTCCCAAAGCCGGGCCTTCTTCCACATCTTGTGTTCTCCAAGCAGGTATCCGTGGTCGGACACAAAGACCACAATGGTGTTGTCGCGCAATTTCAGGCGGTCGAGTTCGTCCAACAGTCTTCCCAGTTGCTGATCCATGAATCCGATCGCGCCGTAGTAGCCGCGGCGGAGTTTCTGTGTCGCCGGATCTTCGAATCCCAGGAGCTTGCCGTGAGCCTGCGCCGGCATGTCGGCGTGATCATCATCGGGGAAACGGGGGACGGCGAGTTTGTCAGCTGTGTAGCGACCGGCGGTCTGCTTCGTGGAAACAAATGGGAAATGCGGACGCACAAAACCGACCGCGAGAAAGAAAGGTTCGGGTTCATCCACTCGCTCTCGCAGCAATTCGATTGCCTTGTCCGTCGTCATGGTGTCGGGAAGCAGATGTGCATTGTGATCCTCGACTTCAACCACGGCGTAGTCACCGCGAACGGTCTTGGGCATCTTGTAAGGTTTGCTGCCGGTCTGTGCGGCTTTCCACTTGGCGCGTTCTTCCGGATAAGATTTGGGAGACCCGGGCTCGGTGAAATTCTCCACGATTCCCGGGGTCAGGGTTTCCATTGCCGAGATGTTGTAGGTCAGTCCCCACGAAGCTGCGTGGTCACGCCCCGGTTTGCCTTCGATGATGTCGCCGGGGATTCCCATGTGATAGATCTTGCTGACACGGGCGGTCCAGTAGCCGTTGTTCGCGAAATGTCGCGGCAAGGTGACCCGCTGCGGGTTCACCGTTCCGCCATTGCCGGTGACTCCGTTCAGAATCGGATACTGCCCGGTCATGATGGAAGCTCGCGAGGGTCCGCAAAGCGGGAACTGACAATAGGCCCGCGTAAAGCTGACGCCGGACTTCGCGAACTCATCCAGGTTGGGGGTCCTGCATTCCGGATGACCATATCCGCTGAGCGCCGTATTCAGGTCATCGGACATGATAAACAGCACGTTCGGCCTGGCCGGTGCGTTCGCGACCGTAAAGGCACAGACAACTGCAAAAAGGATCCGTTTCATTTCTTCTTCTTGTTCCGTTTGTTGGTCTTCTTGTCGGCTTTCTTCGCCTTCTCCGTGTAAGCCAATTTCTTGGCGGTCCCCGGCATGGAATCCATGGCCGATTGCAGGAGCTTGCGTGCCGCATCCGCTGCCCGATCGGTGTCGCCGGGCGTGATGGGACTCCTCTCGTGACGATCGGACGTGGCGTAAAGGGTGCCATCGCGGTAGAGCTTGAAACGCTGGTTCTGTGCCCAGGCGATTTCGTTTCCGTTCAATCCCTGGCCATGGGGTTCAGCCGCTTCGGTAAATTTCGGATAGTAGTATTGATAAATCCACTGCCTTGAATTCCCTTTCTCCCCACGACACTGGGGCCAAAAACTCCGGCCATCCAATTTGACTTCGGGAAGAGTTGCTCCCGTGATTTCTGCGAGCGTGGGCATGACATCGGAAAAGTCCACCAAGTCGTCACTGACCACGCCTTTCGTTACTGTTCCCGGGCAATTCACGATCAACGGCGCATGTGTGCCTCCGTCAGTTGCCCAGGCTTTTTCCCCCTTTCGTTCCTCGCCCCGGAACGGGTAGACGAGCGATCGTCCAGTGCCATTGTCGGTGGTGTAGATCAATACGGTGTTCTTCCGCAAGCCGTGTTTCTCAAGTGCATCCACGATGCGACCGACACACTTGTCGGCATAGGCGGTCATGTCTCGGAAGTAGCGTAAGGCGCGGTCTTTGCGGGCGACACCATCCATGGATTCGCTGTCGGGTGTCGCCACGAAAGGCGAATGGACCAGCACCATCGGATAGTAGATGAAGAACGGACGCTCCCGATTCCGTCCGATGAAATCTGTGACGAAGCCGGTGAAGATGTCGGGACCATAGTCCTCCTTGTCGGTGTCCAACAGGCGACCATCTTGCATGATGTTGGGATTCCAGAAGCGCGATCCGGTGGCGCCGGGATAGTTCCACAGGCAGTAGGTATCGAAGCCGCATTCCGGCGCCAATGAACCATTCGGTGCGCCGTGCAGTTGCCACTTGCCGGCGATCGCCGTGGCGTAGCCGGCGTTTTTCATCATCGTTCCAAAGGTGATCTCGTCTTTGTCGAGCGAACCGAACATCGAGTAGTTCCGGATGCCGTCGCGGCCGGTCATGATCTTCACGCGACTAGGTGTGCAGACCGGAGTGGAGTAGCAGTGATTGAACTTCGCGCCCCCGGCGGCCAAGGCGTCCAGGCGTGGGGTCTTGAAGTAAGTGCTGCCATAGCAGCCGTAATTGTCCGCGGCAGAATCGTCGGCCATGATCAGGATGACGTTCTTCCGGGCGCGAACCGTGGATGGGGAAAGGATCAGGAGGGCAAGTGCCGCAAAGATTGCTGAGCTGCGTAGATTCATCGGGTGCGTCAGTTATCGAATCAGTCTTCCAGAATATTCCGAATCTTTGAATGAATCACTTTTCAGTCTGCGATTTCTTCTTCTTTGATTTCTTGGATGGGTCGGTCGAACCGGTCTTTTCGTATTCGGTTTCGATGGCCATGAATTCATCGAGAAGCGCCTGCAGCTTCGCCTTGCGTTTGTCATGCTTGACTTGAGTGACCTTCTTTTCGCTGTAGCGAGATTCATTCGAGGTGATCGGGATGTCGTAGAGATTTCCGTCCTGGTTGAGGCGAAAACGCTCATCGCGAACGAAATAGCCGCGGCCATAATTGATCAGAACGTGCTCCCGGTTTTTGCCCTTTTTGCCGAGGAACGCGTGCGACAGATCCATGCCGTCCAGCTTGCGCCCGTGATCGATGCCGGCAAGCGAAGTGATGGTTGGAAGCACGTCAACCAGGCAGAAGAACTCGTCACGAACGCCCGGTCTGATCGTTCCTGGCCACCAGGCGATGAAAGGAACACGGCTGCCGGCTTCGGTCATGCTTCCTTTGCCACCCTTGATCTTCATGCCTGCCAGTTGGCTGGTGACCTGTTTTCCGGTGCCATTGTCGCCGGTGAACAGGACGAGGGTGTTCTCGGCGATGCCATGTTTCTGGAGGCGGGCAAGGATCTTGCCAACCAGGTGGTCCATGTAGGTGATCATGTGACCGTAGGCGATGGTCTGTTTGTCCATGTCATCGGTGTATTTCGTTCGCGCGAGTTCCTCCAACTCTGGTGGATGAATGAAGGGTGAATGAACGAGTGCCATGGGGTAATAGATGCAGAACGGCTTGTCCTTCTGCTGGTCGATGAAATCCAACAGGAATTGACTGTAATCATCCGGCCCGAAATCGGCGGCGGATCCGTCGAAGATCTTGCCGTCACGATGAATCTGCGGCGCGTAGAAGCGGCTGGATTTCTTGCCCTGGTAGAACCAGGTCCACATGCAATAGGCGTCGAAGCCATGCTCGACGGGTTGTGCCGGAAACTCATGGAACTTGCCGAGTTGCCACTTGCCGGCGATGGCGGTTTGGTAGCCGGCTTCGCGGAAGTCGTGACCGAAAGTGCGAATGCTCGCCGGCATCCGCACGCCCTCTCCCTTGCCGATCAATGCCTTGAAACCGGTTCGCGGCGGATACAGACCGCTCATGATCATGACCCGGGTCGGGGTGCACAACGGTGTCGCATAGGCGTTGTTGAAACGCGCTCCTTCACGGGCCATAAGATCCAGATTTGGCGTCGTGTAGATGTCACTGCCGTAACAGTTCAGTCCTTCCGCGCCGATGTCGTCGGCCATGATGACAATCACGTTGGGCTTCGTCGCGCCGATGCCATCTGGCGAACTGACGAAGGCAGTGAACAAACACAACAGTAGGAACTTGATCGATTTCATGACGTTGTCGACTTGCAGAATCAGTCAAAAGGAACGTCCGCGGCGAGCAAAAGGTAACGGCGCGATTTCTACCGCTTCCCGCGAGATCCACTTTCCTTGCTCCCGTGATGCCAGTGGCTACACTCAGCTCACGATGAATACCCGTTTCCTGCGATTCCTTGCTCTTTCTTTCCTGCTGCCTTTGTCCATCGTTGCCGGCAACTGGGCCCATTGTCGCGGTCCAAGTGGCAACAGCACTTCCCCGGATGCCAAGCCGCCGATCAATTGGAGCGGATCGCAGAACGTGAAATGGAAGGTGGCGATTCCCGGGCGCGGATCCGGTTAGCCGGTGATCTGGGGGAATCTGTAAACGCCGTTCCGTTGGCGCGAAAGAATCACGAGGAAAAACCCGACGTGGTCTGGCAAGGTATCGGTCTCGGGCTTGCCAAAATCCGCTCCGACGATTTGCCGGCCGCAGAAGCCTACCTCCGCAAGCTTCAACCCAGTCCCGTGCATCTCGAACAGCGGGCGATGATTGACGTGTGCCTTGCCATGTCAGGAATGGAACCGGGCAGGCACGTGTCCGACTTGATTCGTCGCAGCGAGGGAACGATTGCCAAGATACTTCCCCGTCCCGATCGTGAAAGGGATGCTTGGCACGACGCCATCTACGTGCAGGCCATGTTGGGGGAAATCAAAGGACGAATCACGAAAACCAAGTAACGAAGTTCTGTCTGATCGTATTCCACCGGCACGAAATACTTTTTCCGAATTGCTCCGAAAAAATGTGGAACCTTTCTTCAGGAATTCTTTGGTAAGGGTGGATGACTCGGAGTCGAGACTTAATGTAGCGTTTCCGGGTTCCAGAACCACTTACATCAAACCAAACTGACGCATGTACCGACCACGAATCATACGCATGGAAATGCCCCTCTTCCTTCGGACTCTGATCGCCATTCTTGGCATCTGCCTGGCTAACGAACCCGTCGACGCAGCGAGAAAAGGCGGGACTGGCAGTCGGGCGCACCTGTCGAAGGCCGGCCGCGCTGCAGTGCTTCCGAACGGCGGTGCAATTGGCTTGCAGATCCTCATGGGGAGAGGCGACAAGATCGATTTCTTCAAGAGCTACGGCCGACTTTCACCGGACAGCACCAAGCCGGTCGACAGCGATACGATGTTCTGTATCGGCTCATGTTCCAAACCACTCTCTTCAGTGGCCATGCTGCGGGCGACTGACGCTGGTAAACTGCAATTGAACCAACCGATTGACCGGTGGTTGCCGGCTTTTACGGATACGAAGGTGAAGGGGGGAAGTGCCGTTGCCGCTCCGACGCTCTATGACCTGTTATGCCACCGGGGGGGACTCTACAGCCAGAAGATCAAACTCGAGCCCGGACAGGGCAAATTGCTCTACTCCTTCGCCCATACCCTGGAATACGCGGTCAACGAAATGGCCAAGTACGACTATCTGTGGAAACCGGGAACGAAGTATGCCTATAGCGGTGCCGGTTATTGCGTGGCTGGACGGGCCGCGGAAGTGGCCTTGGACATGGAATTCGATCAGATCCTGCAAGCGCAGCTATGCCGTCCGTTGGGCATGTCTCGTACGACCTACTTTCCGCGACGGGTTGATGCCAACATAGCCGTCGGGGCATCTCGTCGGCAGGGCAAGTTGGTCCCCATACCGTCGGCACCACACCGTTCCAAACCTCACAAGATGCAATTGGTCGGCGGCAGTCTCTATTCCACGGCGGAAGACCTGGCCAGGTTTGCGCGAATGATCGCCCAGCGAGGCGCGACCGATGAAGGTCGATTCATTTCGGCCGAACGATGGAGCGACATGGTGCGCCTGCGAGGCCGGGACAGCAAATACGGGTTGGGATGGTCCGTGAAGCGGGAGGGTAACGAGATTATCAAGCTGTCCCACAACGGTTCATTAGCCCAATACGGGGCAATTCTCACGGTGCATCTTCCCACGAAAAGCTATCTGGTTTACCTGACGACCTTGGCTCCGGGCAATGCAACCGGGGCGAAGAAAGGCAAGTCCAAGAGTAAGGTCGGTCAAGTGGCCAACAGCTACTTCCAACGGTTCATCCAAGATCAGTGAGCGGTCCAAAGCCGCAGGGAACTCCGCCGCATCCTAATGCCATTGCCGGATGCGGAGTCTCACATAGCTGGCGTTGATCTCGCTGACGGAGACGGCTGAGCGGAAGCGCAGCCATTCGGTGGGAGAATTGATTTCGCGTTGGCGGCCGAGAAACACGGGTTGGTCAGTGTTCCAGTCAAGCAGGTTGGAAGAGGTCTCCAGCAAGACTCTAAGATCATCCGCGTTGATACGGGGGAGGACTCGAAAGATGAAATGGCGACGGATGCTGCCGTTGACTTGCATCGACTCGACCGTGGCGATCATCCCGTCCATTTGATCGGGGGAATTGGGATCGGCGTCCATGGTCAGTTGGATGGTGTCTCCAGTGCCGATGACGCCGCCGTCTTCGTCCTGCCATTCCTTGATGGCGAAACCGGCAGGTGAACGGGCCTTCAAGGTGATCGGTCTGCCCAAGCAACTGAGCAGCAGCGCTGCCATCAGCAACAGCGACCTGAAAAGCGACCCGCGCACAAATGGTATATACCCTGGCGACAGGCTGAAACGAACGGGTCGGAGTAAGGGTTTTTCCCAACTCCGACCGTAGCAGCTTCCTTTGGAAGCTGATCCAGTGCCGAACGGGCATTGCTACGGATTCGTGCGTCACTCGACGCCGAGTCTCTTCTCCCACCAGTTGAGATATTCGCGATCGGAAAGATTTGGATCGAGTCCCCGCTTCTTCATGCTTTTCGCGTAGTAGTCCCACTTGCCTTTCATCAAATCCTTCATGTCGACCGACTTCGACTCGTCCGTGCCACCTTGGTCTCCGGTATCTTTCATCCACTGATCGAGTTCGTCGCGCATTTGGCGGAGCAGTTTTCCGTAGGCAGGATCTCCAGCGAGATTCTTCAACTCGTGAGGATCGGCCAGCAGATCGTAGAACTCCTCGGCCGGACGCGTGGACGCCATGAACGGCGTGTTCCAACGCCCTTGTGCGTGCATCACCTTCATCAACGTCAACACGGGATACTGCAATTTCTTGTAACCACTGTGCTGGAGGTAAGGACGGTCGGGATGAAAGTTGCGGATGTATTTGAAACGGCCCGAACGGACCGAGCGGATGCGGTCCGGAGCGTCACCGCAACGATCGCGGGCGGCGAAGATCCGCTCGTGACCTCGCCAATCATCGGCGAGCAGGTCGTGCCCCGGAAGTCCGTGACCCTTGATGCCGGCGGCGGCCAAGGTGGTGGGCATCACGTCCAGCAATGAAGTCAGTTCTTGTTTTACAGATCCTCCCTTTGCTTTGTCCGGCCAGCTCACGATGAGCGGGGTGTGAAGCCCTCCTTCGTAAAGCCACTGCTTGTCGCGGACATGCGGTCGGCCGTGGTCACCGAAGAAGATGATGAGCGTGTTGTCGAGCACGCCTTCGTCCTTCAGCCGCTTCAGAATGGCGCCGACTTTGCGATCCAGAACCTCGATCGTTGCGAGGTAGTTGGCCCAATCCGCGCGGGTGACCGGATGCTCGGGATAGTAGGGGGGAATGGGAGCCTTGGTTCGTGGACGTTTGCTGTTCACAAATGTGCGATGTGGCTCGCCGATGTGAACCTGGGCAAAGAAGGGCTGACCGGGTTTGCGTGCGGACCAGTCGCGGGCATCGAAGTGCTTCCTTTTGTCGTAGAGGTAGTTAACTCCGAACTTGGCGGCCCGCTTGTTCCCGGCCGTTCCGTATCCGTGAGAAACAAAGTAGCCGGCCCGTCGCATCAGGTCGATGCACGTCGGCACGTCGGTGGGCAGTTCCTTCTTGTCGCGCGTCAGGTGGTGATAGCAGTCGATCGATGTCTGGTAGCGGCCGGTCTGAAACGCGGATCGGGAGGAAGAACAAACCGGTGAGGTCGAAAAGGCCCGTTTGTAGAGACGTCCGTTCCTGGCCAGACGATCGAGGTGCGGGGTGGCCACATCTGGATAGCCGTAGCAGCCGAGCTCCGGTCCCAGGTCATCTGAGATGATCCACAGCACGTTTGGCTTGGGTTGTGCTGCGATAGCGACGATAGCTAGGGCACACACGCCAATGAGTGAGAGCAGGATACGTTTCATGCGGTTTCGCGGAATATAGGGAGGGGATACCGAAATTCGGACATTCTTTTTTTGATTCGAGAGATCAGTCACTTGCTCCCGTAGCGTAGTTCGCAAGGAATTCCGACAACGATGGCGTCATTGATCGGGAGATTTTGCATCTTCCGCTACGTTCCAATGCAAATCCCACTTTGGGGATCACCGTCGCCGACCACGCGTGAATTTCAACATGCCGCTGGTAGATTCGCTTACCGACCGAATCGTTCGCGCTGCGGGCTTCGATTGGCGATCGAAGCTATGATAGGTTGTATCTGACTGAGTCAGTGATTCGCCTGGTGCCAGGCTGTTTACAATGGGCGGATGCCTGTGACAGAGTCGCTCCCAGTCATGAATTTTCGAACGCCCCGTTTTCTCCATACGGCAACTCTGTCCGTTGCGCTCGCCATCCCCGGCCAGCCTGTCACTTCATCAGGCGCCATGCCGCGGGAAAGTGTGATCGAGGTTTCGGCGATCGGCGAGGGACTTAGCCTGCACAACCTGTTCCAATCAAACATGGTGTTGCAGCGGGACAAGGCGGTCGCCATCTGGGGCTGGGCTGATGCGGGCGAAGAGGTAACGGTGTCGTTCGCGGGACAGTCCAAATCTGCCACGGCCGGTCAAGATCGTGCTTGGAGGATTGCGCTCGATGCGATGGAAGCCAGCTCCGATCCGCAGACACTCACGGTGAAGGGCTCCGACCGGGAACTGAAGTTGGACAATATCCTGGTTGGCGATGTCTGGATTCTCGGCGGCCAGAGCAACATGGAGCATCCGCTCAGTCGGGTGGAAAACGGCAGCCTCGAGATCGTGTCGGCGAATTATCCGAACATCCGGATCTTGACGGTTCCTGCACAGAACGGTCCCAAGCTGAAGAAGGGATTTCCGCGACTGCACGAATGGAGCGGATGGTTCAGCCGGCATTTCCGCAAGGGAGATTGGGACGTTTGCTCGCCTCAGATCGTGCAGGAACTTTCCGCGATCGGTTACGTCTTTGCCCGGCGCATCCATATGGCGTCACAGATTCCGATCGGTGTCATTGATGCATCGCGCGGTGGAACAACCGTGGAGACTTGGACGCCAACGGATGTCTTGGCGAAGATTGATACGCCCGAAGTGAAGGGCTTGCTCACCGAGTGGGATGAGAAGGTTGCAACGTGGGATCCGCAGGCGGACTTGGAGAAGCGGGTGGCAAATCATCATCGCTACGTGGAGAACATGAAGAAGCAGGGACGGGAGATTCCCAAGAACCGCACGTTGCCCACGGATCTGAAACCCGGTCCGGCCATGGATCACAATCGTCCCGGCACCTGCTACAACAGCATGATCGCTCCCATTGCCGGCCTGGCTGTGAAAGGCGCGATCTTCCATCAGGGATTCAACAATGCGCTGGGCGCGGGGTCGTCAGGAGCTGCGATGTATCACCAGATCTTCGGCAAGATGATCACCGCCTGGCGCGCGGCCTTCAACGATCCGGAAATGCCCTTCGGTATCATCTCGCTATGCACGGCCGGTTCGCCGCAATCGCGCGATGACTACGTGGAGAAGATGTATGACAACGGGATCTATATCCGTGAGGCGCAGTACCGGACATTTCTCGATTTCTTCAAAGCCGGGGACAAGAACATCGGTTTTGCCAGCAGCTTTGACAAACGTCGTTCCTGGTATCATCCACAGGTGAAACTGCCGGTCGGTGAACGCATTTCTCGTTGGGCCTTGGCCACGCAATACGGCTTCGAGCGCGAGATCAAGTGGAAGCCGCCGATGTACACCGAGATGAAGGTTGAGGAGGACGGCATTGTTCTGACCATGGACACGCAGGTCAAGGGGATCACCGATGGCCCGATCGAGGGTTTTGCGATTGCCGGCAATGATCGATGCTTCCAGCCGGCGGACGTCGCTTACTTCGAGCGGGGCAGGGACAACCGCAATCGCGTACAGCTCGACAAACGCAAACTCGTGCTGACCAGTCCGCTGGTTCCGAATCCGATCCACTTCCGCTATGCCTGGGGACGGAATCCGATGGGGAATCTGCAGTCGTCCGATCAGAACGATCTCCCGTTCGCGACCCAGCGGAGCGATGACTGGAAGATGGAGGAAGTGCCCGTGAAGTTTCCGTCTGATGAATCACGTTCCCTGCGCGACCAAGGACGTCAGATCCGCAACGAAGCGATCAAGACCCTTCGTCTGGAAGATCTGCGACGTCGTTTGGAGGAAGCGCAGACCTTGCTTGATGAGCAAAAGGAACGCTACGAGTCGGAGCGCAAGAAGTGGGAGGAGAAGTATTCGAAGTCGGCGGAATAGCTTCTGCCCGCTGACCGTAGCAACGCCCTTTGGGCGTTTCGATGGACGTCTGGGCCCGGCGCCCAAAGGGCGCTGCTATGCGTTGTTTTTCGGGCGTCCCATCTTTCTGCCACCATCATTCTGCCAATCTCTCACGGTTTCTGTTGTGGCAGAATGATGGGGGCAGAATAATGCCGGCCATTCATGATCAATCATCTGACATTCGGGTGTGCGTTGTTGATGAGCGCAATTGCATTGCCCGCCGCCAATCTGAAAGAGACGTTGCCGCCATTGCGCGACCGGAAAGCCCCCCAGTCTTACGAAGAGTTGTGGGCGGACTTTGATCCACGGGCGGAACCGTTGGATGTTGAAGTCCTGAAGGAGTGGGAAGAGGAAGGCGTGACGCTGCGGGTGGTGCGTTTTCGAGTCGGTGTCTTCAAGGGTGAGAAGGCGATGCTTGCCGCGGTGTATGGATTCCCGACGGGTCGATCCAATCTTCCGGGATTGGTGCAGATCCATGGCGGCGGGCAATACGCTGATCACAAGGCCTGCCTGGCGAACGGCAAACGCGGATACGCGACCGTGTCCATTGCCTGGGCGGGGCGCATCAGTGCGCCGGGCTATCGCGTCTCACCCAATGAGGTCAAATTGTTCTGGGAAGGGAAGACGGATGATCCACGATATCGTGTCACGACCGACTGGGGGGCGTTGGATGCGTATCATGCGCCGAGCAGGAACGGTAGAGACGCGTTCGTCACCGTCCGAGACGGTTCGGAGGACTGGACCTTGGATGACGTGAAATCGCCACGCAACAGCTCATGGTTTCTTTGCACCATGGGCGCGCGACGGGCGCTCACCTTCCTCGAACAGCGACCGGAAGTGGATGGCGATCGACTGGGTGTTTATGGGCACTCAATGGGCGGGAAACTGACCGTCGCGACAGCCGGTTCAGACACGCGCGTCAAGGTTGCGGCGCCATCGTGCGGGGGGATGAGTGATCGCTACAACCGGGATCCGTTGCATGTGAACACGATCGGAGACGCGTCGCCGTTGCAACGGATCACCTGTCCCATCATCTTTCTCAGTCCGGCCAATGACTTTCATGGTCGCATCGGTGACCTGCCTACCGCGATCGACGATATCAAGTCGACTGATTGGCGGGTGACCTGTTCGCCGCATCACAATCACCAGGACACGCCTCCTTACGAGATCGCGACCTTGCTGTGGATGGATCAGCATCTGAAGCAGACCTTTGCCTTCCCGCAGACACCACAGACCGCACTCAAGCTGAAGACGGATAACGGCGTGCCCGTTTTTACCGTGAATCCGGACACATCTCGGCCGATTCAATCGGTCGATGTGTTTTACACCCAGCAGGGACACGATGGCGGAGCGGAGGATCTGCAGGATGCCCAACATCGATTCTGGCATCATGCTGCGATCGCGAGGCGGGGGAACACGTGGTCTGCGACCCTGCCCTTGAGTGACTCGGATCGTCCTTTGTGGGTCTATGCAAATGTTCGCTACGCACTGGATGAATCCATATCCGGCGCCGGCTACTACTATGGTTCTTACACGGCCACCAACTTCAACGTATCATCGCTGCTCACCGTCGCTTCTCCGGCGGGGTTGGAAGAAGCGAAAGTCCGCCCGGCACTTCGTCGCCAACCTACGATCGAGGATTTCAGCGGCGACTGGGAAAAGGAATGGTTCACCTATCGTCCGGCTGAATGGGGGATCACCACGCACAAGCTCAACGAGAACATCTGGAAAGCACCGGCCGGCGCGACATTGGCGTTGTATGTTCAATCCGCGGAGCCCAACACCATGGTGGTGCTCCTTGACGGCCATGCGGCGGAGGTCGAACTGGAAGGTGGCGAAGCTTGGCAGACGGTTGAATTGACACCGGCGGATTTTCGTAATGCCGAGGAAGAATCCCTGGCGGACTGGAGTTCAGCCCGGCGCTTGAAACTGAGTCATGCCGAGCGTCTGCGGCCGAAACGCGGCTCCCAGAGCAAACCGCAATTGGTGGGGAAGAACTGGGAGGGCGCACCGCCGAAGTTCCGGCATCTCCACTGGAAGCAGAAACACTGCCTCTTGGAGTTGCCCCGCTCGCAACGCGCCAATAACTACGAATGGACGACGGGTCACATGCACGTCGGCGTGCGCTGGCAGCCCTTTGCCAGTCGTCCCGGTAACAACGACTACGACGCCAGTCGTCCGGTGATTGCCAGGGACAGCAGCTACGTGCAGTTCTGGGCAAGTTGGGGATCGATCGAACCGTTGATGATGCACACGAACTACGCTGACACGCCTTCCGCGGGCTTGACCTGCCTGGATCGTGCGGTCGATGCCTGCAACACCCGCGGCAAGAAGGTCGAGTTCGTCTTCTTCCATTGTCCCAAGTGGGCGTCGGAATCGGGCAAGCCCGGCGGGCAGAAGCCGAAGGACGGTTTGTTCGAGGAATTCGTTCATCGCATCGCGACTCATTTCAAGGGTCGAGTTCATGCCTATCAGTTGTCGCACGAGGCCAACA
>JAYPXF010000126.1:0-6049 GCA_038154405.1 Verrucomicrobiales bacterium | reverse complement strand
TGCGGATGTCGACTTCATCATCAACGACATTCTTCTGAAGGGGGCGCAGGTCATCCGTTCAATTTACGAAGCGGAACCGGCCGTGCCGGTGCTTGTTTCCACCACGGGGATGTCACCGTGCGAAACCTGCGGACCGAGGGAGGGGCTGGATGGCCGAGGCGGCCGTGCGGTGAATCACTTCTACGACCTGATGGTGGGGCACAAGGAACTCATGCAGACCGTCGATGCGCTCAATCTCAACGTCTCCGATCACGCGGACGGTTATGGCAATATGGACGGCAGCTTCGTCCCTTCCGCCTGGGGCAATTATGATCTGGTCCGAGGCAAACTGGATGCCGCAGGTTATCGCGGCAAATCCGTTCTCTCTTCCGAGTCGTGGATTGTCTGGGACGACGCCGGCAGCGCAACGGACGTGAATGGCGATGGCAGGAAGGACGAACGTGACGCCTACGACAAAGCCGTCACCATTCTCGGCAAGTGCCTGGAGCGTGGCCTCAATACCGTCAATCTCCCGTGGTCGGACAACTCCAGTTCCTGGGCCATGGGACTGACCAAACGCCGCGACTACAACGGCCGCGTCAAGGAGTTGAGACCCGAGATCGTCATTCCCGCCGATGACGGCGGACCGGACATCATCACCCGCAAGGTCGCCGTTCAAGGACAGGATCACAGTTTCAAGGTCATCGATGGTTCCGGTCACAAATACTCGGTCGAAGCTCACATCAATCCGGGCGATGCCAATCATCTCCACTACTACATCTGGAAATGGTATGCGCAGATTGCCGGTGGTTCCGACGAAGTCATTCGTCACGCGATTGCCGGCGAAGTTGGCAATGACATCGCCGTGGTGGGCGACGGATTCACCGGCAATGAACGCTTCCGTCTTTCCAGCTGGAACCGCACCCGCCAGGAATTCACCGTTCTTATCTACTCCGGTGGGGCGAACGGAAAAGGCCGCGCGAAGCTCCGCATTCCCTCAAAGATTCGGACCGGTCGCCATTCCAATCACGGCCAAGCGAAAATCGATTTCCGCGACGAAGGTTTTACCGATGGGGAGCAATACCTCGCCCACATCATCACCAAGGACATCAGCCGCGATGACGGATCCGACATCAATCCACTCCACCACGAAACACCCGTGGCCACCGTCGATGGCGAGACGTTGAGCATCACGATTCCACGAATGAACCGTTTTACGGCCGTCCGCTTCTTGCGGTTGCGCTGAAGCAAGGACTTCTGAAACGGGCGGTCAAAATTCGCGTCAGCGTCCTGGAGTGCGGTCTCGCAGACCGCTTTCTGAAGCATTCGGATTCCTATGATGTGTGGGAACGTTCGATTGATCGCGGAGAAAGAGAAAGCGCAACAAAGCTGTCTGCGAGGCAGCACTCCAAGTCGCTGGGGCGACCTGCATCGGACCGATCGCAATTGAACTTCTGTTCAGTACCGGGGGGCGATCCGGAGAATACGTTCGAGTGCTGAAAAACTTCTCGCCAGTGCTTCCCGCGCCCGCAATAACACGCGACGTGCGAACTCTCCGTAATTCCCTCACGGGTATATCCCTGCTCGTGGCCGTTGCGTTGGTCGGCTTGGTATCCATTGCTCAAGCGGAACTGCCGAATGACATCCGCCTGAAACCGCAGAAGGATCTGAACGGCTATTTCGGAATGAAACATACGGTTTCGAAGGAGGCGTGGGCAAAACGCGCCGCCTACGTAAAGAAGCAGATTCTTGTTTCGCAGGGACTCTGGCCGCTGCCGACGCGCACGCCGCTGAAGCCGAAGGTTTATGGCAAGATCGACGAGGGCGAATACACGATCGAGAAGGTGACGATTGAGAGTTTTCCCGGCTTCTTTGTCACCGGCAGCCTCTACCGTCCCAAGGAAGTGAAGGGCAAGATTCCCGCCATCCTGTGTCCGCATGGTCACTGGCGCGAAGGCCGTTTCTACGATCATCAGAAAAACATTCCCAACGACATCATCATCGGGGCGGAACGATTTGAGAACGGTGGTCGCAATCACATCCAGGCGCGTTGTGTGACCCTGGCCCGCATGGGATGCATCGCCTTCGCCATCGACATGGTGGGTTATGCCGACAGCAAACAGCTGAGCTACGACCTTGTTCATCGTTTCAAGACCCAGCGCCCCGAAATGAACAACACGAAGAACTGGGGACTCTACAGCCCGCAGGCCGAGGCGAATCTGCAGAACGTCATGGGCATCCAGACCTGGAACGGCATCCGGTCCATCGACTTCCTGCTGTCGATTCCGGAGGTCGATCCCAAGCGCATTGGCGTGACTGGTGCCAGCGGTGGTGGCACGCAGACCATGCTGTTGGGTGCGGTAGATGATCGCGTGGCCCTGAGCATGCCGATGGTGATGGTCTCGACCGCAATGCAGGGCGGTTGCACCTGTGAAAACGCCAGTCTCCTGCGTGTGAACACCGGCAATATCGAATTCTCCAGCCTGTTCGCTCCGAAGCCGCAGATCATGAACAACGCCAACGACTGGACGCGTGAAATGGCGGACAAAGGCTTTCCGCAGATTCGCGATCTCTATGAACTCCTGGGGGCCAAGAGCAAGGTGAAGCTCATTCGTGGTGAGCACTTTCGCCACAACTACAACTATGTCACCCGCGCGCAGATGTACATGTGGGTGAACACCTATTTCAAACTGAGACACAAGACCCCGATCATCGAACAGGACTTCCAGTTCCGCACGCAGGAGGAGTTGACCGTCTGGGACCACGATCATCCGAAGCCGCCTGCCGGCGATGATTTTGAGCTCAAGCTGGTCAGCCACCTGACCAAGGACAACGCCCGGGTGCTGAAGCTCGCCGAGAAGTCGCTGAAGCAGTTTCGCGAGATCTATGGCGGCGGCTGGGACGTGATCATCGGCCGTTCCTATGATCAGGTCGGCAAGGTCGAATGGGCGCTTGCGGACAAGGAGAAGGCCGACGGCATCATTAGAATGTCCGGCAAACTCCGCAACACGACGCATGAGGAGGAACTTCCCGTGCTCTGGCTTTACCCGCTCGACTGGTCCGGTCGCACCACCATCTGGCTCAGCGATCAGGGCAAGTCCGGACTGTATGATGCCAACAGTGATCCGCTGATCGGAGTCAAACGTCTCTTGGATGCCGGTCACGCCGTTGTGGGTGTGGACCTCATCTATCAAGGCGATTTCCTGAAGGACGGCAAGGCGCTGAAGCAGACCCCCAAGGTCGAAAACACCCGGGAGTTCGCCGGCTACACAATGGGCTACAACCACACTGTATTCGCCCAACGCGTTCACGACGTGATGTCTGTCGCCTCCTTCATCGACAACTACAACAATCACGGCCGCAGCAACGAATCGATCAACATCGTGGCCCTCGACGGCACGGCACCAATTGCCGCCGCCGCCCGAGCCACGGCCGGGGCCGCAGTGGATCGCCTTGCGATCAACACTCACGGATTCCGTTTCGCCAAGCTCCCCGCCTACCGCGATCCGTATTTCGCCCCCGGTGCGGCGAAATACGGAGACCTTCCCGCGCTAGTTGCCTTGAACGCCCCCCACGCCACGTGGGTTGCCGGGGAAAGGAACGGAGCCATAGCTGATCGGATCTACAGCCTTGCGAAATCCAAGGCCGCGCTTTCCATTCAACGAGGAAAACAGGGAAGCGGTGGAGGCAAGGCTGCTGACTGGGTGCTGGCAAGGTAGCCGGTATATCGCGCCAGCGTCCTGGAGGGCATTGCTCCGTCGATGCCGCGTTGTGGCTGACGATGGTAAAAAGCGGAACCGACGGAGCGGTTCCCTCAATTACGTCAGGCGCATGAGTAGTCCAACCGATCCGACCTCCCAAAATCCGCGCAACCTATACCAAGATCCAGTTTGACAGTTTGATGACTTGCGGGACATTTCTGCGCGTCGAATTGAATGTCATGAAAACTCTGGTCGCCATCGCGCTGTTCGTTCTCGCCCTTCAATCGCCACTCTCCGCCTTTGCGGGTGATGCGAAGAAGAAGAAATCCGTTTCCCATACCTTTCTCATTTCAGGCATGAAGTGTGAGGGCTGTGCGGCGGGGCTCAAGTTCGAGCTCGACGAGATCAAGGCAATCAAGTCGACCAAGATCGATTTCGACAAGAAGCTCGCTGTAATCGCCTACAGCACGAACAAGCTGTCGACCGTCGAATTGCTCAAGACCATCAAGGAGCTTGGTTACCAGGCGAAGCTGCAGCCCAAGAAGGCTCCGGAGCCGAAGGACAAGTGAGCGATTCCGAATCGACTCCGGCCGACGGGGGCGACCGTGGTTCGTCGCTCGACGTGAAGATCTTCGTCGGTCTTGGCGGGTTGTTGCTCACCGCGTTCGTCGCCGCGTTGTTCTTCATTCTCACCCGGGAAGAGCCGAAGCCTCCGGCGGATGACTTCTACAATTCCCTCACGCTCTCCGATTTCAACCTGATCGATCGATCTGGGCGTGCGGTCACGCGTACGGAACTGGACGGCAAACTGGTGGTGGTGGGCTTCGTGTTCACCAGCTGCGGCATCGAATGCACCATCTCGGGCATGACCATGGCCAAGGTGCAGGACGAGTTGGCCGGCCGCGACGATGTGCTGATGGTGTCGCTGACTGTGGATCCCATGACGGATACACCATCGGTCCTCAGCAAGTTCGCAGAGAAGATCGGAGCCAAGTCGGATGACTGGCTGTTCCTCACCGGTGAACGGACCAATGTGTTTCAAACCTTGCAGGCCAGCTTTTTGGCGGCGGACGAGAAGGATGGGATGGTCCCGATGGCGTTGCCGGCCGGACGTCTCCCACTGGTGAGTCGGATGTATCTGTTGGGTCGCACTGGGCAGGTCATCGCATCATTTGATGCCCGCAGCGATGAGACTCCGGCAAAAGTTGTAGCTGCCATCGATGCGGCCGGCCCAGCCGATCCCATCTTCCGTCCGGCCGAAAATGCTTCGACAAATGTCACCTACTCAACCACCGGCGTGATTCGGAAACTCGGTGATGATCTGAAAACGGCGATCATCCGGCACGAGGAAATTCCCAGGTACATGCCCAAGATGACCATGCGTCTCAATGTCCGAGACACGAACGAGTTGAAGAACCTGCGTGCTGGTGACGAGATAGCGTTCAAGCTCTCCGCGAATGACGACACGCATTGGATTCATGAGGTTCGACGGATCGGTGAACAGAAGGTCATTTCCGATGCGCACCTCAAGGCGTTCGAGCCGGTGGCAAAGCTGGACGTGCCGGACAGTCAGGCCTTTCCGGATTTTGGTTTTTTGAGTGAGTCCAATACGACGGTGAAGTTCTCGGATTATCGCAGCAAGGCATTGGCGTTCACCTTCATTTTTACCCGTTGTCCGCTGCCGGATTATTGTCCGCGCATGGGTAACCGCTTTTTCGAGGCGCGGGAACTCCTGCGTGGGAACGAAACAGCCGGAACCAATTGGCAGATGCTCTCGATTTCATTTGATCCGGAACACGACACGCCGAAGATCCTGTCTTCATACGGTGGGCACTATCGCAAAGCCGATTCTGACCGTTGGCTGTTTGCCGTGGCTTCCAAGGAGACACTCAAAAAGCTGGCCCCGATGTGCGATCTGCAGTTTATGCAGGAGGGAGGCACGATCACGCACAACCTCCGCACCATTGTCCTGAAGCCGGACGGCTCCATCCACCGCGTCTTCGCCGGCAACACGTGGACCGCCGAAGAGCTCGCGAACGCCATCCAGCAGGTCGCCACCGTGAAATGAATGGAGGGCATCACTCCGTCGATGCCGGGTTGTGGCAGCCGATGGGTAAGAAGCGGATCCTACGGAGCGGTTCCCTCCTTGATCGGCGAGCGGTTGCAGTTGTGATTTCTACCGCCGTCCGGCGGCTTTGATGAAGGGCTTCAGGTCGCGCATCAGCTGTTTGAATCCGTCGAAGCTGATCTGTTGAGCGCCGTCGCTCCAGGCCTCCGCCGGATTGGGATGGACCTCAATCAACAGGGCATCCGCCCCCATGGCGACCGCACCCTTGCACATGGCCATCACCAGGTCGGCGCGACCGCAG
>JAYPXF010000125.1:0-19371 GCA_038154405.1 Verrucomicrobiales bacterium | reverse complement strand
TTCATTCCCTGACGCGCTTGGCAATCTTCGCGCCAGTATCCTGTAGTGCGACGGCACGACGCCGCTTTTCCGTGCGCGCACCGAAACAATCATGTTTTTGCCATCCGTAGTAATCGCAGGTAAAACTTCGCCCGTTCCACATGCCCAACTCCTCCCAAGAAATCTGTGTCGTCGGCAGCGCGATGATCGATCAGGTCTCTCGCGCCCCCCGCATTCCCAAGCCGGGTGAGACCCTGATCGGGTCCTCCTACCAGGTGGGCTTTGGCGGCAAGGGTGCGAATCAGGCGGTCACCGCCGCCCGACTCGGAGCGAACGTTTCCATGGTCGCCAAGGTGGGAAACGACTCGCTCGGCGAAAGCCACTTCAAGAATTTCAAGGAACAGGGCATCGGGACGGACTTCATTTTCACCGACGACCAACAGCCCTCCGGTGTTGCCCCCATCTGGGTTGATGAACAGACCGGACAGAATTCGATCATCGTCATCCCCGGTGCCAACGCGACGATGACGCCGGCGGAAGTTCGCTCCGCATCCGTTGCCATTGAATCCGCGGCGCTCGTCGTCGCCCAACTGGAGATTCCCATCCCGAGCAACATCGAGGCGTTCAAGATCGCCCGCGCCGCCGGCAGAAGGACCATTTTGAATCCCGCGCCGGCAACAGAGTTGCCGGACGAATTGCTTCGCCTGACGGACATACTTGTTCCCAACGAATCCGAAGCGGAATTGCTGACCGGAATTCCTGTGACAGGTCCAAGCTCAGCTGCCGAGGCCGCGGAACTCCTGAAATCGAGGGGCGTAAAGAACGTGTTGGTCACCCTCGGCAAAAACGGCGCCTACGCCTTGTTGGAGACCGGCGAGCAGCTGACTTCGGAAGCACCCAAGGTCGATACCGTCGACACCACCGGCGCCGGCGATTGTTTCATCGGCAGTTTCTCTGTGTTTCTTTCGCTCGGACTGGAATTCTCCACCAGCATGCGACAGGCCTGTCTCGTCGCGGCACAAAGCGTCACCAAGGAAGGCACACAGACAAGTTTTCCGTGCCGTAATGAACTCGATCCCGCATTGTTTCCCAACTCCGCCACATGAAGATACCTTCAACCCGCAAACGAATGCCCGGGGCGCTGGCCGCCAAGGACAGCCGCTTCCCTGCCCCGCTCATCGACACCGTGGGCGTCGCCGAGCGTGCCGCCAGATTCAAGACACGCAGCATCAAGAAAGAGTCGAAGCTCGCCGGATTGAAACTGGCCTTGTCCATGATCGATCACACCACGCTCGAGGGCATGGACACCCCAGGCAAGGTGCGCCAACTCTGCGCCAAGGCCCGGCAGCCCGATGTTCACCAACCGGATCTACCCCACGTGGCGGCAGTCTGCGTCTATCCGACCATGGTTCGCGTCGCGGCCGAAGCGGTGAAAGGAAGCGGCGTTCAGGTCGCGTCCGTCGCGACCGCATTCCCGAGTGGCATGGCCGATTTGAAGACGCGGTTGGAGGAGACCCGTTACGCCGTCGCCAATGGAGCAGACGAAATCGACATGGTCATCTCACGCGGGAAATTTCTGGCCGGAGATTATCGCTCGGTCGCGAAAGAGATCACCGCGGTGAAGGAAGCCTGCGGACCCGCCCATCTGAAGGTGATCCTGGAGACCGGCGAACTCAGCACGCTCGACAACGTCCGCTGTGCCAGCGACATCGCCATGCGCGCCGGTGCTGACTTCATCAAGACTTCCACCGGCAAGGTATCCCCGGCTGCCACCATGGAGGTGACCCTCGTGATGTTGCAGGCCATCGCCGATTTCCATCGCGAGACCGGTCGCAAAATCGGCCTGAAGCCCGCCGGCGGCATTCGCGATTCGAAAACGGCGCTGCACTATCTCGTGATGGTGAAGGAAACGCTGGGTCCGGATTGGCTCACACCGGACCTGTTCCGTTTCGGCGCCAGTTCGCTCACCAACGACCTGCTCATGCAACTGCGCAAGCAATCCAGCGGCGCCTACCAATCCCCCCTCTACTTTTCCAACGACTAATGAAGAACAAGAACACCAAGGCGCCCCGGTCGCCCTTTGCCGCCTTCGTCGAAGACGACGTCTTTGCGCCTGCGCCGGAAAGCGCCGACTACGAGGTGAAGAAGGAATACGGCCTGTTCATCGACGGCCAGTTCCGCCCTGCCAAATCGGGCAGGACCTTCACCACCATCAATCCAGCCACCGAAGCCAACCTCTCAAAGGTTGCTGACGCGTCGGACAAGGATGTGGACACCGCGGTCAAAGCCGCGCGCAAAGCCTACGACAAAACCTGGTCCAAACTTCCGCCCGCCGACCGGGGCAAATACCTGTTCCGCATTGCCCGGCTTTTGCAGGAACGCGCTCGCGAATTTGCCGTGATCGAAACTCTCGACGGTGGCAAACCCATCCGCGAATCACGCGACACCGACATTCCGCTGGTTTGCGCGCACTTCTTTCACTACGCCGGTTGGGCCGACAAGCTCGAATACGCCTTCCCCGGTCGCAAGACCGCTCCCGTCGGCGTCGCCGCGCAGGTGATTCCTTGGAATTTCCCGCTCTTGATGGCGGCTTGGAAGATTGCGCCCGCCCTCGCCTGCGGAAACACGGTCGTTCTCAAGCCGGCCGAAACGACTCCCTTGACCGCGCTCAAACTAGCGGAAGTTCTGCAGGATGCGGATCTGCCGCCCGGCGTGGTCAACATCGTCACCGGCGCCGGCCCCACCGGCCAATCGCTTGTGTCCCATCCGGGCATTGACAAGGTGGCATTCACTGG
Source organism: Verrucomicrobiales bacterium (assembly GCA_038154405.1). Taxonomy (GTDB): domain Bacteria; phylum Verrucomicrobiota; class Verrucomicrobiia; order Limisphaerales; family JAYPXF01. The sequence continues at coordinate 16,597 of JAYPXF010000125.1, read as the reverse complement.
CTCCACCGAGGTCGGCAAACTAATCCGCAAACAGCTCGCCGCCTCCGGCAAACCTGCGACCCTCGAACTCGGTGGCAAGGCCGCGCACATCATCTTTCAGGACGCGCCGATAGATCAGGCGGTCGAAGGCATCGTTAATGGCATCTTCTTCAACCAGGGGCACGTCTGCTGCGCAGGATCACGATTGCTGGTCGAAGAAAGCGTATTGGATGTCGTCGTCGAAAAGCTTAAGGCACGCATGGAAACGCTCGTGGTTGGCGATCCCATGGACAAGAACACCGACATCGGCGCCATCAATTCCAAGGCGCAATTTGATCGCATCAATCTGCTCGTGGACCAGGGCGTGGAGGAAGGCGCTTGTCTCTACCGACCGAAACGGATTGTTCCCAGGAAGGGATACTTCATCGCCCCAACCATTTTCACTGAAGTCTCCCAGACGCACCGCATCGTGCAGGAAGAGATCTTTGGTCCCGTGCTGACCATCCAGACTTTTCGCACATCGAACGAAGCCATCGCCAAGGCCAACAACACGCCCTACGGATTGTCCGCCGGTGTCTGGACCAGCAAGGGCAGCAAGATCTTTGAAATCACCTCCCGCCTGCAGGCCGGCGTGGTCTGGGCCAACACCTACAACCGCTTCGATCCCACCTCGCCCTTCGGCGGCTACAAGGAAAGTGGCATCGGCCGCGAAGGCGGCATCCACGGTCTCGCCCCCTACCTGAAACTCAGCTGAAAAACATGAGCGCCAATTCCAATCGCATTCCCGTCCGCAAGACCTACAAGCTCTACATCGGCGGCAAGTTTCCCCGCACCGAATCCGGGCGTTCCTATCCCGTCCGCGACAAGCGCGGCGACCTGCTCGCCAATGTCTGCCTTTCCAGTCGCAAGGACATGCGCAACGCCGTCGTGGCCGCGCGCAAGGCCTTGTCCGGTTGGTCCAATGCGACGCCATTCCTGCGCGGCCAGATTCTCTACCGCCTCGCCGAAATGTTGGAGGAACGCAGATCCCAGTTCGCGGATGAATTGGTCGCGTGCGAATCCCTTTCCCTTGCCCGTGCAGAATCCTCGGTTCAGGAAGGCATCGACCTGATCGTTCACTACGCCGGTTGGACGGACAAATTCCAACAGGTTGCCTCCACCGTGAACCCGGTCGCTTCGCCGCACTTCAATTTCACCGTCCCGGAACCGGTCGGCGCCGTCGGCATCGTCTGCCCCGAACAAAACGGATTCCTTGGTCTGCTCACCGCCCTGATTCCCGTGATCGCCGGCGGCAACACGGTCGTCCTCCTCGCCTCCGAATCCTCGCCCCTCTGCGCCATCTCCCTGGCCGAAGCCATGACCACCTCCGATCTCCCCGGCGGCGTGGTCAACATTCTCACCGGCAAACGTTCCGAGATCGTCCCGCATCTCAAGGAACACATGGACGTCAACGCCTTCTCCATCTGGAACGCCACCGCCTCTGAACAGGCTGGAATCCGCGACCTGAGCGAAGACAATCTAAAACGCCTCCACTTCTACGATTCGAAGACGAAGATCGGCCCCCACAACATTCTGGACTTTCAGGAGTTCAAAACCACGTGGCACCCGATTGGAGTCTGAACGAATTGTAGAAGAGGACACTCACGGTGGGGGAACTGGACAACAATACGAGCCATTCCAAGAAGGACCATCTTAGATCACCATGGCTGCTCGCAACCACCTTCGCGGGCGTCATAGCCGTATATCTTTGGCAGTCTCTGAATCAGGACTCTTTTCCGCGGGCAATTCAGGAAGGCGATTCCGCGTTTCGGCTGGAGACGATTACCGTTTCACAACCAAACGTATTTCGCACCGGAGCTGAATGGCGGAGAATGCTTCAAGAGAAACTTCCGGCGAAGCTGGGATTCCCCGCCGGCCCCAAATTTCACGCATTTCACGCTTCGGCTCAATCAGATCGGCTCGTGCTTTGGTTCCGAAATGAAATGGCATCCGTGTATAATATCCGAATCATGGGGGCGGCCGGACAGGTGTACTCAGATCACAACAGAACCATCCCTCTGTCCTTGCCTTAAGCCGGCAACAAGTGGTTCTGCTGTGAGTTTGCCGTCTGGCCTCGTCGAGACAAAACAATTGAAGTGCTTTACCTGTTCCGAGGCGAAGAACGTTCCTTCAAACTACAAAATCCCAAGCCGTTTGCAGGAGCGGGATGGGCAATCAAAGATGGAGCTGTCAGGAATGCCAGCGATGAATCCAATCTGGGCAGCAAATGCTCCGCTTTCGGTACCAGAACCAGCCTTCCGACAAGTTGAGACTCAGCGCGGTGTCGGACGCGACAACATCCGTACGAACTCACTGCCGCAGGAATCCGGATTACGGATGACCTTCGAGGACGAAACCGGAAACCAAGGCCGCATGGCCAACACGAACGAATCTGTCTGGAAAGTGGAACTTGAGCTTCTGCAGACTCCCGTCTATTGGAAGACCAACGACTTTCTTGAACTGAAGCTCGACGCTTACCCCGGTGAAAGAAAAGCCAGGGTCATCGACAACCATAAGACCATCGGCGGCATCGAGCTGCAGAAGATCTGGATCTTCGGCGCGGGAAGAGTCGCAGTCGAAGGAGCTGACGGATGGGGTGGTTCGAAGACCCATCGAACACCATGGGCAATGGTACAATTCGACCGTCAGCCTACCCGAAGATGGTTGTCCTTCCTAATTCGCGACGAGAATGGAGCATATTACGGTCTAACCGACTACCGGTTTCCAAAACCTGGCAATGAACGTCATTGGATTTTTCTCATGATGTATGACGAGACCCGTCAAGGACGCCTATCCGGCGAACTCAAATTTCCCACGTCAAGCGAGCATCCTCAAGGCCCAGTCACTCTACGTGTTTGTGTCCAAACACCAGTCCGGGCGGTTTATTACATTGATCCTCGAACCGTTCCCGTCGAGCCGCACTAGGAGCGGAATCCCCAATCTACCTTGAACCGTCGCGCGAGCAGTCCAAACCCAGGTGAGAAGACCGCTTTCGCTAGGAGAGGATTTCGTGGACCACTCGGGGTACTTCGAAGCCGGTGAGGCGTTCCTCCAAGCCGCTGCGTTTGAAGTGTAGGTCTTGGTGGTGCAGCCCCAGCTGATGAAGGATGGTGGCGTGGTAATCGTGGACACTCACCGGATTCTCGACCACGGCATGTCCAAAGTCATCAGTCGTGCCATAGCTAGTGCCGCCCTTGATGCCGCCGCCGGCCAACCATGACGTGAAGGCCTGCATGTTGTGATCCCTACCGGTATAGATGTTGCCGATCCGCTGCGAGGTCGGCGTACGACCGAATTCGCCGCCCCAAATGACGAGGGTTGAATCCAGCAGCCCCCGCTGTTTCAAATCGCGAAGCAAGCCAGCCACCGGCTTGTCCGTGCGGGTGCAGATGGCGCGATGGTTGTCCTTGAGATCCGCATGGCTGTCCCAGGGTTGTTCCTCCAGAAAGATCTGTACAAAGCGGACGCCGCGTTCCACCAACCGCCGCGCCAGCAGACAACGACGACCGTAGGAATCCGTCAGTCGTTCACCGATGCCATACAGCTGACGGGTGGCATCATTCTCCTGCGCCACGTCCAGCGCTTCACTGGCCGAAAGCTGCATTCGGGCCGCGAGACCGTAGGATTCAATGCGGGCGTCCAAGGCCGGTTGATGCGGGCGCTCGCGCCGGTGAATCCGATCCAGGCGATTCAGCAGTTCACGGGCGGATTCGGTCACCGCCGTCGGCTCCTTGAACTGCGGTTTGAGATTTAGAATCGGCGATCCCGTTGGGCGAAACGGTGTACCTTGATACAACGGCGGCAGAAAGCCCGACGTCCAGTTGCGGGTGCCGTTCTTGGGCGGTCCAAGCGGATCGTTCAGCACCACGTAGGCGGGCAGATTGCGATTCTCCGAACCGAGTCCATAAACCGTCCAGGCACCGAGCGTGGGATAGCCCATGAACAGACGACCAGACTGAATCTTGTAGAGCGCGTTGTCATGGTTCGGATGATCCGTCCACATCGAATTGATGAGGCAGATGTCGTCCGCCATCTTTGCCGTGTGCGGCAGCACGTCGGACATCCACATGCCCGACTGACCGTGGCGCTCGAACTGATATTGCCCGCCCATCATCACCCCGATGTTGGTCGTGCTCTGGTTGCCGATCTCTTCAACGTTTCCGGGAAACGCTTTTCCATCCATCCGATTCAGCACCGGCTTCGGATCGAACAAATCCATCTGGCTCGGCCCTCCGTTCATGAAGAGCTGAATGACGGATTTGGCCTTGGCGGTATGATGTCCCCGGCGCGCATCAAGATTGTGGGTGCTTGCCTCAGCCTGTGCCGACGAACCAAAAAAGTCCTGGCAAAACAGATGTGTCAACGCGGCCCCCAACAACCCATCACTCGTGCGGGCGAAGAAGTCTCGGCGGTTGATGTTCTGCGTCTTCATGGAACTCAATCGATGTAGATGAAAGCGGCAGAATTCAAAATCGTGTGGCAAAACGTGTCCAGCGCAGAGCGTTCTCCAAAACTCCAGCTTTCCTGCAATCCAGCCAATGCATCAACGCCGATGCCACTTTCTTCCTTGGTTGGGAGTCGTCCCAACGCGACCTCGTAAACCGCCTCCACCTGAGCAGACAGCGACGCATCCGCGCCAACCCGTTTCGCAATTCGCCGGGACAGCGACGACGCCAACTCGCGGACATGCTCGTTGTTCATCAACATGAGCGACTGCGGTGAGACGATGGAGACGTTCCGATCGATGCAGTTCGGTCCCATCTCCGGATAATCGAAGGTCGCCATCATGGTAGGCGTTTCGGTCCGCCGATATTGCAGATAGACGCTACGTCGCCAGTCGCCGGATTCGCGAGGATTCGCGCTGACCTGCCCTTCCCGATCGACCGAAACCGGATCCGGCACCCCGCCCGGGGTTTCATCCAACCGGCCAGATACGAAGAGCAGTGAATCTCGCAGGGCTTCCGCGTCCATACGGCGCATGGGCATCCGCGACAGCAAACGGTTCTGCGGATCCTTCGCCAGTCGATCATCCGTGATCCGACTGGACTGCCGGTAGATACGGGAATTCATGATCAATCGATGCATCTCCTTGATGCTCCATTTGCCTGCGACAAAGCGACGAGCCAACCAATCAAGCAGTTCGGGGTGCGAAGGTCGCTCCCCTTTCACCCCGAAGTTCTCCAGCGTCTTCACCAGGCCCGTGCCAAAATGATGGTGCCAGATGCGATTGACCATCACGCGGGCGGTGAGCGGATGATCCGGCTCCGTCAACCACTTCACAAACGCGAGGCGACGCCCGGTCTTGGGCGTCCCTTTGGGGAACGGAGGACGGACATCAAACGGACGGTCGCCACCGGTGAGAACAGCCGGAACACCCGGACCGATCAGGTCGGCAGGACGATCGTGTTCGCCGCGACGCAGAAGATAGGTTGGCGAGGGATCACCCCGATCCCAGAGCGCGCGGATCTCACCCGTCGGAGCCAACCGGGCGCGGATGAGATTGATCTCTTTCTGTAGCGCGTCCATTTCGAGTCGCGCCGCGAGGACGGCTTCGGACTGTTCGCCATCCGTCTTCAGCTCCGCCACCACCAACATCTCCACCAGATTGCGTTGTTTGAGCGAACGCTGATTGTCCGCCCGCCGCAGCGCCGTCAGGGTCGCGTTGCGATCTGCTTCCGATTGTTTCGGGAAATGATGACGCAACGTCGCGATCCGCGTGTCAGACTCGAGCTGCTTCAGCCGCGCCTCCAGCTTCTTCTTTCTGGCGGAGAGCGTCGGATTGACCTTCTTTGCCCGGGCCGCCTGAGTGCGGGTGGCCACGTTCACCGAGCGGTTCTTGAAGCTGAGCCAATCGTGTTCATCAAAGGCGCCCTGAAACACCGCCTTCAGTCGATAATAGTCACGCTGCGGAATCGGATCGTACTTGTGTGTGTGGCAGCGAACACATTCCAAGGTGAGCCCCATGACACCGGATCCGACCACCGTGATGGCATCGCCGATTACCCCAAGCCGTTCGGGCACGAAGTTCATCGTGCGCGACCCGGTCTGATCAATCCCCATGCGCAGGAACCCTGTGGCGACCAGATTATTCACCATCTCGTCCGTGATCTCCGAAGCATTCGCATGATCGATCAATTCATCCCCGGCCAACTGCTCGAGGAGAAAGCGATCATAGGGTTTGTCCACGTTGAACGAGTTGATGACGTAGTCGCGATATTTCCAGGCTACTTCCCGCAACGGATCGGAGGAGACGCCGCCTTCGGAATCGGCGTAACCGGCCAGGTCCAGCCAGTAACGTCCCCAACGCTCCCCGTACCGGGGCGACGCCAGCAGTTCATCAATCATGTCGGAATACCAACCGGCGGATGAAGCATCCCGCCAGCGACGGGCTTCTTCCGGACTTGGTGGAAGTCCCGTCAAATCCAGAAATGCCCGTCGAATCAACACGGACCGTTTCGGCACGGGTGAGAATCCCAATCCCGCGGCCGCCAGGCGTCGCTCGATGAAAAGGTCAACATCCTGACCAGCGTCGCTTTTTGCCGGAGGTTGAAACGCCCAGTGCTCACGGTCTTCAGGCGAGATCAAGGGATCCGGATCGCGCGTTGCCACATCGGGTTCTATGTCTTCCACCGGCGCACCCATGGCGATCCATTCGCGCAGTTTATCCACCTCGTTGGAAGGTGGCCGCTTCACGAAGTACTTCAGCAACAGGGCCTGTGGCGGACAGGCTTCGCTCTCGATCCGCTGCATCATCCGACTTTTCTCCGGTTGGCCCGCAACGAAGGCCGGTCCCGATCGTCCACCCTTCAACATCGAGGCCGGCGTGCGCAGATCCAGTCCGCCATCCTGCTTGCGTGCCCCGTGACACGCCACGCAACGCAACAGCACGATGGGAATGATGTCGTGCTGATTCAGCGATTCCTCCGGCATTGCCGGGGGATGGCGAAACCTGGCGCCACCGAGAATCCAATCCCGAATCACGTGCACCTCGGCGGACGTCAATCGCACCCCCTTCTTTGGCATCTCCCCGGAGTGGGTGAGTTCGTAGATCAGGCTGTGTTCCGGATCTCCGGCCTTGAAGATGGCCCCGGATTCGCTGCCCTTCATCAGACCGGCGGCGCTGCTGAGATCCAGATCCCCTTTTCGTCGTTGCGGGTTGTGGCAATCCCGACAATGCGCATTCAGAATATTCTGCACACCATCTTCAAACATCGGCGACGCGCCGGCGACAAAGGCCAGCAGGATCACAGCGACTGACATGAAAACGCGCACAAACATGGGAACGATTCGAAGAGTGAATCACCCGATCAATTCATTGGCAATGCGGATCCGGACGGACATGGTCACACCCCGCCACAAATCTACATGGATGCTACACGATTCGCCCTTTGCGCGCACATGCTGACCTCCTATAAATCGGCCATGAACTCCTGTATCCGGTGGATCATCCTGCTCGCGTTGGCGACGGTCGGCACGGCTGCCGAAGTCGATTTCGCGCGGGATGTGCTGCCGATTCTTTCCGACAACTGTTTTCATTGCCACGGACCGGATGAGGCCGAGAGAAAGGCCGGGCTGCGACTGGATACGGAAGAGGGCGCGCTGCGCAAGAAGGAATCGGTCATTGTTCCCGGCAAGAGTTCTGACAGCGAATTCATTCGCCGTATCCTGACGAAAGATGCCGACGAACTGATGCCGCCGGCGGATTCGAACCGTAAGCTGTCCTCCGCGCAGAAAGATCTTCTCAAGCAGTGGGTCGATTCCGGAGCGAAATGGGCAAGGCATTGGGCCTTCGTGCGACCCGTTCGCCCTGCTCCGCCCGCATCGAAAGACGGATGGGTGCGCAACGACATCGACCGCTTCGTGCTCACCCGGTTGTTGAAGCACGGCATTCGTCCCTTGAACGAGGCGGATCGCCGAACGTTGATTCGGCGTGTCACGCTCGACCTGACCGGACTACCACCAACCGCCGAGGAGATCCAAGCTTTCATCCGCGACAAATCACCGAAGGCGTTCGAAAAAGTGGTCGGCCGTCTGTTGCAATCCCCCCATTTCGGCGAACGGATGGCGTGGGACTGGTTGGACATCGCCCGCTACGCCGACACCAACGGCTACCAGGGAGATCGCACGCGAACCATGTGGCCGTGGCGTGATTGGGTGGTGGCGGCGTTCAACAACAACATGCCGTATGATCAATTCACCATCGAGCAACTCGCGGGAGACATGCTCCCGAATGCCACAGTTCAGCAAAAGGTCGCTTCCGGCTTCAATCGCAACCACATGATCAACGGCGAGGGTGGCCGGATCGCAGAAGAGAATCGCGTGGAATACATTTTCGATCAGGTGGAAACGACCTCAACAACCTGGTTAGGCCTCACCATGACCTGCTCGCGTTGTCATGATCACAAGTACGACCCGATCTACCTTGATGACTACTACGGCATGTTCGACATCTTCAATCGCACGCCGGTCAACGGCGGCGGCGGCAATGCGCAGACGCCGCCCATCGTGGAGGTGTTCTCGGACGCCGAACGCAAGAGACTGGGTGACATGGCCGCCGAGATCAGCCGAATTGGAAAGAATGTGGATGAAGTGGAATTGAAACTCTTTCCCCGTGCAAAAGGAAAGACCGCGGCCGATTCCGAAAAGGCCGCCAAGCTCTCCACCAACATAAGGAACGAATTGAAAAGACCGGCGGGCCGCAGGAATCGCCGTCGCTTCGGTGAATTCAAGAACGCCTTCCGCAAGTCGGAACCGGAATACGTAAAGCTCATTGTAAAGCTCGAGAAGGCGATGGCTTCTCGCGAGGGCTTCAGCGGCAGCCTGCCGCGGGTGATGATCATGCAGGACACCAAGCCACGGGACACCTTCGTCCTTGAGCGCGGCGTCTACAACAAACCTGGCCGCAAGGTGGAAGCCCAATTGATCGGTAGCCTTCACCCCGCGCCGAAAGACGCTCCGGTGAATCGCCTGACGCTCGCCAAATGGATTGTCGATCCGGCGAATCCATTGACGGCGCGGGTGACGGTCAATCGCTTCTGGCAGATGTTTTTTGGCGCCGGCTTGGTCCGCTCCCCGGAAGATTTCGGGGTACAGGGACAGAAACCGACGCACCCTGAACTCCTCGATTGGTTGGCGGTTGAGTTCGTGGAATCCGGCTGGGATTTGAAGCGGTTGCTGAAACTCATCGTGACCAGCGCGACCTACCAGCAGTCCACCAAGGCCGGTGAAGACGCATATGCCAGCGACCCGGACAACCGCCTGCTGGCCCGCGGTCCGCGATTCCGACTGCCGTCCTGGATGATCCGCGACCAGGCCCTCGCCATCAGCGGCCTCCTCAATCGCAAGTTCGGCGGCGCTTCAGTGAATTCCTACCAACCGGAAGGCATCTGGGCGGAAGCCACTTTCGGGAAGATCCGCTACCGACAAGACACCGGCGACAAACTATATCGCCGCAGTCTGTATCTCTTCTGGCGCCGAATCGTCGGCCCGACAACCTTCTTTGACGTTGCGAAACGCCAGACCTGTGAGGTCAAACCGCCACGCACGAACACGCCGTTGCACGCGTTGGTAACCATGAATGACATTACCTACGTCGAAGCCGCCCGCGTGTTCGCTGAAAGTGTCATGGCTGCCGGCCAAGGCGATCGCAAGCGCATCCGCGAAGCCTTCATTGCCGCCACCGGCCGACCACCCAAGTCCGCCGAGCTGACCCTCCTGCAGAAGAAGCTCCGGGAACTCCGCGACGTGTTCACCAAGGATACCAAGGCGGCTGAAGAACTTGCCTCCACCGGTGAAAAAGCACGGAACGAAAAACTACCGGCAATCGAACTCGCCGCCTACACCGGCCTCTGCAATCTCATCCTCAATCTCGACGAAGTGATCACCAAGGAATGAACCCCTTTCTCCAACATCGACTGGACATCAATCGCCGCGAGTTCTTTGGACATTCGGCCACCGGGATCGGCGTTGCCGCCTTGGCCGATCTGCTGGGACGGGACGGGCTGGCATCGACTCCGGCGCAACCTCACGCCGACAGTCGCTATGCCGGTTTGGCGAACCTGCCGCACTTCGCACCCAAGGCGAAGCGGGTGATCTACCTGTTGATGAACGGCGGTCCACCCCACGTGGACATGTTCGACCACAAGCCGCAGATGGAAAAATGGCGTGGAAAGCAATTGCCCGATTCTGTCTTGGGCGGTCGCCGCTTCAGCACGATGACGCAGAATCAAAAGAACAAGGCCGTAATGCCCTCGCTGCCGGCGTTCCGGCATTACGGCCAATGCGGTGCTCCCGTCAGCGACTTTCTCCCGCACACGGCATCCGTCGTGGACGACCTCACGTTTGTGAAGTCAATGCACACGACTCAGGTGAATCATGCCCCCGCGATCGCCTTCTTTCTCACTGGTGGCGAACAACCGGGTCGCCCCAGCATCGGCTCATGGTTGACCTACGGACTGGGCAGTGAATCGAGCGACATGCCGGGCTTTGTCGTCATGACCTCGCGCGACAAGGAAGCTTCCTGCGGCCAGATCTTCTACGACTTCTATTGGAGCAGCGGTTTTCTCCCGACGAAGTTCCAGGGCGTGAAGTTTCGCGGAACTGGTGATCCCGTGTTGTATCTTTCGGATCCGAAAGGAATGAACCGCCAGACCAAGGGCAAGATTCTCGACGGCATCGCGCAACTCAACGCGATGCGCCACCGGGAAGTGGGTGACCCGGAAATCAGCACCCGAATCGCGCAATACGAGATGGCCTATCGCATGCAGTCCTCCGTGCCGGACATGGTCGACCTGACCAAGGAATCCAAGGCCACGCTCGACATGTATGGTCCCGACGTGACGCGTCAGGGTTCGTTCGCCTACAACTGCCTGATGGCGCGCAAACTGATCGAAAAGGACGTGCGCTACGTGCAACTCTTCCACGCCGGCTGGGATCATCACCGCAACCTGCTGACGCAGTTCCGCATCCAGTGCCGCGACACCGATCAGCCCGCCGCCGCCCTGGTGAAGGATTTGAAACTACGCGGTTTGCTCGATGACACCCTGGTCATCTGGTCGGGAGAATTCGGACGCACCCCGTTCGTCCAAGGAAGTCTGACCGCCTCAAATCTTGGCCGCGACCATCACCCCTACGGCTTCACGAGCTGGTTCGCCGGCGGCGGCGTGAAAGCCGGATTCACCCACGGCGCGACCGATGACTTCGCCTTCAACGCGGTGAAGGACCGCGTTCACCCACACGACGTGCAGGCTACCTTGATGCACCTGATGGGCATCGATCACGAACGCCTGACCTTCAAGTTCCAAGGCCGTCATTTCCGCCTGACGGACGTTCACGGCCACGTCGTAAGGAATATTCTGGCTTGAACGATTCTCCGTCCAAATCTCCCGGTTGCGACCTCCTGAAATGATGAAACACCTCTTGCTGTTCCTGGCGATTGGCTGCCTTCAATTGTCGGCAGCCGCCACCAAACCCAACATCCTATGGATCGTGGTTGATGACATGTCGGCGAATCTCTCCTGTTACGGGGAGAAGACGATCAAGACACCTTATCTGGACAAGCTCGCAAGTGCGGGCGTGCGCTTCACCCGGGCTTACGCCACCTCACCGGTCTGTTCCACGTTTCGTTCGGCGATGATCACCGGAATGTATCAGACGTCAATTGGCGCGCATCACCATCGCAGTGGTCGCGGGAAACACCGTATTCAGCTGCCAGCCGGCGTCCGTCCCGTGCCCGCACTGTTCAAGACTGCCGGTTACTGGACCTGCATCGGCAGCGGCTTGCCAGGATATGACAAGTCGTTGAACAGGACTTCAAGAGACACGCGGGGCAAAACCGACTACAACTTCGATTGGGATGAAAAAGTGTATGACAGCCACGACTGGGCCGGACGGAAGAGAGGGCAGCCCTTCTTCATGCAGGTGCAGTTGCATGGCGGCAAGATCCGCGGCGCTTCCCAGGCGGGTTACGACACGCTCGACAGGCGAATGAAGAAGGAGTTCGGGGACATCACCGATCCGGCGAGCGTCGAACTGCCACCTTACTATCCACGCGATCCCGTCATGCTTCGGGATTGGTCCACGTATCTGGACACGGTGCGAATCACCGATCGACACGTGGGGCGCGTCATTGAACGACTGAAACAGGAGAAACTGTTGAAAAACACGTTGATCGTCTTTTTCACCGATCACGGCATCAGTCATGCCCGCGGCAAACAGTTCCTGTATGACGAAGGTACACACATTCCGCTGATCATCGCCGGCCCCGGCGTTCGTCCCGATCAAACACGCACGGATTTGGTGGAACACATCGATGTGGCCGCACTTTCATTGGCTGCCGCCGGCATTGAGGTTCCGGCGAAGATGCAGGGCCGGGACATTCTCGCCTCCGATCACCAATCCAAGACAGCGGTATTCGGCGCCCGCGATCGTTGCGGTGAAACCGCCGATCACATTCGTTCCGTCAGGACGGACAAGTATCTCTATCTCCGTAATTTCTATCCGCGGCGCCCGCACCTCATGCCAAGCAACTACAAGGACAGCAAACTGATCCTGCAACGGCTGCGCGAATTGCATGAGGAAGGAAAGTTGAACGATTTGTCCGAGAAGTTGTTGTTCGCCCCGTCCCGCCCCCCTGAGGAGCTTTACCTCTATGCCGAAGATCGCTGGCAGATCGTTAATCTGGCCGACAACCCCAAGCATGCCAAAGCCCTGAAACAACACCGAATGCATCTACGGAATTGGATCAAAGACACCGGCGACATGGGACCGGAAACCCCGAAAGTGTATGCGCAGGAAATAGCGGATGAGCTGGCGTTCATCGACCGCAGAAAAGCCAAGATGAAGCCCGCCCGCTATTACGAGTTCAAGCGCAACGCCGAGATGTACAAGCGCTGGCTGGCGGAAGGCAGGTGACCGTCCTCTGTCACGCGATTGCTCCAGACAATCGGCCCAATCCGCATCTTGCTTTTCCCCGCAGCTGCATCATCTGTACACCATGCCGGAAAACCGCTACGACAACAACTACGCCAGCCGACTGCTGATCCGGATTGCCGTGGTCCTCTGCCCGCTGATCCTGGTGCTGATCCTCGCAATTCGTCAGGCATCCAGCAGTTCCCTGATGTCTTTCGACGGCTATATCTTGATGGGTGTCGGCGCGACCCTCCTGATTGTCGGCACAGTCTGGGTTTTCCGACTCTACTCGCACTACCGGTGTCGCGAATGTGGAGAACTGCTCCCGGCCAACCTATTGGCCACCTCGGCCAAGAATTATCCCCGATACTACTGCCAAAGCTGCGACATCGTCTGGACGACCGAACCGCCGGTTCCGGGTGATTGATCGGTGACCGAAACCGGAGGGAATCCCTCCGTCCCGGCCGTTGCCCACATTTCTGAACGGTTCGATCTGAGCATCCAGGACGCTGGCGCGATAAAGTCTCGGCCCCAAAGAATGTGGGTAATGATCAGGCCGGAGCGTTTCCCTACAAAGAATCGCAACCGCCATCTCGGAGTTCCGCGTCGGTTGCCCACATGTGCCGGGTCGGTCTATTTGCCGAAGAAGGGAAACAGCTTCTTCAATCCCGCCTCTGAAGGTTGCTTGCCGTATTCGCAGAGCTCAAACGCTTCGGCGTATTTCACCTCTTCACCCTGCTCGTCGCCGTACCATTCCTTGAGCTCGTCCCGGAAACGGTTGGCGATGTTGCCTTGGCGGCGCTGCCAGGAGAGACGGAGGATTTCCTTGCGCTGTTTCGGATCGGCGGCTTTGCGCTGGATGAGCACGGCGGGATTGGCAAGAGCGCCGCCTTCGTAGACCTGGGATTCCAGCGCATCGACCGCGTTCAGCTTCTCCTCGAACACATCGTCGATCGAGATCGCGATGTCCGGAGCAAAGGGATAGGGCTTGGTGAAGCGGTCGGGAAAGTAGAAGAAGGCGGGATTCTTACTCAGCGGCGGCGTGTCGGGGCAGATGAAGGGCACGGCAACCATGAAGGCGGCATCCTGCACGAGCACGCCGGTGTAGCGATGGTCTGGATGGTAGTCCCACGGGCGATGGGCGAACACCATGTCGGCCTGCCACTCCCGGATGAGGCGGGTGATCTTCTTGCGGTTTTCCAGGGTCGGCTCGAGTTCGCCGTCGTGGATGTCGAGCACCTCAACCTCGATCCCCATGCGCTTGGCGGCTTCCTTCACCTCCTTGGTGCGACGGATGGCAAGCGGACCGCCGGCCATCTTCCAATGGCCGATGTCGCCGTTGGTGACGGAAACGAGTTTCACCTTGTGACCGGCCTTGGCGAACTTGATCGCGGTGCCACCCATTTGAAATTCAGCGTCATCGGGATGAGCGCCAAAGGCGATGATGCGCAGTGGCTTGTCGGCCGCCGCAACATGGAAGTGGGAGACGAGTGAGAACAGCAGGACTGATAATACGATGCGTTTCATTGGTACAAAGAATCGGCGGCAGGATAGGTCAAATCATCCAGCCGCCAAGCGTATTGAGACTCGAAATCGTAATGCCCTATTTGCCCATATCCTGTGCCATGAGTTCCTGCAGTTCACACAAGTTGTTCCAAAGATCAGAAAGGTAACGGACCGTGTCGGAGTTGTCGTTCTGGCTGGAGACCAATTCGGCGGCAACAGTTCCGGCTGTGGGGCTGTACTGAACGTGTTGCAGATCGGGATTCAACATGGGCCCAGTGAACCGCGAATTGCCGGCAGCGAACATAGGACGGTTTCCCAGAGGCGCTCGGTAGTGCGGATTCTCGAAGTCCCACCGCGTCAACTGTCGACCGCGTCGGGAATACGGGACAAACGCAAGCATGCCAGCGCCCCTCATCCGCGACACGATGTTGGGCAACAGTCGTGAGACTCGTCGCCGCTTTGTGTTTCGTATTCTCTGATCTTCGTATTCCTGCAATTGAAGGATCATGACGCGCTCGGATCGAGTTTTCGCCGCAACAAGACGAACGGAATCTTGAGGATCATCAAACTGATTTCCATTTCTTGGTTCGCGATCAATATTGCTCTTCATCCACGCCACTCCAATCAGGAAGAAGACCGACGCGCGTTGTCGGTCTTGCGACCGACAGGACAAAAAAAGTTGAGCCTGACTGAATATCGGGTGCATGCAACGGGTCGGATTTATCGTTGCCGGTGAGAAAGCCGACGGCACACGGAGCGCTCCGGGATTCACCAACCATCAACCCCAAGATTGATCATGAAGACGTTAGTCCGATCCGCGCTTTGCTGCGCCCTGACCACGGCCGGTATCGCCACGTTTCTGACCGCCTGTGCGAACCTCCACAAGCAACTGCCACATTCTTCACCTCCCTCACAACGAGCGGTGACCAGGCAAGCAGAGCCGGCGTCAGCATATCAACTGGTCACTCCTTCGAACCTTTCCCCGCAACTCTCCGAAGTCGTCCGGCTCTCCCAGTCCGGCATGTCTGAATCGGTCATGTTGTCCTACGTGGAGAATTCCTCCGGCCCCTACCACGCCACGGCGGATGACCTGGTCGTGCTCCGCGATGCGGGTGTTCCACAACCGGTGATCGCGGCGATTGTCCGTCATCCCTCGGCACGACCGATCTACGTTCAACAGACACAACCGACCGCACCCGTCGCGGTTGTCCCGGAGGTGACGGAAACGAATGAACCGGTCACCACCAACAGCACCGCCGTCATCGTCACATCCAACGTGCAACCCACGACGGTGGTCGTTCAGCAACCGGCCACCACCACGGTTGTGACCCAACCGCCGGCCGTAATCCAGTCACCGGACCTCGTGGTGTTCCGTGAATCTCTGGACCCGTTCGGCCGCTGGATCGATGTGCCCGGCCACGGACTCTGCTGGCAACCGACGGTGGCTGTTCGCGACCGCAACTGGCGTCCCTATCATTCGGCCGGGCGGTGGATCTACAGCACCCATGGTTGGTACTGGTTGTCCGATTACTCCTGGGGCTGGGCGGCGTTTCATTACGGTCGCTGGAACCGTTCAAGCTACGGCTGGGTATGGGTTCCGGGCTATGACTGGGGCCCGGCGTGGGTGAGCTGGCGGCACGGCCGGGACTACATCGGCTGGGCGCCGCTGCCTCCCCACGCTCATTACGACCGCCGGGCCGGCTTCCGGTTTCGCGGATCGCGGGTGAGCGTTCGCTTCGAATGGGGACTGGGCTACAGCGACTACACCTTCTGTCGTCCGAGCCATTTCTACCATCGCACGCCGTATCGGCACTATCTGGCACGTTCGCGCAACGTAAACATCTACAATCAAACCACCGTGGTGAACAACTTCAACACCTCCGGCGGCAATGCGACCCCGGCCAATACGAGCATCTCTATCCAGACCGTACAACAGGCTTCGGGCACCGAGGTCCGACGGGTGCAGGTGCTGTCGAACAGCACAGGAACGCGCACGACCATCCGCCCGGACCGACTCGTCTCGAACGGACAGTCGTTGGCAGTCTACCGCCCGCCAACCATCGCCACCAAAACCCGCCAGCCGGATCGTGCAAGCAGTCAGGCCACTCCGGTCACCCGCATCGCGCAGCCGCAACGGACGGTCGGTTCGAGCTCGGTCAAGACC
>JAYPXF010000124.1:17797-19381 GCA_038154405.1 Verrucomicrobiales bacterium | reverse complement strand
GATTGAATGGAAGTTAACTCCCGGTGCCAGCGACAGCGAACCAAAATTGGGTGGGGAGAACGTGTCCGCGAGCCCACTTCGGAGTTCCGTAGGGACGAAAGCAAGCTGTCCGGAATCCTTTCAGGATTCTGATTACGGCTCGCGGGTAAGCTCTCCCAAACGACTCTGTTGTGCGCTTGCGCTACGACTGAAAATCCTCAAATCGGTTCGTCGACAACCGGGTTGGTCATCTTGCCGATCTTCTCAATCTCCACGTCAACAGAATCGCCGTCCTTCAGGAACAAAGGTGGATCTTGCGCCAAACCGACGCCGTGCGGTGTCCCGGTCAGGATTACGGTGCCGGCCGGCAAAGTCGTGCTGCCACTCAGGAACGCGATCAGTTCGCGAATTGGGAAGATCATGTCGTTCGTATTCCAGTCCTGCATCACTTTGCCGTTCACGGTGCAGCTGAGTTTCAGGTTCTGGGGATCGCCAATTTCGTCACCGGTCACCAATACCGGCCCCAGCGGACTGAACGTATCGAAGGTCTTTCCACGACACCACTGGCCGCCGTTCTTTTTGATCTGCCAGTCACGAGCGCTTACATCGTTGGCGGCAGTGTAGCCCAGCACGTAGTCGAGAGCATTCTCGGTGGTGGCGTTCTTGCAGTCTTTGCCGATCACCACGGCCAATTCCACCTCGTAATCCACCTCCGTGCTTTCCATGAACTTGGGCACCTCTATCGGGTCGCCCGGATTGTTCAGGGTATTCGCCCCTTTCGTGAACAAGATCGGATATTCGGGCTCAGGCACATTGCATTCTTTGGCGTGGAACTTGTAGTTCAGTCCGATGCACAAGATCTGTGTCGGAACGATCGGCGCCAAGACCTTCTTCACCACCGCGGTCTCATTGGTGAGCGAGTGTTCACCAAACACGCAGCCGTCGATCAACTTGACCGAACCGTCATCCTGCTGGGCTCCCGTGCGAACCGCACCCGTCTCGTCTTCAAATCGAATAATCTTCATCTTGTGATTGGCGGGGATGTTCCGGCTCAGAGATCATTCAACAAGAAAAAAGGTAAGATCGGTGAGGTGAGCATTTGGAGAAGATGAACCAAGGAATACACCGAACACACGGAAAGGATGGTGAAAAAGCAAATCCTGAACGATTCAGTGTATTCCATGGTTATTCCAGAATGAGTTCTCCATAGGTGAAAGGAAATTTTAGGGATATCTGCGTGATAGGTTGTTCTCGCAGCATTTTTGACTCCCATTCGAGACGATTTGCGCAAGTCTCACCGCATGAATCACCGTTCCACGATCCTTTGCGCCCTTGCTATCCTTTGTGGTTCATTCCCGGCGCACTCGGCGAAGAAATACACGGTCGTCGATAATCCGTATCCGCCGGAAGAAGCCGCACGAACAATGCGCGTGCCGCCCGGTTTCAAGGTCACCCTTTTCGCCGGCGAACCGGACGTGAAGCAGCCGATCGGGTTCTGCATCGATGATCGCGGCCGGCTCTGGGTGGCTGAGGCCTACAGCTATCCGAAGCACAGCACAGAGGGTAAAGATCGCATCCTGATCTTCGAAGACACCGATCAGGACG
>JAYPXF010000124.1:0-17787 GCA_038154405.1 Verrucomicrobiales bacterium | reverse complement strand
ATCAGGACGGCCGTTTCGACAAGCGCACGGTGTTTTTCGACAAGCTGAACTACGTTTCCGGTATCGAAGTCGGCTTCGGTGGTGCGTGGGTGATGTCTCCACCAAACTTCTATTTCATTCCCGACCGGAATTACGACGACATCCCTGACGGTGACCCCATTCTCCTGTTGGATGGATTCGGCACCCACGCGAATTCCCACAACATCGCCAACGGATTTTCCTGGGGACCGGATGGCTGGCTTTACGGAACTCACGGTCGGACGAACTACTCCTGGCCGGACAAGCCCGGGACCCCGAAAGACAAGCGTCGTCAATACGATGGCGGCGTATGGCGTTATCATCCGATCAAACACATCTGGGAACCGTTTGCTGACGGAACAACGAATCCGTGGGGAATCGATTGGAACGACTACGGCGACGCCTTCGTATGCAACTGTGTGAACCCCCACCTGTTTCACGTAATCCAAGGCGCGCACTACGAACCCGGACGCAATCGCGTCTCCAGTCAGTACGCTTACGAACGGATTCCAACAATTGCTGACCACCGTCATTTCGTCGGCGGCAACAATGTTCGGGACGGTCTTGGTACACCGCAGGAAGATTTGCTCGGCGGCGGTCATGCCCACAGTGGCACCATGGTTTACCTCGGCGACAACTGGCCGGACAAATATCGCAACACGGTTTTCATCAACAACATCCATGGCCGCCGCATCAATCACGATTTGCTGATTTCCAAGGGCTCTGGCTACACGGCCGCCCACAGCTTAGACCTGATGAAAGCGCAAGATCCGTGGTTTATGGGAGTCACCCTGCGTTTCGGACCGGATGGTGGCGTCTATTCCTCCGACTGGTCCGACACCGGCGAATGCCACAGCACGCGCAATACCCGCAAACACACCGGTCGCCTGTTCAAGATCACTTACGGCAAGCCGAAACCTTTCTCGCTCGACCTCCCTCGTCTCAGTAATTCCGAACTGGTTGATCTGCAATTCCACAAGAACGATTGGCTTGTCCGCCATGCCCGCCGCCTGCTTCAGGAACGCTACGCTTCAGGTATGAACATGGACAGTGCCGCCAAAACACTGTTTCAGATGTACCGCACCACGTCGGAGATACCCAAGATGCTCCGGGCTTTGTGGGCGCTGAAAGTGATCAACCGTCTCGACGACACCTTTCTCTTGAAACAGATGTCGCATGCGGACGAACACATTCGCGCCTGGACCGTTCGCCTTCTGTGCGAAAATTTCGATCCGCCTGCGGAAGCCCTTGGGAAGTTCCGCTACCGAGCTGCTGAAGGACCTTCCAAAATCGTCCGCCTGCAACTCGCCAGTGCCATGCAAAGACTGAAGCCTGAACTACGGTGGTCGATCGCAAACGCATTAATCCAACGCGCCGAAGATAGTGACGATCAGAATCTGCCGCTGATGTATTGGTACGGCATCCAGCAACTGGTCGAGATCGACATCACACGCTTCGCCAATCTGGCTGCCACGGCGGAGATTCCCCTGATCAGACGCCACATTGCCCGCCGCGCCAGTGCCTTGTCCGATGTCAAAGGCACGCATGCAGTTGCCGCAGCACTCGCCAAGGCAACCCCGGATAAACAATCCGACATCCTCGAAGGCATGCTGAAAGGCCTCGAAGGACGCAGTTCCATTGCGCCCCCCGCGGGTTGGGGGAAGACCTACGCCCGTTTGCGCGCCAACGGCGATCAACAAACCCGACGAAACGGCACACGACTGGCAATTATCTTCAGCGACGAGTCTGCGATCCACGATCTGCGTGCGGACGCGACAAACACAAAGCTGCCAACCGGCTTTCGCATTGAAGCCATTCGTTCGTTGACGCAAAAGAAGGACGAAGAGCTGCCGTCCCTGCTCTTTGGAATGCTTTCCGACGAGAAGGTTCGCGGCACGGTCGTTCGCAGTCTGGCCAGCTTCAACGACGGCCGCACTCCGGATGAATTGCTCAAGTGCTATGCTTCGTTTGATTCATCCACCCGCATGGACGCCTTGCAGACCTTCGCCTCCCGTAAGCCTTGGGCTACCCGGCTGTTGACCGCGCTCGAAGAAGACGAAATTCCACGACGAGACGTTTCCTCCTACACCGCCCGTCAGGTGATGAGTCTCCATGACAGGGATCTCACCACTCGATTGGAAAACGTCTGGGGTAAGCTTGAGGAATCTTCCAAGGAAAAACAGAAGCAGATTTCGACGTGGCGCGGACGGCTCAACGAGAAGGTCCTGGCGCGTGCCGACCGGAACGCCGGGCATGAACTCTTCAAGGTCGCCTGCGCCGTGTGTCACAAGCTCTTCGATGAAGGCAACAAGGTCGGACCGGAACTCACCGGAGCACAGCGATCAAACCTCGACTATCTGCTGGAGAACATCATTGATCCCAGTGCCAGCGTCGCTGCGGATTACCTGATGCAGGTTGTGGAATTGAAGGACGGTCGCACCATCAGCGGCTTCCCGGTTTCCCAGAACGCGGCCTCCATCACCCTTCGTACGCTGAATGACTCAATCGTCGTCTCCCGCAATCAGATTGCGAAGAGCACCAAGACGACCAAATCCATCATGCCAGATGGACTGCTCCAAGCCATGACCCCCGAACAGGTCCGCAATCTGATCGCGTTCCTGCAATTGCCCACGAAGCAATGATCGGGGATTACACCTGCGAATTGTGTGGCCGCACGGTGAATGAGGTTACCAAGCATCATCTCATTCCGCGCACACGGCATGCGAACAAGAAGAACAAACGGGAGTTTGACCGCACCGAAGTCCGGACCCAATTAGCGTTGCTCTGTCGCCCGTGTCACAAGCAAGTCCACGCCGTGCTGACGGAGAAGCAGTTGGAACGGAATTACAACACGCTGGAGGCCCTCAAAGCACATGAGGAGATCGCGAAATTCATCGACTGGATCAAGGACAAGCCGGCGGGGACGCAAGTGACGGTGCGCACGAACCGACGAAAGGGGCGCAGCTGAATCTGTTCTCTATCGTAATTCCTCCAAGAGAATCTGCTTGGACAACTGAACGCGTCCATCCAGATCGACAATGTCGACCTTCAGTGAAGTTCTGCTTTCATTCCAATCGATGGTCAGTCGACCGTAGTTCTCCTTGTGGTAGGTCGTTGGCAGAGCCCGATATCGGTTTACCGTGGGAGTTCCGCGCTTGTGCAGCTGGTTTAGGCTGCTGGAGGTGAATTCATGGATGGGATAACGCCCTTTCCGATCCAGCCGCGAAACTTCGGACCAGTGACGATCGCCACTGATCAGCACCACACCATTGGCTTTCGTTTTCTCAAGCAATTGAAAGAAGCGGCTACGTTCAACCGGAAGGTTTGACCAGGTCTCCTGTCCGCTGGCTTCGGGAATGCATTGGATGCTGGACCCGATGATTCGCAACTCCGCCGGCTTCGTCAGTTCACTCTCCAGCCACTTCCATTGCGCCTCACCCAACATGGGCACAGACGCATCGGGATTCGGATAATAGGGCCCGCCGGTGCGACGCGGCCCCGTCTTCAGAGTTCCGCGGAAGAACCGCGTATCCAGCATGATGACCTGCACCCTTTTCCCCGCGGGACCGAACGTCCGTGAATGGTAGATTCCATCCCGCTTGCGACGGTCCGAGCCTTTGCGGCTTCCCCAGAAATTCAGGAAGCGGCGCTGCGATTCCTCCCGCATGGCATAGTCCGCGCCGGCGTCGTTCTTGCCGTAATCATGATCGTCCCATGTCGCCATAATCTGACTATCGGCGCGCAGCTCTGCGAAACCAGGCAGTTTGGCGAGTTGTTGATACTTCGCCCAGAGCACTTTCATGTCGTCGGTGTCGCCGTAGATGTTGTCTCCCAGGAAAATGAACAGCTCCGGCTCGTCCACCGCGATCTTCGGCAAGATTGGTGCCGGACGATCCTGTCGGATGCAGGAACCGAACATGATGCGGGTCAAAGGTTCCGCCGCACGGATTTCAAACAACCCGAGCGACACGGATAAGAGCGTAATCGCAGTTTTCATTTCACAGTATGTTTCTCACGGCATCTGCAGCCGCACGACCGAGGTTGGCATGTCCTTCGGCATCGAAATGGATACAATCCGTCTTCGGCACTGTCACGTGTTCTGCCGCATTGAGGAACGAGACTCCCGACGTCCGTGCCACTTCTTCGTAGGCTTGCGCAAACCCTTTTGAGATTTCATGCGTATTGTCGAACTTGTGACCAAATGGACATTGAGCATTTGCAACTTCCGCTGGAGCAATGAGCAAGACGTTGGGCGCACTGTGCTCCGGGCCGGCATCGCTGTCCAATGCCCGGTCCACCAATGTTCCCGCACCGGCCGCGATGGTATGAGCGGTCTGCCGGAAGTGATTCTTCAGGTCATTCGTCCCCAGCATGATGACCACGAGATCCAGCGGTTTGTGAGATTCCAACACTACGGGCAGGTGCTTGGAGCCGTTCTTGCATATCGTCTCATACGGATCATCAAAGACGGTGGTGCGACCGTTCTGCGCTTCTTCGATGACACGATAATCCGAGCCCAGCTCCTTGGCCATGACACCGGCCCAACGGACATCCTCCGGAAATCGCTCCAATTCACTCAAAGGGATGTACCCCCAGGTGTTCGAATCACCAAAACAGAGAACTCGCTTCATGGGGCGCGAGCGTAGCGCCGGAATACCGCAAGTCCATTATCTTGTGCCGTTCCAAAGAGAAAGCCCGATCGGCAGGCCGACCGGGCTTTGTGCAGAATCAGTTTTCCTCAAATTCAAACGTTCCACTCCCCGCGATAATCGCGGGTGAGCCACCTGGGATCGCCGCCTTCGGCAAAGGTGTTCTTCTTCGGATTCCACTTGATGGGCGCGTGGTTGTAGTAGGTCTGATTCAACAGGTGACATGCGATTGACGTGCGCGCGCCGATGATCTCATTAGTGCACGGCTTCTTGCGCGTCTCCATTGAATTGAGGAAGTCTGCGAGGTGGTTCATTCCACTGTTGTAGAGCTTCACCTTGGCATCGCTGAGGAATTCCTTCTCAAGCTTGTCCATCTCGGCATTGATGTTGACCTTGCGATCTTTGCGATCAGGCCGTCCCGCAATGAGCTTGTCGCCCTTCCATAAACCGATGGCGCCACGATGGCATTCAACACGCCCGTCTTCGCCGTAGAAACTGGCCCCCAATCCGGCACCATGCATCATGTGGATGCCGCCCTTGTAAACCAGTTGTGCGCCTTTCAGAGCCTTCGGGTCCTTGTTGGGGATGGTGGCGATCGGGCCGCTCTTGTCCATGCCCAGACCCCAGTGGATGATGTCGATCATGTGCGCCCCCCAATCGCACACCATGCCGCCGCCGTATTCCTTGTATCTGCGCCAATTGGGGAAGTGTTTGTGCACACCGCGCGGACTGAGAACCGAGCTGTAACCGCGCATCGGTCCGGGCCCAACCCACATATCCCAGTCCAGACCGGGTTCCATCTTTTCGGTCGGCAGGTCGCAGGCAACTCCGGCATCGCCGATGTTTACCGCCACGGACTTCACCTTGCCGATCACGCCATTCCGGACCAGTTCGCTGGCGACCCGAAATTCCCGGGAGGAACGTTGCATCGAACCGGTCTGCAGAATCCGTTTGTGCATTTTCACCGCCTTCATGACCGCCACCGATTCGTGGACGTTGTGCGTCAGCGGCTTTTCACAATACACGTCCTTGCCGGACTCCAGTGCAGCAATCGTCTGAACCGCATGCCAATGGTCTGGAGTCGCGATGCAGACCGCGTCGATGTCGTCACGTGCGATTAGATCGCGAAAATCTGCGTAAGCCTTGCAGTCCTTGTTCTGGTATTTATTGTTGGCGCGATCGCAGGCGGCATTGCGACGGCTGGTGTCGCAATCGGAAACCGCCACGCAGATCGACTTCGAATTGTTCTGCCTGCCCATCCCGATGAAGCCCAAGACGATCTTGTCATTGGGTTTCACTTCGTCGGACCAGATTCCAGATGGGAGAATAAACGGCGCACTGGCGACAGCGGCCGACTTCATAAAACTGCGGCGATTTGCCCGAGGGGTTTTCATGGACGGGAGAATAGGTGGCTTTCAGTCCCTGAAAAGCATTTTGCCGCCCGTTCTTCGGGTTGTTTCCTAGGGGGTGCCGGTCTAGCCTGCGTTCACTCTCATGAATGCCACGAATCGTCGTCAGTTTGCGTCCACCCTCGGACTCTCGCTTGCTACCGCCCCTATTTACGCCCGCGTGCCGAAGGTGTCGAATCCTCGCGCCACCTCAGGTGATACGGCGGTGGAACCCGATTGGGAGAAACGGCTGACCATCACCGTCGGTCCGAAGAAAGCGGACATCGTCGGCAACAACGAAAAAGCCCTTCAGGCGGCGGTCGACTGGGTGGCACGATATGGGGGCGGCACGGTGAAGGTGTTGTCGGGAACCTATCGCCTGCGTAACGCCGTGCACATGGCGTCAAAGGTGAGATTGCTGGGCTCGGGTAGTGACAGTGTGTTGTTCAAGGAAGCTTCCATTACCACGCCCATTGCCGCAGACAGTGACTGGTTCGATCAGGAAGTCACATTGAAGAACGCATCCGGGTTTCGGATTGGTGACGGCATCGCAATCCAGACCAAGAATCCGCATCACGGCGGCAAAGATGTCTACAAGGGAACGTTGGTGGCTCGCAGCGGCAATCGCTTCAAACTGAGCAAGGCCTTGCGAAAGAACTACTGGCTCATGGGAAATACGACGGCATCAACCCTGTTCCCCATAATCAACTGCGAGTTTGTCGAAGACGTTGTCATTGAAAACATCACGCTCGACGGTAATCGGGATAACAACGTGAATTTCAACGGAAATTACGCAGGCGGAATCTTTGCTCAGGATTGCAGCCGACTGGCTTTTCGCGATGTCACCTCGCGCAACTACAACGGCGACGGGTTCAGCTGGCAGATCTGCCACGATGTCGTGGTGGAGGGATGTCACTCGCATGACAACGCCGGCCTGGGACTGCATCCCGGATCCGGATCACAACGCCCGATCATGCGCGCGAATCGGTTGGAACGAAACAACATCGGCATCTTCTTCTGCTGGGGCGTCCGCCATGGTCTCGCGGAGAACAACAAGTGCATCGAAAACCGGGCCTACGGTGTCTCCATCGGGCATCGCGACACGGACAATCTCGTGCGGCAGAACGACATCCTCCGCAGTGGAAAATCAGGCGTTCTGTTCCGCCCTGAACGCGGGAAGGACTTCGCTCCGCATCGCAATGTCATCGAGCAGAACCGGATCCTGGACAGCGGTGACGACACGGGGATTGCCGTCGACGTGCAGGGCGAGGTCGAATCCATCACACTCCGCAAAAACGAGATCAAGGAAACCCGAGGTCCCGCCAAGCGCGTGGGAATCCGGGTGGGACCGAAGACTTCGGATGTTCGCCTCTTGCAGAATCAGATCACCGGATTCTCGGCCAAGGTCCAGGGCGCGAAGTGAGATACGCTTTGCCACACAATCTACGTTCAGGTAATCAACCCGCACACCTATGAAGATTCTTACCACCCTATTCATCGTCATGCTTCTGCTCGGCTCCATCTCCATTTCCAGCGCCGCTGAGAAAAAGAAGAAAAAGGTCCGCAAACCGAATCCGGCGATGGCCAAGATCAAGGACGTCCCTGGTCTGCCACGGGTTCTGCTTATTGGTGACTCCATATCCATCGGATATACCGTCCCGACGCGCGAAGCCTTGAAGGGGAAGGTGAATCTTCACCGAATCCCAACCAACGGCGGACCCACGACCAAGGGGCTGCAATCCATCGACGCGTGGCTGGGCGACAGCAAATGGGACGTCGTTCACTTCAACTGGGGGCTGCACGATCTCAAATACATGGGGCCAAAGGGGGAGAATCTTTATCCCAAGGAAAAAGGCGGCAAACGTCAGGTCCCGGAAGCTGATTATGGGAAGAATCTCGAGAAACTCGTAAAGCGCCTCAAACAGACCAAGGCCAAACTGATCTGGCGTAACACCACCCCCTGCCCTCCCGGCGCGCAAGGCCGCTATGTGGGAGATTCAGTGATCTACAACAAGATCGCCGCCCGCATCATGAAGAAGCACAACATCCCGACCCACGATCTTTTCACCATGAGCATGAAGCGGATGAAGGAACTCATGCGTCCCGCCAACGTGCACTACACCCCGGAAGGCAGCAAAGTGCTCGGACAAGACGTGGCGCGTGTGATTCTCGAAGCATTGAAGGATTGATCTTCATGCAATCACGGACGGTCATGGTGCGGGAGATTGCTGGTTTGAGATCGTCGCGTCGCAGGCCGTTCCAACTGAGACGACAGTTCGATCTGAGTGTTCATTCCGCCTAGTATCCACCCTCATGGACGGAATGATCATGAAGGGCGGATGCATGTGTGGAGCGATTCGCTATACGTTGAGCGGGAAACCGTTCAATGTCACGCATTGTCACTGTGTCAATTGACGCAAGAGCAGTGGCGCTCCATTTGTCAGTTGGATGTCAATTGAGCGTGGAGAATTTCAGACTACTGCGGGAGAACCCCGGCACTTTGAATGGGCTGGCAGAACCCGGTCCTTCTGTGAGGCATGCGGCACCTGTCTGACGTTCGAAACCGTTTCGGGCTCCCCGGAGATCGATGTCACGCTTTGCTCTTTGGATGACCCTGCCCGGGTCGCACCTGCCGATCAGACGTGGACCTGCGATCAGCTGCCATGGATTCACCTGGACTATGGACTTGGGGCGTATTTGAAGTCCCGGGAGCATCCAGGGTGAGTTTTTGAAAAGAGTTGTAAGATCTCCTGTCGGTCGCGCGATACCGGGGTGAAGTGACTGAACGCGCACACAACCAAACCGACAAACGACCATGCAATTTCGTTGCCTGAATCGAATCATTGCTACGGTGATTACTGTAGCCTCACCACACGTCATCACCGCGGCCGATGATCTTACGCCTCTCAGCACAGAATTTGAGAACTCATCGGATCTGAATGCGTTCCAGCGGCTCTACCAAACCGAGGCCTGGGGCGCGAACCAGCTGCAGTCGCTTTCGGTTCACACGGGCGAGGGTCGGCTCGTTGCGATTCCCCACCCGAGTTCGTGGTATCAGGATTACAAGGGACCGTTGGCCTACAAGAATGTGACCGGGGATTTTGTGGCCACCGTTCGCGTTCGTGTTCGCAACTCAGCTGAGAACGCCCCCGCAAACAGTCCCTACAGTTTTGGAGGAATCCTGGTGCGTTCTCCGCGAACCTCAGTGACCTCACCGGGCACATGGCAGGCGGGACAGGAGGATTGGATTGTACAAGCAGCCGGAACGGCGGGAACACCCGGCACGGCGAACTACGAATTCAAGTCGACTGACAACAGTGTCACGCAACCGAATTTTCCGGCAGGTTCTGATGAAGCCGTGTTTCAAATCGCCCGGGTCGGCAATGCCTTTATTCTCCTGCGTCAACCGGACGGCGAATCTTGGACGGTCGTGCAGCGCTACAATCGCAGCGACATGCCGGCCACGTTGCAGGTTGGACTCACGGCCTATGCGAATTTCACCATCGCGTCCTCGGTGACACCGCTGCAGCACAATCAATCGGTTCTGACCGGCGGGGCGGATCTGGTTGCCCGGTTTGAGTATCTTCGGTTCCAACGTCCGGTCATTCCGCAGAATCTTCAGAACGCAAACTTCTTGAACGCAGGAGAGGTCAGCGACGCGGCTCTGCTGGCCATGTTCGCGGACAATGCCAATCCCGCTCCGGTCGCGACGAGCGCACCCTCGATTGCGTCGCAACCTCATTCGCAGACAACCGGTCTCGGCACGACTGTCAACTTCTCCGTGACCGCCAATGGCAATCCGTCGCCGAACTACCAATGGCGTCGCGACGGTGTGGACATTCCCGGCGCGACTACGCCGACCTATTCGCTCACCAATGTGACCACCAATGACAATGGCACGGTGTTCAGCGTGGTTGTCTCGAATACCGAAGGCTCAGTTACGAGCTCAAACGCCACGCTGACAGTGAATACATCTCCCCCGGCAGGCACGGATGATCTCGTGCACCTGAGCGATGAGTTTGATCAATCCTCGACCCTCACCAGTTGGCGGCGCGTCTATCAGGTCGAGGGCTGGGGTTTCGACCAACTCGAACAATGGGACATCAACCAATCCAACCCCGGTCGCATGACCATGATGCCCTACACCAGCTCCTGGTATGAAGAGTGGCGCGGCGTGCAGGCCTACAAGGAAGTAACCGGTGATTTCGTCGTCACCACCGATGTCGAACCGACCGGTCGCTCAGGATCCGGGGTACCGAATCGCCAATACTCCTTGTCCGGCATCATGGTGCGCACGCCGCGCAGCAACATCACCAACGGGCGCGCTGATTGGACGCCGAACGGAGAAAACTACATCTTCCTTTCAATGGGTGCCGCCAGTCAGCCGGGCACGCCGCAGTTCGAGGTCAAGACCACCATCGACAGTTCCTCCAATCTGGAAATCACGCCCGGCGGGTCGCGTGCCCGAATTCAGATCGCCCGGATCGGAAGCGCCTTCATCGTCCTCCGACAGATCGACAACAGCCCATGGGAGGTTCATCGCCGATACAATCGCACGGACATGCCACAGACCCTGAATGTGGGCCTTACGACGTACACCGATTGGAGCACCTGCCAGCAGGTTGGATACGAATATCACAACACCAACCGCCTGGATGGATCTCATCCGCGGGTCGGCGGCGGAACGGCTACGGCCAGTCCGGATCTCATTGCCCGCTTCGACTACGTCCGCTATCGCCGCCCCCAGGTTCCGGCGAATCTGATCGGCCGCAACTTCAACGATGCCGGCCAGGTGTCGGATGCTGCGCTTCTATCTTTCCTGGCGAACCATGCGAATCTTCCCACCTCAACCAATACGCCCCCGGTTGCGCCGTCCATCACGGCGCAACCGTCGGGGCAAACTGTCAATGTCGGGGCCAATGTCACCCTCGACGTATCCGCGACCGGAACCGCTCCTCTGGCTTATCAATGGAGCAAGGATGCTGGAATTATAGTATCTGCTACGAACAGTACGCTACCCCTTACCAACGTGCAACCGGGCGATGCCGGTGCCTACACGGTCACCATTTCCAATGTCGTCGGGACGGTGACCAGTTCAGTTGCCGCGCTCACCGTCAATGTTCCGACAACGGCTCCGAGCATTGCGGTTCAGCCACAGTCGCGGACGGTTCTGATCGGAAGCAATGTCACCTTTTCCGTGACTGCCACGGGCACAGGACCGCTCGCGCATCAATGGCGGCGCAATGGAGTGGATGTCAACGGCGCGAACTCTGCCAGTTATACTCTCAACACCGTTTCCACAAACGACAACAATGCTGTCTTCAGCGTGATGGTCTCCAACTCGGCCGGCAATGTCATCAGCGCCAATGCGACGCTTACAGTCACCGAACCCACCGGGGTGGATCCTGCCACCGGTTTCCCCAACGTTCCGCAAACACCCGGGCAACTGCTGACTCCTTTGATCGAACCGCAGCAGGGTCGCACGGCTGTCCTCGCCTGGCACAACGGGCATCTCTACTCCTTTCCGGAACAACCCAGCAGCCAGTCGGGATCGGATTTCATTGCCCGCCGCTTTGATCTGTCCGACCTCAACAACGTTCAGACCGTTGAACAATTGGGCCAGACCCCGCAACCGGTCATGGCGCACGGATATCTGTACAAGGGAGACAACCTCGTCGCCGGCGGCAACTTTCCTGCAAATGCGCCCTGGTCGTTCCAGGCGGTATCGCCAGGAGTCAACGTTCGTACCACCACACCCAACCTGGAAGGCGCGTTCGCGCGCGGCCATCTGTATCAGCCGTGGGGCATCACACCCACCTATTGGTCTTACGACAGCAACACTCAACAAGGTGACGCCGTCTTGACGTTTCGCGGCCAGACCATGTCCACCTTCAACCACCTGGCGATCAGCGGCGGTGTCATCGGTCATCCCTTCATCATCGGCAATCTCCTGATCTTCGCCTCCGATCAAAGCCGCACCGGTGTGGCCACGTACGATATCAGTGACCCGACCAATCCAGTTCTCCTGGACGTGCTCAAGGAAGGCGGTGCCGGCGGATACTGGCCGGAAGTGTGGGGCTGGGAAGATCGTCTGTATGTCGTTTTCCCATACCGTACCGGTGGGCACGGCATGCGGGTCGTCGATGCCACGGATCCGACCAATCTCCGCTTTGTGGCTGACGTTCCCCTCCCCGGTGACCAGCCGATGTATATCCAGTTTCAGGATGAGTTCGCTTTCATGGGAAGTCACAAGGTCGACATGCGGACGCTGCGCTCAGTGTTGACGTTCAACGCGGCCGGCCAACGGGCTGATACGCAGGATGTCGATACCAGTCAGTTCCTGCTACCGATTGGCAACCTACTGGTGACCGGAGGCAGCGGCCCCTACCAAGGCATGGCGGTCTGGGCGCATCAGGCGGAATCGGACAATCGTGGTCCGAGTGTCAGCTACCATATTCCCCGGGCCGGACAGACCAACTATCCGGTTGGCGCGCCGGTCACCCTGCTGATTCACGAAACTATTCGTGCGCACACGATCGAGATCGGCACCAACGTGATCATTCGTCCCTTGGGCGGTCAGGCCATCGCCGCCGATTGGACCTATGCGTTCAACGACACGCTCACGATTGCCCCGGACCAACCCTTGCAGGCGAACACCACCTACGAGGTCATCGTGACCGGCGGCGGAATTCAGGACGCGGTCGGCAATGGGATCGAGCCTCACTATTTCACCTTCTCCACCGGGGCAACCGTCGGAGGCAACCAACCGCCGGTCGTTACGGATCTCGTCTCATCGGCCTACCCGGCGAACACCAATCAGATCGTGACCTTCACCGCGACGGCAGCGGATCCGGATGGCCCGCAACTGGAATACCGTTTTGATTTTGGGGACAGCTCCCCACGCTCGGATTGGGGAGCGAACAACTCAGCTCAGCATGCTTTCCCCTCGAATGGACATTACACCGTTACCGTTCAGGTGCGGGACAATGGAGGAGCGCTCACCACACGTGCGCTTCGAGCCACCGTGGTCAGCGGGAATCCGACGGGGCTTGCTGCCCGATCCAGCAGGGCTCTGGCACTGAACTCCACTGCGCGTGAAATCTGGTTGGTGAATCCGGACAACGATTCCGTGCAGACCATCCAAGCCGATACGCTTGCACTGGGTACGGAACGATCGGTTGGGGCGGATCCGCGCAATATCGCTTTGGACGACAATGGCCACGCCTGGGTCACGTGTCATGACGCCGATCGAGTGGACGTGATCACCGGTGCCTCGGTTCAGTCAATACCACTGGACTACGGCGATGCTCCTTACGGCGTCGTCATTTCCCCGGACGGCACGACGGCCTATGTCACCCTCTTCGGAAGCGGTGAGATTGCCCGGATTACCACGTCCACGCGCACCGTAATCGACAGGACACCTGTCGGTCCCACTCCGCGTGCCGTGGTTCTGAGTCCCGATGGTTCGCGTCTGTATGTGACACGCTTCATCTCGCCCAAGGACCACGCCATTGTCTGGGAGATCGATACGTCGAACATGAACATCCTGCAGCAGATGCGCATCATCAAGTATGGCGCCGATGAACATCGCAACACGACCGCCGAAGGCATGGGGGTCGCGAACCAGCTCTCAAGCATCTCCCTGAACCGGGACGGTACGAGCCTGATCGTCACCGCCAACAAGATGAACACGGATGGTGGTGCTGCGACCGGGGATGATCTCGACAACGACAATACGGTTCGCAATATCATCATGTTCATTGATGTCGCCACGGGGCGTGAGGTGCGCACGATTGACGTGGACAACAGCGATTCCGTAACCGACATCGCGTATTCTCCGCTCGGCGACTACTTCTTCGCCACGTTGCAGGGGAACAATGAACTCGGCATTTTCGACGCGCTGACTTCGGAGAATGATGCCGGTCTCGGAGGTTTTGTTTCCCGTAGGCAAGCTGCGGGCGCACCGCAGGCGGTTGTCGCTGATCAGACCAGCCAGCGGGTGTTTGTGAAGAATCTCACCACCCGGAATGTTACCGTGTTTGATCTCGGCGCGTTCTATCGCACGGGTGCCTTGGTTACCCCGTCGACCAATATCACCACGGTTGCCAGTGAATCGATGGCGGCGTCGGTCCGCCGGGGCAAAGAGGTCTTTTACAACGCCGGTGACCGGCGGATGAGTGCAGAGGGATACATCTCCTGCGCGAGCTGCCACGTCGATGGTGCGCATGATGGCCGCGTGTGGGACTTCACCGGACGCGGCGAAGGGTTGCGCAATACCATCGATCTTCGTGGACGTGCCGGAACGGGACACGGCAACGTGCATTGGTCGGCCAATTTCGATGAGATCCAGGATTTCGAGCACGACATTCGCAACGCGTTCGGAGGTCACGGTTTCCTCACTGATCAACAGTTTGACAATGCGAATCATCCGCTTGGGCCTGCGAAGACCGGGCTCAATGTCGACCTCGACGCCTTGGCCTCTTATGTCGCGAGTCTGGGTGACAGCAGTGCTCCTCGCAGTCCGCATCGCGAGTCCAACGGCTCCCTCACCCCCGCCGCACAAGCCGGGCAAATCGTGTTCACGCAACAGAACTGCAACTCATGTCACGCGGGCAACACGATGACAGACGGGCGTCTGCACAACGTCGGCACAATGCGTGCAACTTCCGGCCGCCGCTTGAGCGGCAATCTCAGTGGACTTGATACTCCGACCTTGCGGGGCATCTGGGCCACGGCACCGTATTTTCACGATGGAGCCGCCAGGACGCTCGCTGACGTCTTCAACGTCGTCGGTGGAACATTGTATCCCGCCGAGAACGCCACTGCATCCGGTGCGGCATCACTGGTGGAAGGTTCGAACAATTCCATCAACTGGGATCAAACCACCTTTGGCCAGCAGGCCATGCAGTTCAACGGCGTCGGCAGCATTATCTTCAACAACGTCAATGGTGGTTCCGGTGGGATTGGCGCCGTCGAGTTTCGGTATGCCGCCTCATTCAATCCCGGACCGTTGGTGGTCCGTGTCAATGGCACAAATCACACCGCCAATCTGACCGTTCCTTACAACGATCCGTCTTGGCGCCGCGTCAACTGGCTCAACTATCGCATCGAGAATGTTCAATTCGCCGCCGGCGCGAACAACACCATCGTTCTCGATCTCGCATCGGGCGGAGCCATAGCGGTTGATCACATCATCGTATCCACTTCGGATGATCTCGCCCAAGCAGGTGCGCACCGCAATGTTCTCAACCTGCCGCAGACTGATCGTGACAATCTCGTGGCCTACCTCCAGCAATTGGACGGCAGTCCGGTCAACAACGGTTCCGAAGCAGATCCATCGGCAACGATCACGCCGCCGACCGCCGCCACCTTGGGTGAAACGCTCAAGACGGATTCTGTTTCATTCGTCATCGGTTTCTCGCGCTACGTCACCGGCCTTACCAACTCGGACTTGAGTGTGGGCGGAACTGCCAACGCGCAGAATGTCACCTTGATCGAGCTGAATCCGGGAATCACCTATCGGGTGGACATGTCGGGGATGACGCAATCGGGAACGCTCACTCTTGGGGTCGTCGCGAACGCCGTTGCCGACACCGGCGGCCGGACCAATCAGGCGATCTCACCGGTTACGGTGAACTGGGAACGCTTCGTTGATGACCTCGCTCCTTTGAGTGACGAATTTGACGATTCGTCCACGCTGGCCAATTGGCAACGGGTCAATACAACGGAAGGTTGGCAGGCCGATCAGTTGCGAAACTGGTCCGTCCACACCGATCGCACGAATTACATGCGGATGGAACCACATACCTCCTTGTGGCTTGGCGACTACCGGGCCCCCCTCGCCTACAAACTCATCTCCGGTGATTTTGTGGCCACCGTGCGCCTGGACATCCGACGCGCGAATGGCGTTGCCGGCTGGCCGACCGGTCAATATGGAATGGGCGGCCTCTTGGTCCGGGCCCCGAAGACGGTCACCACAGCGGCTCCCAATCCGAACAGTCCGGCATCAACCGTTCTTTCTTGGCCTCCGAGCGGATTTACAACCGAATGGTCTCCCGGTCAGGAAGACTGGCTTTCCATCTTTGTCGGCCGTGCCTGGGACTATGCTCCCGATCAATGGTCCTGTTCCGTCGCCTCGGCCGACAACAGCACCAGTGGCAGTTATCAGACCACCGCGGGGATTCCGCAGAACACCGGCATCGTCACCTTGCAGATCGCCCGGGTCGGTTCGACGTTTCTCCTGCTACGTCGGCACGGCGAGGGACCGTGGATTGTGGAACAACGATTCAACCGGCCGGATCTGCCGAACACGCTGCAGGTCGGTGTCGGTGCGAGCGGTGGTTTCGGCAATCTCTTCGGCAATGCCACCTTCTATAATCCCAGCAACAACACCACGGCCTTCCATTACAATCGGAATGTCCTGGCGGAGACGGCATTGCAGGGAACCACTCCGGGCGACTACCGGGCACCCGATGTTTCCGTGGATGCCGATTACCTGCGCTTCCTCCGAGTTCGGGAAAACCTGACAGAAGAGATGTTGCAGGCCATTCCGGTTACCGCGGGGAATGCCACCATTCGGCAATTGAGCGGGAGTGTATTGGCGAACATTCTGGGCGATCACGCAAATCACAATCCGGCGGCTCAAATGGTCATTGCTCCCAGTATTACGACGCAACCGTCCTCAACGGTTCAGCCTGCCGGATCGAGCATCCAACTCACCGTGGTGGCCAGCGGAACAGCCCCACTGAGCTACCAATGGGAGAGGAACGGCCAACCCATCCCGAACGCCATCTCCCCCACCCTTGCCTTGAACGCCCTGATCCGGGCGAATTCCGGTGACTACACGGTCATCGTCAGCAACGCGGCGGGGACGGTCACCAGCCAAACCGCACAACTTCGGGTGCTGACACCGCAACGGCTACTCTCACCCGTTCGCCAAGCCGGCGGCCAATTCCGACTCCGATTCGGTGATCATGATGGCGCGAGCATGTCCGCCGCCGATGCCGCAAGTCTGGAGGTCTGGTTCATCGAGGACCTCACAACGGGGACGTGGACCCGCCTGACCAATGCCCTGACGGCGGACGGCAGTCATCTCTACCTCGATGATCCCGTCAGCACCAATCGAGCTCGGCGATTCTATCGCGTCATTGAGCGATAAGCCTGATTGACCCGGCAACTTTTCTGTAAGACAGTCTCGGACAAGCGTTATACCACCTTCGTGAAGGCAATCCGCACACGAGATTCAATCCACAAACAGACCATGAACTCAGAATTCCTCCTCCGCAAATCCGTTGCCAGCAGCCTCTTTCTGTTGGGCGCCATCGCCTTCCTGTTCACCGCCGTGCCACAGACTGAAGCCACCGAGGTGTACGTCGGACAGTGGAACAACCGGAAATACAACACCAAGGGAACCATGACTGCCACCTTGACCAAGGGACAGGGCAACAGCTGGAGCGGGGTGTTCACCGGCATGGCCATCGGCAAGAACTACCGTTTCACCGCCACGTTTACTGAGCGCATGCATCAAGGGAAGCGTATGCTCCAAGGCAACAGCCGGATCGACGGGAGCATGTACAAGTGGGCTGCCTACATCGTGGGCAGCAATCTGAGCGGCTCCTATCGCGCCGCCAACGGCAACAATGGGAATTTCAGCGGACGAAAACGCTGACGATTTCAAACAATGACTCAGCGAGGGCGGCCTATTGGCCGCCCTTTCCTTTATCCTATCAAGC
>JAYPXF010000123.1:0-19428 GCA_038154405.1 Verrucomicrobiales bacterium | reverse complement strand
CTTCACGACCGGTTTCTGCGACTTCGTACTGTCCTGCGAACGTGCGCGCTTTGATTTGCCCTTTTTCTTAGCCATTCCGAAAGAACGCGGAGTATTCCCGCACTCTGGTCCGTGTGCAATTGTGTTCCGCGCTTTTTCGCCCGGCCGGGTCGGCGCTTGTATTCGGCGGGAATGGATTTACCTTTACCGCAAGGCATTAATGGATCAGGCCGACCATAACGATCATCAAGTGGGAAAACTCGTCTACATCGTGGACGATCAGGAGATCTTTGCCGAGGTCGTGGCGGCCATTCTGCGTTCGGAGGATTACGAAACCCGGACCTTCCAGAGCGGTGAAGAGGTGGTGGAACGGTTGGAATACAGCAGGGACCATCCGGCATTCCTGGTGACCGACTACGTCATGCCGGGAATGAGCGGCATGGAACTCATCATCAAGGCGCGAACTATGGTTGACGGACTCAAGACCGTGCTGTTCAGCGGACAGGTGAGGGACGACATTGTCGACAAATACGGCGTTAAACCGGACCGCTTCATTGGCAAACCGTTTCAACCCGCCGTGCTGCTGGATACGCTGTCGGACGTGTCGGCCGGCTGAATCAGAGGGAATTCAATATTGCCTCCGCCGCGTCACGCGGATTGTCAGCCTGTGTGATAGGACGGCCAATCACGAGCCAGTTGGCGCCCGCAGTCATCGCATCCTTCGGTGTCATGATGCGTTTCTGATCATCACTCATGGAATTTGAGGGACGGATTCCCGGGATTACCAATTGCATATGGTCGGGGAGAACTCCGCGGAGACGTTCGATCTCCAGCGGTGAGCAGACCAAGCCTCGCAAACCGGAATCCGTCGCGAGTTTCGCGAGTCGTTCGACCTGTTCGGCGGCGGAGATGTTGATGCCAATTTGCGCCAGATCGGTTTCGTCCATGCTGGTCAGCACGGTTACACCGAGAACAAGTGGAGCCTTATTCCCGCACTCCTTGGCGGTATCTTGGGCGGCTTTCTCCGCCGCTGCCATCATTGTCCCCGCGCCGCTGGTGTGGATGGTCAGCATCTGCACGTCGAGCCGGGTGGCGGACGCGACGGCTTTGGCCACCGTGTTGGGAATGTCGTGAAATTTGAGATCCAAAAAGACGCTGGCACCGGTGGCGCGGATTTCTTGGACGATCTTTGGACCGGCGCTGACGAATAGCTCTTTTCCCACTTTGAACGCACCGACAGATCCAGCGAGCGATTCGGTCAGGCGCAGAGCGTTGTCCATGCTGGGGACATCGAGAGGAACTATGATCGGATTGTGCGACATCGGCGGAAATCTTAGGCGAAACGCCGGAAGCGACACCAGCAACCAAACTGAATTAAAAAAATGACATATGCTACATATTTAATTGGGGCTTGTTGGGCTTCAGTTTTTCGGCGAGTTGCCGATCAGTTTTGAAAGAAGAAACGTGGTCATGAGTACAGCCGTCGCCCCACCGGTAACTGAACCCTTTAGCGGTATCTGAAACTGCTTAAACTGCAGAACGATTGCGGATTTGGTTTTCGCAGCCAGTTGCAGGAATTGTTGGTCACCCGATCCGTGGTGCAGGGATTCTCGGCCACGACCATTCAGGTGATCGAGGCGGCGCAGGATGAAAACACCTAGGTCGGGGAGTTCTCGCGGATCGTTTCGCTCGATCCGGCGCTGACCCTGCGTCGTGTGAAGGCGGCTACAACGGTAGGTGCCGGTGGACGCAACATCACCAACATCAACCAGGCAATCATGTACATCGGCGTGAAGGAGATGCAGCGCCTGGCGGTGAGTGCGGAGATCTTGGATCGCTTCAGTCGATTTCGAGTGGAGGTCGATTGGCAGGAATTCTGGCTGCACAGTATTCTGGTCGCCCGCCTGTCGCCAAAGATCGCGAGTTCATTCAAAGAGGTGCGTGGACACGAGTATCTGGCGGGGTTGCTCCACGACGTCGGCAAGCTCGTGCTACAAAACTACTTTAGGGGGAAATCTGAGGAGGTCATCGACAATGTGGCGGAAACCAAGCGGCCTGATCACGCGGTTGAAGCCGAAGTGATCGGGTTGGATCACGCGCAGATCGGGGCCGCCGTGGCGAGTGCGATGGGAGTGCATCCGCGGCTACTGAACGGAATTATGTTCCATCACCGCCCCATCTGTGATGAATCGATCAAATCCCCCATGGCGGAGAACGGCTTCATTGCCGCCTGTGTCGGCCTCGCCAATGCGGTGGCCAAGATCTGTGAATCGGGATTTCAGTGCAACGAGGAGATGCCCCCGCTGGAAGAGATGGATGAATGGCATTACTTTAACAACTTTGATGCAATCGCGCCGTTGGAATATCGAGGTGGGGGAACAACGCGATCTCGCGGAGCAAGATCTCAAGGCGCTGCTCGGGGAATGGGAGAGCGTCAGAAGGCGGACGTTCGGTCGGCTCCTCAACCAGTTTGTCTGCTCTGCCCCAAGCCTCAACCAATTGCCGGGTTCGAGTGGGGAGAACATATCCCCTTGGCTGATTCGTTACCTCTACTTTTAAAAAGATTTACAGCCCTTTACAAAGGGGTGTTAAGACGGACGGGAATTGAGGGGTCGTTCTTCGTGGCTTGCGTTCGCGCAATTCATCTTCCACAAATCCAGCCATGAAACCTTCCCGCCTGTTGCTTATGGCTACGCTGTTTCCGTGTTTGTTTTCCATTCCGGTGCGAGCTGATCTCCGTGTCGGTGCGGCTATTGTAGATGCGTCGCCTCTGGAATTCCCCGTGCTGGTGAATGGCGGAATGCGGAGTCGCACGGCCAGTGAGGTCAATGACCCGATCAACGCGCGGGCTTTGGTGCTGGCGGATGGCAAGACGCAGCTCGCGATCGTGGTCGTGGACAGTTGCATGATGCCACGGCCGGTTCTCGATCAGGCGAAGATGCTGGCGTTCAAACGAACGGGCATAGCGACGAACAACATATTGGTCTCCGCCACCCATACCCATACCGCGCCGGCGAGCATGGGGTGCTTGGGAACCAGCCAAGATCCGCGTTACACCACTTACCTCATCCAGAAGATTGCGGAAGCCATCGGCAAGGCGCAAAAGAAACTGCAGCCCGCGCAGGCCGGTTGGAACACACTGGACGCGGACGAATTCACGGCGCTACGCCGCTGGGTTCGGCGCCCGGATCGCATTGCGAACGATCCTTTTGGCAATCCTACGGGACGTGCGAACATGCACGCAGGTCGCAATTGGGATGATGTGACCGGCGAATCTGGCCCTGCGGATCCGGATCTGAACCTCATTTCGTTTCAGACCCGCGACGGCAAGCCGTTGGCGATATTGGCAAACTTCTCCATGCATTATTTCTCCGGCGTGCGGGCCTTGAGCGCGGACTACTTCGGTCGGTTCTGCAACAACCTCAAGGCGAAGCTGGGTGCGGGTGATCAGTTTGTCGGGATCATGTCCCACGGATGCAGCGGGGACATCTGGCGTCGTGATTATTCCGTGCGCAACTGGGCGAAGAATCCGTTGCCCAAGGACGAGGAGTTTAACGTGGATTCCTACGCGGATCAACTTGCGGACCGGGCGCTGGAAGGCTATCGAAAGATCAAGCATCGATCCGATTTGGATCTCGCGATGGCCGAGACTCGCATGGTTCTGGATTATCGGACCCCCGATGTTCAGTTGCTTGAATGGTCCAAGCGCATCGTCGAGGAGATGGGGGATGAACTGCCCAAGACCTCCGAGCAGATCTACGCCCGCGAACAGGTGATCTTGCACGACCGGCAGAGAACCGAGATCTGCCTCCAAGGGGTGCGCATCGGCGACATGGTTATCACCACGACTCCGAACGAGACCTATGCGATCACTGCATTGAAGCTCAAGGCGATGAGTCCGCTGGCCAAGGCAATGGTGATCGAATTGGCCAATGGTGGTGACGGATACATTCCTCCGCCCGAACAACACGTGCTGGGTGGTTACAACACCTGGGCTGCACGTTCGGCAGGTCTTGAAGTTCAGGCGGAACCAAAGATCACGGAAGCCTGTCTGCAACTCTTGGAGAAGGTCACGGGGAAGAATCGACGGCTACATCAGCCGAACATGGGAGAGGCGGCAAAGGCTGTCGCTGGATTGAAACCGGCCGCTTACTGGCGCATGGATGAATTCGCCGGTCCGCGTGCATTGGATCAATCCGGCAGCAATCGTGACGGTACATATGAAGACGGAGTGGTGTTTTACCTGGAAGGCGCCAAGTCGAAGGCGTTCAACGGAGGCCATGAATTGAATCGCGCTGCGCATTTCTGCGGTGGTCGGCTTCGCACGCGGGTGAGCAGTCTGGGGAACGACTATACTGTTTCCATTTGGGTCTGGAACGGCATGCCGGATGGCGCCCGACCGATCGCCGGATGGTTGTTCTCACGTGACCGCGATCACGCGACCAGTGCGCATGGCGATCACTTGGGGCTCAACGGTGAAGGTCAGTTGGTCTTTAAACGGAAGGGTGAGCTGAAGCAGGGAACTGCCAATGTGAAGCGCTGGACTTGGACTCACGTGGCGTTTGTCCGATCTGGCGATCACGTGTCGGTGTTTGTAGATGGCAAGCGGGATCTGAGGCTGAAGTCAGGAGCGGAGTTTCCGGCCCGGTTCGATCAATTGTTCGTCGGCGGCCGGTCTGACAATGTCGACAATTGGGAGGGCCGCCTCGATGAAGTGGCCGTGTTCGATCGCGCCCTCGGCGAAGATGAGATCAAGAAGCTGACGGTGGGGCGTTAGAACTCCAGCGGGCCCATCAGCTTTTCACCGTCCATCTCGTAAATGCCGACGAGATAGCCGTTCTCGCGAATCTCGCCGACGCGCAGGCGGCCATACACGGTCACTGCCTGATCCATGATCGGCTTCACGCCCTTACCGGTCATCTTGACGCTCACCCATTCATTGATCTTGGGAACGGTGCCGTAGCAGCACATGGACTGGTCGCGCATGATCAGCATCTCGGTGATGTGGCCGTCCTCGACCTTGAGCGGAAGCATGAATCCTTTCAGGGCGACGCGCTTCTTGTTGAAGGCTTTGATAGCTCCCGGAATCTGATCTGGTTGTTTGGCGGGATCCGGCTTCTTGTCCGGGTCATACTCCTCGTCCGGCACTTCGTAATCGAAACCTGCGAGTTTGTCGAAAGTCACCTCGGCGTATTCACCGTCGATCATTTTCACCGGTTCCGTCTTGGCGGCTGTCGTTGTTTCTCCGCCGGTCTGGGGAGCGGGGGATTCGGTTGTGGCCGCCTTCTGCGGAGCGGGTGAACCTTTCGTTTCGACCACCTTCAAGGGAGGCGGATTGGTGGTTTCCGGCTTCGGCGGAATCGGCACGGGAACTTTGGCGACCTTGTCGGGATCCACCTCGGGCAGAACAATATCGACGGCCGTGTTCTTGTTTGTCGATTCCTGGGTCTGGGCAAGAGCCGGGGGGGGCGAATTGGTCGCGACGGTAGCGGTTGCTTCGGCCGACGCCGAATTTGTTGCCGGAGTCGGTCCCGGTTTCTCCGGCGCATTGAGCTTGGCGATCGCTTTTCCACGTACCTCGGGAACCGGTTCGTTGGCAGCCGTGTTGTCTTTG
The DNA here is from genome assembly GCA_038154405.1 of Verrucomicrobiales bacterium. Lineage (GTDB taxonomy): Bacteria > Verrucomicrobiota > Verrucomicrobiia > Limisphaerales > JAYPXF01. The sequence continues at coordinate 13,835 of JAYPXF010000123.1, read as the reverse complement.
TTCGGCTTGCAACCGGAAAGGCCGAGGAGCGAGACAGCGGTGCAGGTGAAAATCAGTTTCAGTTTCATGAGGCAACGGATGGAAATCTTATACGGCCAAATGTTCGACGGATCAACCGGCGGATTCGTTCAGGAAACGGGCAGGAGGTTTTCCGCCACGTTGGTGCGGTAGGCCTTGATCGCCGGGATGATTCCGGCCACTGCGGCCATGCCGATCATGGCGGCCGGGACCCAGATCATGACATCGGTGAACTGCCAGGGCAGGAGCACCACGCCGGTCTGGGCCCTGATCACGGTGGCGGCGCCGTTCATGATGCCCGCATAGACCGCGAATGAACCGAGTGCTCCCAAGGCGGCGATGGCGGCCGATTCCATGACGATAGCGGAAAAGATGGTTGAGCCGCGGGCTCCCAAGGCGCGCAGGATGGCGATGTCCCGGCGGCGTTCGTTCATGGAATTGTAGATGCTCGCGAGCACGGAAGCGGTGGCGACCAAGGCAATCAGCCAGGCGACCAGGGCAAGGATCTTGTCGAACCACGCGATCTTGTCGAACAGGCCGGCGACCACCGGGCTGATCGGCCAGGCAAAGGTGAGGCGGTTGCCCTGTTTGTTGTACATCAGGTCGAGCATCTGGCCGGCGATGGGCGACTTCAGCTTCACCAACACGGCACTGATGTCATTGGCGGACTTGGGATCGTGCCCCTTCATGTTCTGGATGCCCTCCAGCGGAATCCAGATCACGCGGTCGGCCGGGGTGTTGGAAGGCTTCATGATGCCCGTGACCACGTAGGTCTCGGCGTGCTCTTGTTTTTCGTCGAAGATCAGTCCGTGATAAGGGTGGAAGGTGTCACCCACCTTCATGCCCAGTCGTTGCGCGACAAAGCTGCCGACCACCGCTTCGGCGTAGCCTTGCTCGAACTGCCGGCCTCTAGCCACTTCGTATTTCCTGCCCTCGGTGTATTCGACATCGAAGAGATTCGTCAGCGTGCCTACCAGGCGGTATCCGAGATAGTTGTCGCCGACGGCGATCGGCAATGCCGAAGCCACCGCGCGATGCTTCTTGATGTCCTCGTAGTCGTTCCACTTCAGATTTCCGGGTGACGCTTCGAGATGAAAGATGGCGTTGAGAACCAGTTGCAGTCTCGCTCCCCGGGCACCGAGCACGGCATCGAACCCGGCGTCCTGCTGGGAAAACGCGGCATCGGACTGTTCCTTCACCACCCACACGCTCATCAACAGGCCGCCGGCCAGGGCGATGGACAGCGCGGTCACGACTGTGCTTAGCAGATGCTGGCGAAGGCTCTTGTAAACGATGAGGGGAAGAGTCATTCGATTTACGAAACCGGGCTTTGCGCGGCTTGGTTGAGTTTGTGAAGGGCTTCCCGGTTTTCGAACTGGTCAAGCACCTTGGGGTCGTGGCTCACGATGAGCAGCGCGGCCTTGTTCTCACTGCAGGTGCTGCGGATGAGTTCAAGCGCTTCAGCGGCGTTGCGGGAGTCGAGATTGCCGGTGGGTTCGTCAGCAAGAACAATCTTGGGATGATTGGCCAGGGCTCGGGCAACGGCGACGCGTTGTTGCTGTCCGGTCGACAGTTGGCTCGGGTAGTGATGGACGCGGTTCTCGAGTCCGACCCGTCGCAGGATGTCATGGGCAAAGGCCTTGTCAGCGCCGCGACCGAAGGACATTCCGAGCAGCACGTTCTCCAGGCAGGTGTAGCCCTGCAGGAGATTGAAGGTCTGGAAGATGTAGCCGATGGATTCGGCGCGGAGCCGGTCGCGGCCGCTCTCGCCAAGGGAACAGATGTCCAGGCCGTCGATCACTACGGAGCCGGAGTCGGGTTTGAGGATGCCCGCGATGAGGTTCAGGAATGTGGTCTTGCCGGTTCCGCTTTCGCCGCTGAGTGCGACCTGCGATTCGGCATCGAGCGAGAAGCCGTCGACGTCGACGACAGTCTGACGCTGTCGGTCGGGTCCGACGTAGGACTTGCGCAGTTGTTTGACTTCCAGAATGGCCATCGATGTGTGGACGACCCAAAGACTTGCGGCATCAGGCGGCTTGTCAATGTCCGATTGCCACGGGAATCGGACATTGCTTTTCGGAGGCTGGCGCGCAAACCCGCACTCCGGCCGGGTGCATCTGTAGTCTTTCGCAACTCGGGGTGCAATGTCTACGCTGTCGAGGTGCAGCTCGTGCTCGACATCGATCTCGATTTCTTTTTGGACCGCATCCTTTATGCCAAGGAAGAACCCGTCCGTCGGCTTCGCGCGGATGAGTACGGCGTCGATGATTCGGAGGTGGCGCTGGCGTATCTGCGGGAACGGTGCGGTTTGTCGGTGTCACATCCCGTTCCCGGTCATGTTTGCACCCGGCACAAGGATGTCTGGTTTCATTGGCGGCGTATGTTGCGGAGAGGCGTGTTGAAGGAACCGTTTGAAGTCGTGCACGTCGATGCGCACGCGGACATGGGATTGGGAAACAATTCGTGTCTCTACATTGTGGAAGAGCTCCTGGCTGAACCGGTGGATCGTCGCCGGCCGCCGATCAAGGGCGGCGAATGGGCGGTGGGAGACTGCAACTTCATCGCGTATGCGCTCGCCACCCGTTGGATCGGGAAACTGACTTATGTCACGCATCTAAAATGGGAAGACGATGTCCAGTGGCTGCACATGAAGGATTTCTCGACGACATCCGGAATCGTGCAGATGAAGCGCTTTGAACCCGGCTTTGCGGAGCAACTGGATCATTTTCTGGACGTGAAGAATCTTCCTTTCGAGGCTGAGCCCGAAATCCCAATGACGGTCGTGCCTCGGAAGGAATTTCAAATCGACCGGCAACCGGACTTCGTTTTCATCTCCCAGTCTCCGAACTACACGCCACCGACTGCGGATGCATTGTTCGAAGAGATGAAACGGTTTGTTGCTCCGTTGTAGCTGCGAGTGTGAGCGAGCAGATTCCTGGGGACTGCTTACTCACGCTCGCTGCGACAGAAACGGCGTAATCACTTTACCCCGCGGATTCTTCTTTCTACGTTTTGCCCGTGGACCAACCGATGTCAGATGCATCCGAAGCACCCGCTCGTCGTGGGTTGGTCCGGAGGTATTTCGATTTCATCGGACATCAGTCGTTGCTGATCGGAGACACTGTCAAGAGTGTGGGCGCCTTTGCCCTGATCACCATCGGTGTCATGTTCACCAAGTTCGGGGAGTCTACGCACATCATCCGGCCGTTGATCCGGCGCCAGATCGCGAAGGCCGGAATCGGCCTGTTGCCGGCCGTATTGTTTCTCGGTGGAACGCTCGGCTTGGTGATCGTCGGACAGATGGTTTCGCTGCTGACGAGAGTCGGCGCGCAACAGTATATCGGTCTGGTGATGGACTCTGTCGTGTTCCGTGAATTGGGACCGCTCGCCGCGGCCATGATGGTGCTCGGCCGCGTGGGGACCCCGACGGTCGTCGAACTTGGCACCAAACGGGCACAGGGGGAAATCGAGGCGCTTGAAGCACTCGGAATCGATCCGGTGCATTACCTGGTGGTTCCTCGCGTGATCGGACTGGGTTTGTCCATATTCGCGCTGACCATCTACCTCATTCTGGTGGTGATGCTCAGTGGCTTGCTGTTCGCCTTTTTGACCGACGTTCCGATTGCGCCAGGAGAATACTTCGGCCAGATCGCGGTGGGGTTGAGCTACCATGACTTTGTTTTTGTTGCGCTCAAGACAGTCCTGTTTGGAGCCATCATTGCGGTGGTCACCTGCTATCATGGTCTCGCGCAGCCGATCAAACTGGAGCAGGTGCCGCAGGCGGCGACCCGGGCGGTTTCGTTCTCGGTTGGTGGCTGTCTGCTGCTGAACGTGTTTTTCATACTGGTCTACATCGTGGTGGGGGCGTGATGGCGGAAGGCAGGGAATTGATTCGACTGGAGCAGGTGCGCGTTCCGCTGCCGGGAGCTGCCGGCGTATTGATCACTGTGGATTGGACGTTGCGGGAAGGGGAATTCTGGGTCGTTGGTGGATTGAACGGCTCCGGTAAATCGACCTGGCTCTCAACCGCTGCCGGTCTCTATCCGCCGGGGCAAGGCCACCAATGGATCTTTGGCCGCGACACCCGTGAAATGGTCGAGCGCGATCGCGCCGAGATCCGGTCGAACATCGGATTCGTTTTCGAAAACACCGGCCGCTTGTTTGCCGAACTGAACGTCGCCGAAAACGTCGCCTTGCCATTGAGCTACCGAAAAAACTGTCCCGCCGAGGATGTGCTCAAGGAAGTGAGCGTCGTGTTGGACGCCTGCGGATTGTCAGATTACGCGGCTAGCGAACCGAGCGTCCTGAGCCGCGGCATGCAACGGCGCGTTGCGTTGGCCCGGGCTCTCATCATGGGGCCCGATCTGCTCATGATAGATTCACCTCTGACCAGCCAGGACCCGCAGCAATCTCGTTGGTGGGTCGATTTCCTCGATTCACTGCGGAAGGATGAACACGCTTTCAAGACACCCAGCACGGTCGTAGTCACCACCGAAGAATTCGGCCCTTGGCTGGCATCTGACCGACAGTTTGTGCTGATCGACAGCGGCGAATTCCATGTGCTGGGAGATCGATCGTCGGTCACCGGCGATTCGCGACCGGTTGTGAGGGAGATGTGGGTTGGGCGATAGTCGAGACGTCGGATGCCATGACGGTCCCAATCCGCGAGTCTCGCGGCTATCATTGAATTGATGCTCGGGCATCGAACATGATGTAAGTTTTCAGAACTTCAGCGTCACCTGGCCAGCAAACAATGAATCGGCCTGGCCGGAGTTGTTCTGCTCGTTGTTCAGGCTGTATTGGATTTTGGCCTGGGCGTTGCGGGTGAAGCGGTAACCGAGGGAGGCGTCGATGCGCCAGATGTTGCGGTCCCAGTGGCGGTTGCCGCCGGCGCCGTCGGGGACGCTGTCGAAGAACTGTTGATTCCAGCGCAGGCCAGTGAAGAGCTTCGGGGTGATTTTGTAACGGGATTCGAAGTAGTAGCTGAGGGAGTCGGCGTTGCCGACGTTGGGAACCTGGAAACGGGAGATTACAACTTCGCTCCAGAACTCCCAGTGGCGTTTGGCGTAGGTGAGATCCCAGCCGAGGGTGATCTGGGTGAAACTGCCGCGATCGTATCCGGCGGGAAAGGTGGCGCGTCGCTCGGCTCCGTCGACGAGGTAGGAACCGTAACTGAAACTGTTGCCGAAATCCCACGCGGCGTTGGGAGTGTATCCCAAGCGGGTGGTGTAGGTCGGGTGATCCCAGTTCTGGTTGACCGCGTCCCAGTATTTCGGCCGTGAGCTGATGGAATTGTTCTTGATGGAGGCGGCATAGTTGAACTTGCCGAAGCCGCCGAACACCGTGCCGCCGCTGGTGTAGGCCGGCCCCCAGATGACGGGCAGCCAGCCGCCCTTGTTGTCCGCAACGTTCATTCGTCCCAGAAAGCCACCGGGTCCACCCGGTCCTAGACGGTCGGTGATGGTCGTGACGTTCTCGTAGACTAGGGGGGCGTTGATGAACGGATTGTCCCAGGTGAAATGGCGGTGGACCCAGTTGCCGAAAATGGTGGCGGATTTGCCGAACTGCACGCTCACCGGGTGACGCAGTTCAGGGGAGTAGCGCAGGAAATATTCGTCGAACCGAAAATCGTTGATGGCCGCGCCCGGGTCGAATCCGCGATCCTGCCGAGCCTGCACGAAGAGGTAGAGCGATGAGCCGATGTTCACATCGGCGTAGAGGGACAAACGGGGATTGATGAAGTCATCGCGTTCGAAGAGCAGGGCGGGTGGTTGTCCGTCGAACACGTATCCTTCCAGGTCGGCTTGGCCGCTGAAGTCGACGGTCACAAATCCGTCCTTGGACTGATAAAAGAGCTTCTCGTCCAGCCACGACAACGGGTCGTCTTGCGAATGCGCGGTGGAGAAACCCGCCAGCATAGAGAACGTGAGAAAGAGAATGGAGATGCGTGAGGCGGCCATGGCTCACGGGGTGAATGCCACAAAACCGCAGCGCATTCAAGATTCGCGAACGGTTGCCGAATGTGCGATCGGAGGGCATCGCTCCGTCGATGCCGGTTCGTGGAGTCCATTTTCGCTCACGGTCGTATCCAGAACGCTGGCCCGTTGATGGATGTTCCCACGGAGCAGCATGGGAAAGGTTGGGAAGATGATCAAATGAACGGTTCACACCAAATCGAGGCTCTCCAGAACGGTGAGGGTCGGCTTAAATCCGCGCGATGAAAAAGCGCGTGCGCCATTTTGCCAGCGACAATTATTCCGGGGTCTGCCCCGAAGCTTGGCAGTCTCTCGAAGAGGCTAATGCCGGTCATGTCATCAGCTACGGCGACGACCAGTGGACGGCCAAGGCCAGCGACCTGATTCGCGAGGTCTTCGAGATGGAATGCGAGATCTTCTTCGTCTTCAACGGGACAGCGGCCAACTCCCTATCCCTTGCTTCCACCGGGCAGAGCTATAACAGCATTCTTTGCCACGAAACGGCTCACGTAGAGACCGATGAATGCGGCGCACCTGAGTTTTTCTCGAACGGCATGAAGGTGCTGCTGCTGCCCGGTGAGCTCGGCAAGATTGCCCCGGACGGCATCGAGCGCATGGTGAAGAAGCGAGGGGACATACACTATCCGAAGCCCCGTGCCGTCAGCGTCACCCAGGCGACGGAATTGGGCACGGTCTACACATCGGACGAACTCAAGGCGATCTGGGGCAAGGCGAAGCAGTTCAATCTGAAGATGCACATGGACGGGGCCCGCTTTGCCAATGCCGTCGCGTCTCTCGGTTGTCGTCCCAAGGAGATCACTTGGGAAGCCGGAGTGGACGTGTTGTGCTTCGGGGGAACCAAGAACGGAACCGCGGTGGGGGATGCGGTTGTGTTCTTCAACCGGGAACTCGCGGAGGAGTTTGACTACCGCTGCAAGCAATCGGGGCAGTTGGCTTCGAAGATGCGTTATCTCTCCGCCCCCTGGGTGGGGATGCTCCAGGACGGCGCCTGGCTGAAGCGCGCGGGGCAGGCCAACGCCATGGCTCGCAAACTTCACGATGAACTGGCGCAGATTGAAGAGCTGCGAATGATGTGGCCGACCGAGGCCAATGCCGTGTTTGTTGAAATGCCGCCTTGGTTGGTGGTTGCAATGCGCGAGGCCGGTTGGAAGTTCTACACCTTCATCGGACAGGGCGGCGCGCGCCTCATGTGCTCTTGGGACACCACCGAAGACGATGTGAATGAGTTCGTCGCCGATGTGAAACGGCTCATCGTCGAGGCTCCTCGTGACATTGAAATCGCCGAGGCGAATTCGCGGAAATTATGACCACCGCCGCCGGCACCCTACGTCCCGCGGAACCAGAGGATCGCGATGCCATCATCGCGTTGATTGATGATTGTCTACGGGAGATCGGTGACCGGGTCTGTCTGGAAGGAGAGGGTAAGGATCTTCTTGATGTCCGGACTTCGTATGACGAATGCGGCGGTGCATTCGTCGTGTTGGAATCGGGCGGTGAAGTGATTGGAACGCATGCGACCTTGCCGATTGACGATGAACGTGGCGCCGCCACTTTTCGCCGGCTGTACCTGAAGAAATCCCATCGTGGTTCGGGGCATGGAGCCCGCCTGATGGAATGGGCGATCGACTGGTGCCGGGAGCACGGTTTTGTAAAGATCGTCTTCTGGTCGGACACCAATTTCACCCGCGCGCATCGGTTGTTTGAGTCTTTTGGATTCACGAGGGGTGAAACTCGCGACATGAATGACGGAGCGGTGCCCTATTCTGAGTATCGTTTCAGTCGCAAACTATGAATCTGGTGCTGTAAACTCTGCCGCAGACCATTTTGGAATGAAGGTATTGATCATTGGACTTGGCTACGTGGGCACGGCACTCGCTGATAAGTTGCTGGCCGATGGCCATCAGGTGGTCGGGCTTCGGCGAGGAGTCAGTGACGGCCCATCGCCGGTAAACGGAGATGTGGACATTCGCGAGGGAGATATTTCTTCCGTGGATGGATTTGGAAGGATTCAGGAATCTTTTGACTGGGTTGTGCATTGCGCGTCGTCCAGTCGAGGCGGAATGGATGCCTATCGAGCGGTGTTCGAAGACGGCACTGCGAATCTATGTGGCTGGTTGAATCGCTGGCGTCCGAGTCGTGTGGTTTTCACCAGTAGCACCAGCGTTTATCCGCAGGTTGAAGGCGCACAGGTCGACGAGGATTCTCCCGCTGCCGGTGCAGGCGAAACGGGGCGGATTCTTGCTGCCGCCGAATCTGCTTTCTTGGAACAACCGCAGTCCACGATGCTCCGGTTGGCCGGCATATATGGTCCCGATCGAGGGCATTTGTTTCTGAAATACCTGAATGACGAAGCACAGATCACGGGCGACCCGAATCGCTACTTGAACCAGATTCACTGTGGTGATGTGGTCGCCGCGATCCGTCACGTCCTGCAATTGGGTTCGCCGCCGGAGCGACTGAACGTGGCGGACAACGAGCCGGTGAAGCAGGTGGATTTCTTTAAGTGGCTGTCGGAGCGACTCGGCAAGGACATGCCCTCGGCCAATCTTGATCCCGGCAAACGCAAACGTGCCATGACAAACAAGCGTGTCTCAAATCGCCGCCTGCTCGCAACGGGTTTTGAACTGAAGTATCCGACGTTCCGAGAAGGTTATAAGTCTGAGATCATGCGATTGGGATTGGTCTGACCGCCGTAGCGGAATTCGCGAAGAAATCCTGCTTCGTGGATGTCACAGATCGGAAGAGTTCTCATCTTCCGCCCCGTCGATCAGTAAAGCAGATACTTCTGTCGGCGCTTGAGGAACTCGTTGCGATCAGCCATCCAGAGAGACTTGATCTCCGGAAGCATTTTGCCGTCGCGAATGGCTTCCCAGGTGGCTTGGTGTTGCAGGAGGCGATTGACTTTTCCCAGGTTGAATTTGCCAGGGTAGAGTTTCTGGAAGGCGGACGCGATCGCCACGCCCATTGCCGGTGCGTTCAGAGAATCCCGATCGGTCAGCTTGAGTCGGACCCCGTGGCAGGTCTCGTTCTTGAAGATGGAAGAGACCGGTTTGAAAGTGACGGCTTCGAATTTCACTCCTGGCAGGTGAAACTGATTCAACGCGTCGGCCAACTGCCTTCCGCTGGCATATGGCGCACCGATGACGTGAAAGGGCTTCTCCGTGCCGCGCCCGACAGAGACAGAGAATTCCACCAGACCAGCGCCCGGGTAGAAAGCAGCCGCCTCCATGTCACGCATGTTCGGAGACGGGTTCTTCCACGGGAGTTCGGTATGCTCGAACCACATCTCCCGTTTCCATCCCTCCAGCGGAATGATCGAGAGATCGGCATTGTATCCCTTCTCCAGGTTGAACATGCGAGCCAGCTCCCCAACGGTCATGCCGTGGCGAAGGGGAATGCTGTGGAAGGCGATGAACTCCTGTTTCCCATGATGTACCGGGCCTTGAACGGAACTTCCATTGATCGGGTTGATGCGGTCCAAGACGTAGAACTTTAGTCCCGCCTTCCCGGCCGCTTCCATGCACAGACCCATGGTCGAGATGTAGGTGTAGAAGCGGCAACCGATGTCCTGGATGTCGAAGACCAAGGCGTCCAGTCCGGCGAGCTGCTCCTGCGCGGGGGAACGCCGTTTGCCATACAGGCTGAATACGGGCAATCCGGTGGCGTGGTCCTTGCCGTCTTCCACCTTTTCGTCCTTCTCGCCGCGGATCCCGTGTTCGGGACTGAACAACGCCATCAGTTTTACCTCTGGTGAGCGGTGCAGCAGGTCGATGGTGGCGTTGCCTTTACGGTCGCGTCCCGTGTGATTGGTGATCAGGCCGATCTTCAGGCCATGCAGAGGTTTGAAATTCTGTCGTTTCAGGGAATCGATGCCGTTTAGCACCTTCTTGGAGGCGAGCGTTTCCTTCACCGGATAATTGGGCGCAAAGGAACTGGTGCCGAAATAGATGTCGCCGTTGGGAATCGCTTCGGCGGCGAGGGTGGAAATCCGTTTGCGCAATTGAACGACAGTTCCCTTCTCGGTGGGATGATTGCGGTTGGACAGGAAGATCACGAACGACTGCGAATGCGGGTCGATCCAAATTGACGTGCCAGTCCAGCCGGTGTGTCCGAATGATCCCCCGGGGAAGAGTTGTCCGCGCGGACCGCTGTAGGGTGTGTCGATGTCCCAGCCGATGCCGCGGGCTTTGTGGACCCCGTTGGGGGATTGCAACGAGGTCATCAATTCGATGCTCTCCGGGGAAAACAACCGTACGCCGCCGAGTCTACCGCGGTTCAACAACATCCGGGCATAGCGGGAAAGATCCGCCGTGCAACTGAAGAGCCCCGCATGGCCGGCAATTCCGCCCATGCGTCGCGACGTCGGATCGTGCACGACACCGCGAAGGATGGTGCCGTCCTTCAGTTTCTCGGTGGGGGCGATAAGTTCACTCGCCCGGTTGGGTGGGATGAATCCGGTGTTGATCATTCGCAGTGGCCCGTAGATATGTTCCCGGGTGAACTGATGCAGATCCCGGCCGGACACGCGATGCACAATCTCGCCGAGCAGGATGTAGTTGATGTCACTGTAGATGAACTCTGTGCCGACTGGTTTGCGCAGTTTTTCCCCACACGCAAACTCGATGGCCTTCGCGACACCGGACCACTTCGGTCGACGGCCCAGTCCGGGTCGAAGTCCTGAAGTATGGGTCAGCAGGTGCCGCAGCGTGATCGCTTCTTTTCCTTCACCGACGAACTCCGGAATGTAACTGGTAACGGCGGTATCAAGATCGAGTTTTCCAGCTTCGATCAGTTTGAGGATGGCCGGCGCGGTGGCGACCACCTTGGTCAAGGAGGCCATGTCGAAGACCGTGTCTTCTGTCATTGGCTCAACCTGCGGCAACACCGCGCGGTTGCCATAGGTCTGGCGATAGATGGAGTCCTTGTGCTGGAACCACAACACTCCGCCCGGACATTTGCCCTCCGTGATGGCCTCATTGATCTCGGCATCGAGCTCGCGGAGTTTCGATTCGATCAGGATCGAATCGGCGCCGGGAGCCGTGTTCGCAGTGAATGAGATCGGCTGCTTGCCGGGTTGCGGTTGGCGGCAACTGACGGCCAGCAGCGTGGCGAAGCCGGCGAGAATCAATAACGAGGTCTTTCGCATGACGAAATCGGTGGCGAGAGTTCTAAGCGGTAACCGCCGAAGGGACAATGCGAGATACCGACGGTGAATGGCGCCAACTTATTCCCAATTCCTCCCGAATCCTTGCCAAGGGTATTGGCCGCCCCTACGGTTCGCCGGAGTTTATGGAACAGGTAGTGATCATCGGAACGGGGTGCGCGGGTTTGACTGCGGCGCTCTACACCGCCCGCGCGGATCTGAAACCGCTCGTGCTCACGGGAACCATGCCCGGCGGACTGCTCACCACCACGAGCATCGTGGAGAACTTTCCCGGTTGGCCGGAGGGGATTGACGGTTTTGAGCTGATGCAGAAATTGCAGAAGCAGGCGGAGCGCTTTGGCGCCCGGGTTGAGTTCGGCACGGTCAATGAAGTCGATCTCTCTGAACGTCCGTTCAAGATCACTGTCGACGGCAAGGTCGTGGAGACGCAGACGCTGATCATTTCCACCGGTGCCGGCCATCGTCATCTCGGACTCGAGAACGAGGCCAAGCTGGAGAACAAGGGGGTGACTTACTGCGCCACTTGTGACGGTGCTTTGCCGATGTTCCGCGACAAACCGCTCGTTGTTGTGGGTGGCGGCGATTCCGCATGCGAGGAAGCGACCTATCTGACGCGTTTCGGATCCAAGGTGCACCTGATTCATCGCCGTGACGAACTGCGGGCCTCGAAAATCATGGCCGAGCGCACGCTGGCCAATGAGAAGATCGAGCCGGTCTGGGATTCCGTCGTGACCGACATCCTCGGTGTCGATGAAGGCAAGGTCACCGGCGTCAAGGTCAAGAACGTCAAGACCGATGAGGAGACCACGATCGAATGCGCGGGCGTGTTCATCGCCATCGGCCACGTGCCGAACACCCAGCTGTTCAAGGGTGTGATCGACATGGACGACGCGGGATACATTCAGCGAACTGAAGGTTCCAAGACGAATGTCGAAGGTGTGTATGTCGCCGGTGACTGTTCCGACAATGTCTATCGGCAGGCGATCACCGCGGCCGGTATGGGGTGTGCCGCTGCGATTGATGCCGAACGCTTCCTGGGCAGCCTTGATTGAACAGCATGACTCCGAGTGAACTGGCCGAACTGTTGAAGGGCGAATCGCCGCCGCACCTCTTGGATGTGCGTCAACCGGAGGAGTTCGCCATCGCGTCCTTGCCGGGAGCAAAACTGATTCCGCTCAATGAAATTCCCCAGCGGCTTGGCGAATTGGAGGAGTGGAAGAACGGAGCGACTGTCGTGTATTGCCATCACGGAATGCGCAGTGCCAATGCGATTGGATGGCTCCGGCAACAAGGATTCGAAAATCTCTCCAATCTCAGCGGTGGAATAGACCTGTGGTCAACTGAGGTGGACTCCAACGTCCCTCGCTACTAGCGCCAGCGGTCCAAACCTCGGGGGCGAGAGTCCCCGTGAGCCCACTACAGCATACCGCAGACATGCCAGACATTGACGGATGTGCCATTGCCCTTCCGGAGTTGTTGATCGCTTGCGCTGCTGAAATCAGTTCTTGTTCCATTTGAAGAACTTGTTCTCGGTGCGTGCGGCGTTCTTGATGTGGGTAAATTGCTTTTGCAGTTGTGGTTGCTGCCTGGCGAGATCGTTGGATTCACCGGGATCCTTGGAGAGATCGTAGATTTCCCAGGGCGCGTTGGGTTTCTTATGCCGGTTCAATCGCACGGCCTTCCAGTCGCCCATGCGAATCGCCTGTTTCCCGCCGCGTTCGTAGAATTCCCAATAGAGGTATTCGTGGTGCGCCTGTTTGCCTTTGTTCAGCAAGGTGGGAGCGAAGGAAATCCCGGTGTGAGCTTTGGCCGGTTTGGTGCTGGCGAGATCGGCGACGGTTGCCATGAGATCCCAGTGCGCGGAGATGTGATCGCTCTTGGAACCGGCCTTGATCGTGCCCGGCCAGCGGGCAATCAGGGGCGCACGGATGCCGCCTTCGTAGAGGTCGCGCTTGATGCCTCGATAAATCCCATTGCCGTCGAAGTAGTCCGGATTGGCGCCGCCAGCGGACGTGGGGCCGTTGTCGCTGGAGAACATCACGATCGTGTTTTCAGCAATTCCAAGCTTGTCAATCTCGTCGAGGATGAGGCCGACGTCTCGATCTAGGCGTGAGGTCATGCCGGCAAAGCAGGCGCGCGGAGTGGGATGATTGCGGTAGCCTCGGCTGGGCCAGTTCTTGTTCACGTAGGGGCTGTTCTCCTCGATTGTCTTGAGGTAAGGCTTCATTGAGTCATCCGGAACGTCGAGGTCGACATGGGAAAGCGTGTAGGCGAGGTAAAGAAAGAAAGGCTCTTTCTTGCGGCTCTGCTGCTTGATCCAGTTGAGACTCTCGTCGGTGAAGCGGTCATGGATGTAGACATTGCGCTTGGTCGGATTGTGCGGGTAATGCTCCTTGGTGTCATTGCGCCAGATCCAGTCGGGATAATAGCGATGGGCGCGACGTTGATCGAGATACCCGAAGAAGAAGTCGAATCCCTGGCGGTTGGGGATGCCGGCGGATCCCTCCGGACCCAATCCCCATTTGCCGATGCACGCGGTGTTGTAACCGGCAGTCTTCAGCACTTCGGCCACCGTCACGTCTTCCGGCAGCAGGTGGGCAGGGGCGTTGCCGCGAACGCGGGTTCGTCCGGTGTGTTGTCCGGTCATCAGGCAGGAT
>JAYPXF010000122.1:16147-19441 GCA_038154405.1 Verrucomicrobiales bacterium | reverse complement strand
TCGCGTTGGGACGGGAACTGGAAAGCCGGCTCCGGGCGATCCTTTTGCCGCCCCTCCGTATCGCGCCCCGTTCAAGCACCACCTCTTCCAAAATAGGCCCTCGAGTCAATTCCACATATTCCTCTCTCAACGCAAGAAAGCGAGAGGTGACCTCATGAATGACAGGGTGATTTTGGTGCGCTAGGGTTGGCCGCACCAATGCGAACACCGGCAATCATCGCAATTCTATTCACGTGCCTCTCGATACATGCGACCAAGCCCGTGCACACCGACATTCTGATAGTCGGCGCAACAGAATCCGGGTGGGCCGCCGCCATTCAAGCCGCGCGAATGGGAATCAAATCGATCACCATCGTGCACGACGGAGCGTGGTTGGGCGGTCAATACACCGAACAGGCTCTGGCCTGTGTGGATGAGAACAAAGGCAATGGCAAGGTTGGCTGGGGACCGGACTGGCATCCCATGAAGCGGTCTTTTCATCGATTTGGTCTGTTCAAGGAACTCATGGATGAGATCGAAGCGTTCAACAAAGAAAAATACGGCTCGATCATGCCCGGGAAACCAATTCACGGCCCCACCACCTTTCGACCGGCCGAGGCGGAAGCCATTTTCCGCAAACTCCTCCAGCCATATGTCGATTCCGGCCAGGTGACACTGATCACGAACCATGCGGCCACAGCCCCGATCTTCGGAGCCGACAAATCGAAACTGACCGGCCTCATTTTCCAACCACTCGTAGATCGTAAATCAAAGATCGCAAATTTGGAGGTTCGCGCTCCCATCACCATCGATGCCTCTGATTTCGGCGATGCGATTCAAGTTTCCGGCACTGCGTTCGAAGTCGGCCCGGACCCGCAGTCACGTTACAACGAACCCAGTGCGCCCAAGGATGTGAAAGACTTCCCTGCGAACGAGATGAATAAAATCACGTGGCCGATGATCGTGGAGGAAGCGGACGATTGGTCACCGATTCCCAAACCTCCAAACTTCGACGACCGCAACTACCCCCGGGCAACGCACATAACGCGTGCCGAATACGGCACGTTGCCTTGGGATCGTCCCGCTCGCATTGGCGCCATCGATCATTGGCCGGACAAAGGCAAGGCCGCCGCGCGGCAACTCTCCGTGTTCACGGTGCGTCGCATCGTCGACGGCACCACAAGCACGGACGGCAAGACATCCATCCTCCTGAATTATATGAACGGACAGGACTACGCTTTGGAGCGCCTGCCCAAGCGCGTGGCGGATGCGTTGGAAGCAACCGAACCCGGTGCCTCAAAAAAGAACTACGTCCTGCTCAATCGCAAGCAGCGGGAGATCATTTTTCAGGACGCGAAGAACCATGCGCTTGGTGTACTCCATCACCTGCAGAACTTCGTTCACGAACGCGCGAAGGAAAAGACGCACAGCTTCCGCAAATTCCGCCTCAGCCGGGAGTTCGGCACTCCCGACAACCTCCCACCCAAGCCCTACATCCGCGAAAGCCTGCGCTTGAAAGCGATGTACATGATGCGCGAACAGGATGCCCGCAATTTCGACGGCAAGGACAAGCGCGCCGCGCGAGAGTCCTTTGCCAAGGTCATGTATCCCGACGGCGTGTTCAGCTGGCAGTTTCACTACGATTTTCACCGCACCGGCCGCACCTACCTGAAAGGCGATGACGATCAATCCGGCCCCTGGATCGATTACGAAAAGCCGGGACGACATACGCGATTCGTCAGCGACCGCGCCGTCTTCCCGCTGCGTAGCCTGATCCCGGAACAAATGGACGGCCTGATCGGCGCCCAGAAGAACATCGGCAACAGCAGCATCGTCAGTGCCGCCATACGCCTGCATGACCAAGGCATTCACGTGGGCCAAGCTGCCGGAGCCCTGGCTGCCGTATGTCTCAAGGAGGCGATCGATCCGAGAGACGTCCCTTTAGTCCTCTATCACCTGGAAAAAGTCCGTGAAGCCTTGTGCGGCGGAACGCAGGGCGAACCGATGTTACTGTGGCCCTTTCGTGACCTGGCCACCGATCACCCGGGATTCGTCGCTATCAACCGGCTCACCGCCCAAGGTGTGATCCCCCTGCAAAAGCGCATCGTGGATTTCAAACCCGATGCCCCCGCCTCCATTGAATGGCGGCAGCAAGTCTACACCAATTGCCTGTCGGAACGGGTAATGGCGACTCCCTCGATGCCATCCGGCGAAATGACTCGGGCAGAATTTGTGATCCAATTGTGGGATCAATTGATACCGTCCCTTCGCGTGAGGTTTCCCATCCCAGCGCCCCGGAAACACGTACCGAACAGGTTGCCACCTTCCCTACCGCCCCCGCCTGGACCGGATCACAGCCCCGCTGACGTGGATAAGGACGGGATTCCCGACTTGGCAGACCCACTGCCACTCAATGCATCCAAAAGCAGTTGGCCTAAAGAATCGCCCCCGGAAGCATCGCCCCAAGCTGATGGGCTGACGAAAATCACCGGCAAGGAGATCGCCATCAATTTCACCGGACGACGGCAGCTGCCTCACTTGGGATTCAACCCCGACTACGGACTTCCCTACAACGAAAAGATCGGTGTCGGTTGGTTGCGAGACATCTCCAACAACAACCGCAAACGAAACGTCTACCCGGAGCCATATCGAGACACGTTCCTGTTTACCCGCACCGGTGACACATGGGAAATGAAGATCAAGAACGGCACCTACGACATCCGCGTCTGCATCGGTGATTCCGGACATGAACAACCTGGACAATGGGTCCATATCGAGAAACAACCGATCGTGCAGGATGCGTACACCCAAGCGGGAAGTTTCCATGAAGCCAGCGCGAGAGTTGACGTGAGGGACGGACGACTCACGGTCCGCATCGGCGCCGGGAGACCCGGATCCAACACCTGTCTCAACTGGTTGACTGTAAACCGTGTCGAATAGCCCGATGAACCGCCCCCGGATCGTCGTCTCCATGACGACATCGCCTCGCCGAATGGCTTTGTTCAGGCCGGTGATCGAATCCATTCGAAATCAGTCCCTGAAGCCGGATGCATGGTATTTGAACCTTCCCCAACATTATCGCAGTTCCGAACCATACAAGATTCCGGCATGGCTCCGAGAATTGCATGAGATCACGTTCAACACGGAGATCGTGGAGGACTGGGGACCGGCGATGAAACTGCTCCCCACGCTCAAGAGGGAAAGTGATCCGAATACAGTGATCATCACCATCGACGACGATGTCGTGTTCCCCACAGAAGCACTGCGAACATTCATCGACGCAGCCATGGCGGAACGAAGCACCGCCTTCTGTAC
>JAYPXF010000122.1:0-16137 GCA_038154405.1 Verrucomicrobiales bacterium | reverse complement strand
CCCCGGAGACCTTCAACATCCAACCGGTGCGTGAACACGGAATGGAATGCGATGTCCTTCAGGGCTTCAGCGGATGCTGCTATCGCCGTGGGCATTTCACTGAGACTGAACTTCTACAAACATTGTCGGATCTCCCCAGCCGATTCCGCTACAACGACGACATCATACTTTCCAACCACATTGCCAACCATGGCATTGGGCGAAAAACCATACGGTTCCCAGAGGGCGAGCTGAGTTTCATGCCATGGAGCGATGACGATCCGAACGCGCTCAAATCCCTCCCCCCGGGAACTCACGCTCGGTATCAGAAGCTCCGCGAACACCTCCAGAGCACCGGCAACTGGCACCTCCAAACAACTTGCCGCGTCCTTCGCTGACCTGGTCTGTGGCAGGAAACCGCCCCGTCCTGTCTCTTACCCACATTTCTGAGCGATCCATTTGGAGTTTCATCAGCGCGCCTTCGTGGGCCGATCAGACGAAACGGCACGTTTTCTTCGGAAGCCCCACCGGTCATGCTACCCGACAAGTAGAATCCGCTTCAGCCGAGAATTCAGCCGATGATCGAATCAGAACCGGTTCTGCCGATATTCCTTCCGGGCAGCCGCCCGTTCTTCGGCATTCAGTTTTCCGTCACCATCCTTGTCAAATTTCTCCATGATCCGTTTGAGCAGCGAGCCGCGTCGTTTTTCACTCCCGGCAAATCGGTTCGCCGCGGCTTGGGCTGCGGCGCCGCGCACATGCTCACGATACGCATTCTTCAATTTGGATATCTCACTGGGATTCTCGGCCACCACCATGATGGTAACGCAGCCCATCTCGTCATCCGATTCCCGCCCCCAGCGAACCGGCTTGGGCGGATCATTCGGATTGAAGATGTTGTCGGCGGAATTGTCCCAGACGACCTCCGCTTCGATGCGAGTTCCCGCAGGCAACACCACCGGGCTTTGATAGGTGTATTCCTCCTGCCACGAGAAATCCCAATACGGTATCGAAATCAGTTCCTTTCTGGAGCCATCGGGAAGATGTGCCGTCATGTTCATCGTTTTCCCCAGATAGTGGGCATGCGCGCTGACCGTCAACGCCTTCGCCGCCACGGGGAGCTTGAACGAATCCAGTTTCCGATAGTTCGCGTCGCCAGCGGGAATCATCACACCGGCCAAGGCACCGAAAAGCGGGGGCAACTGAATGTGCGTGAACTCTTGAGTCGGCGGCGAATCAGAGAAATGTATCCCAACCGTCGACACCTCCGATTCCGCTTTTCCTGACGGGTGAAAGTGCGTCGACAGAACCAGGTCGGCTCCCTTGGGCAATCGATAGGCCAGCCCTTCCGGCAACATGCTGGGATTACCTCCCACCGCCCAACCACCGACGGCATTCCGACGAAACTCCTGCCCCAGCCGACGAAAGCCATGCGCCTTTTCGTTGGCATCCAGCTTCCGTGCCGCGCCGCTGGTGTCGTAATAGAACAGGCTGTGATGCACCACCGAACGCTTCCCCGGTCGAAACTCAATGGCCGTCACCCATTTGTCCTCCTTGAGCTGCAGGGGGATCACAAAATTGCGATAGATGTCAGGTCCTTCGGCGGGAACGCTGTAGGCCTCCGTCATGCTCACCACCAGATCCGGTTCACCCAATTGCCAGCCATCCACGAACTCCGGCAATGGCGGCGTCTTGCTCGCATCTCCTTCCGGCATTCCGGCGGCATGCCAATCCTCGATCGTCTTCACCATGCCGGGCGGCAACGTGCGGGCATTCTTGAACCGGGCATCCTTCGATTCGGCGTGCCAGGGCGGCATGAACCCCTTGCCGACCACCTTGGCAATCAACCTCCCGCGCTTCTGCACATCCCGATAGTTCATGAACGCAAACGGAGCCGCCTCACCCGGCCGATGACACGAGGTGCAGTTGTTGAAGATGATCGGAGCAACGTGCTCAGCGAAATTCGGTTTGGTGACCGCCCCGCGCGAATCATTCGCGGAGACGACCAGGGCGACGACGAGAGACAGTCTTTTCATTTGAGTGGAGGAATGAAGCAACCGATTGCTTCGGTTCGGGAGTTCTTCACAGGTTTACCGGCCAACACCGCATCCAAGGCATCACGTACGTCGCGAACGGTCGCGTTCCGTCGTCGCTTGCCATAGTCGGCATAGAGATTATCCACGCGACCGCGATAGGCGATTTTGCCATCCGGCCGAACCACCACCGCTTCCGGCGTCATCCTCGCTCCGGCTGCTGACACGACCTTGTGTCGCCGATCGTGGATTGCGGAATAACCTCTCAAGCCAAATTCACTCATGTGACCTTTCAGATCTTTGGCGTCCGCATCCGGATCCACGTAGATCAACCAGGTTGACACCTTTCTGCCGACGTATTCCGTCCGAATTCGGGAGTATTCCCGGGCGTAGGCATTTGAAATCGGACAGTCGTGAGTGACAAACAGAAGCAACACCGCTTTGTTGTCAGCAATTCGAAAAGGCGTCGCCGACTTGCCAGTCAAACTAGTAGCGCTCACATTCGGGTCCGCAATCCGATCAGGTAACGCCGCCGCGCAGCCATTAACGAGGGTGACGAACAGCAAACTCGACCAAAGATTTTTCGGAGCAGTCATTACGAGCCCGCCTCACGCGGACTCAGCCATTATTGCCCGATAATGCCGAATTTCAAACTCGGACTCGTCACGTAATACCTCCCCCAACTCAAACCGATCTTCGAATCCAGGGAAAATCGCGTCTCCCTCCACCTCCCGCTTTACAACTGTCAGATAGAGATCCGAACATCTATCCAGCAGTTGCCGATAGATTTCAGCACCTCCGCATACGAACACTTCGCGTCCGTCACCGTCAGCCAAATCAAGTTTATCCACGGAGTCCAACGTCCTCACCCGCTCGCCGGAGAACCCACTGCGGCTGAGGACAATGGTCTCACGACCAGGCAAGGGTCGACCGATCGATTCAAATGTCTTCCGCCCCATCAACAGTATGTGTCCCATCGTGGTGGCCTTGAACCATTTGAAATCCTCAGGGATATGCCAGGGAATCTCACTGCCACGTCCAATCACGTGATTCAACGACATGGCAGCAATGGCTTTGAAAGGTTTCATCAGAATTTCAATCTCGAGCGCCAGCGGTCCAGACCTCCGTGGGGAGAGCGTCCCCACGAGCCGTTGTCAGAATCCTGAAAGGACGGCACAAAACAAAATCTGGCTTTGTCATCCCTACGGGACTCTGGAGTGGGCTCGCGGGGACTCTCGCCCCACCCAACTGTTGACCGCTCGCGCTGAAGTTGGACGCTCATGTTCAGGAACCCATCACACTGCCACCGCCGCCTTGATGTGCGGATGCGGGTCGTAGTCGGTCAGCTCGAAATCCTCGAACTTGAAGTCGTGAATGTCCTTCACCTCCGGATTCAATTTCAGCGTCGGCAACGGACGAGGTTCGCGGGTCAGTTGCAGTTTCGCCTGATCGAGATGGTTGGAGTAGAGATGCAGATCACCAAAAGTGTGAACAAATTCACCCGGTTTCAGATCACTCTCCTGGGCCACCATCATCAGCAACTACGCGTATGAAGCGATGTTGAATGGATCGCCCAGGAAAAGATCCTCGCTACGCTGATAGAGTTGGCAACTCAATGCTCCATCGCGCACATAGAATTGAAAGAAAGCGTGACAAGGTGCCAAGGCCATCTTCTCCAATTCCCCAACGTTCCAGGCACTCACAATCAGGCGGCGACTGTCGGGGTTGTTCTTGATCTGTTCAATCACCTGATCGATCTGGTTGATTGCCTGGCCATCCGCGCCCTCCCAACTGCACCATTGCTTGCCGTAGACCGGACCAAGATCGCCATTCTCATCCGCCCATTCGTCCCAAATGGATACCCCGTTGTCGTTCAGATACTTCACGTTGGTATCGCCCTTCAGGAACCACAGCAACTCATGAATGATCGAGCGCAGATGAAGTTTCTTGGTGGTCAGACAAGGAAACCCGTCAGAAAGATCAAAACGGGTCTGCGCTCCGAAAACGGAATACGTGCCGGTACCCGTCCGGTCGTCCTTATATTTGCCTTTGTCTAAAACGTGCTGGAGGAGTTCCAGATACTGAACCATTCCGGAGCATAGACGGGTGGTTGGCATGGCGTCGATTTCGCGTTATTAACAGGCCTCGCAGCGGCCGGCTCCGACGGTTGGGCCATGCTCTTTCCGCCCACCGTCTGCCAACCGGCCTTGGCCGCCTCCTGATCGAGAATCACCGAGAAAATGCGCCGTAGTGTCTGCCGCCGATTACGCAGCCACAGGATCAACCCGATCGGCACAGCGTAGACGAAACACCATTTCCACGCCGTCTCAATCGGCAACCCGGCAACCAACACCACTGAAACCAACGCGTAAAACATCAGCACCTTGGCCAACAGACTCGATTCGGTGTCCATCCGACACCGCAACATCACGCGTCCGCCCTTGTGCCATTCGGATGCGGTCGACACCAACAGATGACACCAGCGACTCCCGTTCAACCGCAGATCGTGCATCCCCCAACCCGCATCGCGGTGCGCGCGCCAACCATCCTGATCCAATCGCTGCAACAAGCCCTCCAATAATTCTGCTCGCGGCTGCGGCTCCTCCGACCAATAGGCGACGTGCTCGAATGTGCTTTTTTCTTTCTTTAGCGCAAGCGTATCGAGCGACTCTCGGCTGTTCAACGAAGCCTGCTGAACAATGAACCGCTCCGAATAACGCGCCCAGCCACGATACAACGGCTGCAAGAGATAAAGACAGGAAACCAACGGCCTCGACCACCACCTCAGCTTCGAAGGATCAATGGGCGAGTTTGCCCCAGCAAAGGCACAAATGCCTATCCACGAACCAATGGCGGCAACGGCCCCCAAGACAACCACTGGATGTCCCCATACCAGTGCCGCCAGCAGCAGCGGCAGCGTGACAAACAACTGCCGTTCCAGACTGGTGTGAACCGCCCATCGGCCATCCATTCCATCAGAGTAGATTGTTTGAAACATCCCTTCGCCGAATGCCCCGCGATAGATCCGCCCCTCACTCATCGCAAACCAAGCCGCCGGCGCATAAATGCGCCCGTGCCATTTCCCCCCTCCCAGCGGATTGAATTGGTCGGGATGTTTTCGTTCCAACAACGCTTCTGCCTCACCGTATCCCATCTGCTGTTTCAGGTAGGCCTTCACCGTTGATCGCCGGTAGTGCCAGACAAATCCCGCCGGATTGAACCCGATCCGATGCCCCGCATTCATCAATCGCCAGCACACATCCACATCGTCACCCGCTTTGGTATAGATCGGGTCGAACCCGCCAATCTCCTCCAATGCCGTTTTGCGAAACGCGATGTTGCACCCGGGAATGTGCTCCGCCTCGGTTTCGGTCAGCATCACATGAATCGGCCCACCCGGAGCCGCCATGACAGCAGCAGCCGTCAATCCGTCGTCCGTCGGCAGAAAGTTGTGTCCGCCCATGGCGACAAAATCACTCCCCGCCAAATCGCCCGCCAGGTAATACAGCCAATCTTCGTCCGCACGACAGTCATCGTCCGTGTAGGCGACAATCTCGCCCGTCGCCGCGTTCATTCCCGTGTTGCGGGCCACACTCAATCCCATGTTGTCCTGCCGGATGTATCGAATTCCTTCCACCGATTGAGCGATATCCGGAACGGAATCGACTGAGCCGTCATCCACGACGATCACTTCGTAGTCCGGATAATTCAGCTTCTTGAGCGAATGCAGGCAGCCACGCAAAGTCTTGGATCCGTTGTACGTCGCAACAACGACCGAAACCCTCGGCGCTGATTTCAAGGGATGGTAGGGCGCGAACGAGAATGCCCGCTTCACCGATTCGTACGCGGGCTTGGCATTGCGATTGCGATCGACCAAACCGAATTCCCAGCCGGTGATGTCCTCTCCGTCCTTGAACCATTCATCCGTGAAGCTGAACACGACCGTTCCGGCTGCACCGCCCCGACAGATCGTTTCCAACTGCCAGTCCAGCATCACCGCCTGGGCCGCCGCTCCCTCCGCCTTGGAGTCGATCCCGATCTCCGTCATCACCAACGGCTTCGCATCCGCCAGCATCTGCAGATGAGACACGTAGGACCGCAGCGCAGGGCGTTCATGCAAATAGACATTGAAGGAAACGAAATCGATGTTTCTCGCAGTGAGGTATTCGGTTGGCGGGTAGTTCCCAAACGTCACCAGGCAATCCGGATTCACTTCATGAGCAATGTCCGCCAGTTCATCAATGAAGCGTCCCAACCGTTCCACGCCATGCCAGCGCACCACATCCGGCGCAATCTCGTTCACCACACTGAACGCAAACACCGCAGGATGATCCCCAACCGCCTTCACCGCGTCCCGCACGGCCTTTCGGGCTTCGTTCCGCGTGTCCAGCTGATCCAGAAAACAACCGGTCTTCCACCACGCAACATCGACCAACACCTTCAGCCCACATTCCTCGACCAAGTCGAGGAACCATTTCGGAGGCGTGTGGTAAACCCGGAGTGTGTTCGCCCCCAATTCGACCATCTGAGACAGGTCTTCAGCAACCTGGCCCTCTCCCGGCAAATGCTCACCATTGGTATTGGGCGCGAACGGGCCATAGGTAACACCTTTGACATGAAACTTACTCTCGCCGAGACGAAAGAACTTCCCATCAACAGTCACCCGCAATTTGTCCGCATCGCGATCAGGCATTCGTTGTCGAGACCAACCCAGAGCGTATTCGATAATTCAACAAAGCTCTCCAATTCCGATTCTTCAGACAATTCTGATTCGCGCAGTCGCAGATTCGATTGTCAACCGAATCCGAGCTGTGAACTTCAATTGGCAATCGAAGTTACGGCTGTGCCGCAACCAACCAGCGCGGATATCGCTACTATTCACCCGGCAGCACCGCCTTCACTCGCTCCAAACCGATTTTGAGCATTTCCAACGGTTCCTGTTTCCAGAGATCCTGATTGAACAGCTCCAGGCTCACACATCCGTTATACCCCTTTTCCTTCAACAACGCCAACTCCGCCTTCAGATCAATCGGTCCGTCGCCGACCATCTGGCGATCCGGATCAATTTGCTGCATCTGCGGCTTGTTCGGGTGGGCATCGTCGATATGGAAATGGCTGATCTTTTCCACCGGAATGGAACGATATTCCTCGATCGATGAAGCGCTGTTCCAGGTGTGAAACGCATCCAGAATGATGGTTGCATCCGGATCATCCGCTTCCTGCACGATCTGCCACGCCTGGCGCAGACGCCACACCGATTTGAAGAAGCTGATGTATTCCATCGTGGGCATCACCCCGGCTTCTTTGCCAATTCGCAACAGGTCACGATATCGCTGGGAAACCTGATTCAGATCAGCATCAAAGAACGGTGGAGTCGCCACGATGTAGGGGGATTTCAATCGGGCGGCCAATTCCATCCGCCGTTTGCACTCGTCGAGTATGATGTTGTATTCGAATCCTTCGGCCTCACCCCATCCGCGCATCGCAATCATACACGGAACAAACAATCCATTGTCCGCCAAAGCCTTCTCCACATCGGACACCTCACCGCCCTGCCCCACATATTCGTAGACGTCATTCAACCAGAGTTCGATTCCGTCGTAGCCCGCCTTGGCGACCAGTTCGATCTTTTTCATCAAGGGCTGTGGCTTGATGGTACTCGTGTTCAGTGTGATTTTCATACGCTGGAAAGGCCGGGAGTTTTTTCTTTAGCCACAAAAAACACAAGAAATACAAAACGGGCCGCCTTTCAGAATGTAGCGGCGAACGTGCGCGAGGAGATTCAAGGCTTGAGATCTTCCGCACGTCGACTCGCTCACGCTCGCAGCAACGTTCCCAATCAGGCCGTTTTGAGGCTAGCCTGTGTTCTTATGGCCAAGAAGGGGAATCAGAACGGCCCCAAACGCGGCGGATCAGGATCCATCGTGAATACGCTCGCATCGAAGCACTGCTTCAGAAGCCGCATCTTCAATTCTTGGTGATCCGGCGAATCCCAGAGGTTTTCGAATTCGTCTGGATCGTTCTCCAAATCGTAAATCTCACCTGGTTCCGTTCCATGATAGACCACGATTTTCTCCTTCTCCGTCCGCAGCATGGTTCCGTAACCCTCTTCGTGAGTCCAGGAGTTGTAGTATTCACTGAAGACGAAATCACGAAACCGGGACGGATCATCCGCCCCTTTCAACTGTCCGGAAAGCGAGCGACCTTGCATCCGGCTCGGCACTTCAATACCCGCGCATTCCAGCAAGGTAGGTGCGAGATCCGTCAACTCCATCAGTCCATCCACCCGATGCCCAGCTTTGAATCTGTCAGGCCACCGCATCACCAATGGAACTCTCACCGCCTCCTCATAGAAGTGAGGTCCTTTCAGATAGATTCCGTGATCCCCGAGCATCTCTCCGTGATCGGACATGAAGATCACGATCGTGTTATCGCGTTGTCCCGATTCATCCAAGGCCGAGAGAATGCGCCCCACCTCGTGATCGATGTGCTCGCACATGGCGTAGTAAGCCGCCGTTATCTCGCGTCGATCCTGATCTGTCATGTTCGCGACGTCGAAGTAACCAGGGGTGTTGTGTGCCCAAATCGAATCGAGTTGCTGAAACTCGGTCTTGTTGTCCAACTCACCGTCACTCCGCTTGGGCAACGGCATGTCATCCGGATTGTATTTGTCCAGAAACTCCTTAGGCGGATCAAAGGGATGATGGGGAGCAAAGCAATTGAACGAAAACATCCACGGCTTGCCGGCGTTTTTCTTCAGGAAATCGATCGTCATTTCAGCGCACCAGGTCGTCTGGTGATACTCGGTCGGAATTCCTTCCTTCGCGTAGGCGCTTCCCGGTGCCTGATACAGTTCCTCCCAGGTCTTGCCTTTCCTAGTCAGCCATTGCGTGTAGGCGTTCTCCGGCCAATCGGGTTGCGGATGGTGCGACCAGTGAAAGGTGGAGTAGCCGTCATCAATCCGGGTCTCAACCTTGCCATCCGAACAAGACGCCAGGTGAAGCTTACCCGCAAGGCCACAGGTGTAGCCGTTGTCAGCCAAGATTCGGCTGATTAACTGCTCGTCTGCCGGCATTGCCTGGCCATTCTGACGGCAACGAGTCGTTCGTGGATAGCGCCCGGTCAGGAATGACGCCCGACTCGGCGTGCACACCGGACTCTGGCAATATGCCCGCGTAAAGGTCACCCCTTCCTCCATCAAGCGATCGATGTTCGGTGTATTGATGAGCGAGTTCCCCAAGCCCCGGATCGTGTCAAAGCGCTGTTGATCAGTGCACAACCAGAGGATGTTCGGTCTTTCCGTAGCGGCCACGCCCGCAAACTATCCCGCTCCGGCAAGCCGTTCAATCACAACTCCGAACACCAAACGACCGACGAATTTCTGTTGCCATTCAGAAACGCTCTGGACAACGTCATCGCAATGATTCGCGCCATCAAATACGCGCTGTTGACCATCGGCTTGCTGGGCCTTTCCGCCTGTAGCCAACCCTCTGCTGATTCCGGTCCGAAGAAAGCCGGGCCGGTGCAACCCGTTGCCCAAGCCCAGTCAAAGCTGCCGACCATCAAACTGTGGACCGGCACCAACGAAATTACCGCCGAAATCGCGCGCACATCAAAACAGCATCAGATGGGTATGATGTATCGGACCAACATGGGCGAATTGGAAGGCATGGTCTTCATTTTCGACTATCCTTCGCAGCGTTCTTTCTGGATGAAGAACACGACCGTCCCGCTCGATATCGCATACATCACCCCGGAAGGCATCATCCAGGAAATCCATCCCCTCCATCCCTTGAACGAAAACGCCGTCTACTCCCAGAGCCACAACATTCAGTTCGTGCTGGAGATGAATCAGAACTGGTTCTCCAACCACAACGTGAAAGCGGGTATGGAGATCCGAACCGAGAAAGGCGGATTCATGGAGACGTTTCTCCGACGCTGATCCTGCCGATGAGTTTTGCAGGCAAAACCATTCTCGTCACCGGCGGAGGGGGATTTCTGGGTGGGGCCATTGTCCGGGAACTGCTTGAGAAAGGCGCCGAGGTCCACACCTTTTCCCGCCAGAAGTATGCGGAACTGGAAGCCCTCAACGTCAGACAACATCAAGGTGCGTTGAACGACCTCGCCGCCGTCACCAAAGCTGCCAACGCATGCGACATGGTCTTCCACGTTGCCGCTAAGGCGGGCATCTGGGGTCTCTACTCCGATTACCACGAAACCAACGTAGTCGGTACTGAGAACATCATCCAAGCCTGTCGCCAACATGGAATTGGCAAACTGATCTACACCAGTTCTCCCAGCGTGGTATTCAACGGCACGGACATGGAAGGCGTGAACGAATCAGTGCCCTATCCCAAGCACTACCATGCCTATTATCCGCAGACCAAAGCGACCGCCGAAAAGAAGGTCATCGCAGCCAATGACAATCAACTGGCCACCGTATCCCTGCGCCCCCATTTGATCTGGGGACCGGGCGACAATCATCTGGTCCCACGGATCATTGCCAAAGGGAAGGCCGGCCAGATTCGGCGTATTGGCACACGCGACAACCTTGTTGATTCCATCTACATCGACAACGCCGCCGAAGCACATCTGCTCGCGGCCGAGAAGCTCGCTCCCGGAACCGCTGTCGCCGGCAAGACCTACTTCATTTCTCAGGACGAACCCGTCTCTGTCTGGGAACTCATCGATCGTATCCTACACGCCGGCGGCGTCCCGCCCGTTTCGAAGACAATTTCTCCCGGTCTGGCATACTTCGCCGGTTGCATGTGCGAGCTTCTCTACAACGCCTTTGCGTTCAAAAGCGAACCACGCATGACCCGATTCGTGGCCAAGGAACTTTCCACCGCCCACTGGTTCGACATCTCCGCCGCCAAGCGAGATTTCGGCTACGTGCCCAAGGTGGGCATTGATGAAGGTCTGAAACGACTGGCTGATCATCTCCGAAAGCAATGAGCAAGGAGTGGCCAATCCCGGATCCGTTTCCCGTTCTGGCCGACAATGAAGTTCACTTGTGGGTGGTCAACCTGTCCGCCGAGCGCGACCTTGTCCTTTCCTTCGATGAACAGAAACGGGCTGAGCGATACAAGATCGAGAAACCCAGACAGCAGTTTGCGATGGCGAGAACGGGCCTGCGACTCCTGCTGTCCAATTATCTGAACTCTGCCCCCACCGGTATCAGGTTCATGTATGCCGATCACGGCAAACCGTGGATCAGCCACCCGGAAACGGATCTGCAATTCAATGTATCCCATTCACAAGACTACGCCCTGATTGGTTTCACCCAAGGACACCCCATCGGCGTGGATATCGAATGGCTTGGACGCAAGGCAGATGTGGAATCCCTGACCACTCGTTTTTACTCCGATTCGGAGCAATCAGCGTTAGCCGTCGTTCCCAGCACCGCCCGTCACCACGCGTTTCTCGATTGCTGGGTGCAAAAGGAAGCCTATCTGAAATCTCTCGGATCAGGTCTCAGTCGCGATACTCGTTCCTTCTCCGTGTCGGTGTCCGGCGGCTTGATTGCTGATTCCCTTGATTCGAAAGCAACAGCGCAGTGGAAAATCGACCTACTGACTCCGGCGGAGAAATACACCGCGGCCGTCTCGACGAAGAAACCAAGCACCGATCGTCAGTTGTTCAGGATCGATTGATAACTGGTTTAGCAGCGGAAAATGCGAAATCTTCCGATCTTCGTTGCCCGTTGTGTCGGAATTCTTCGCGAATCCCGATACGGCGGAGGAATTCACCGATTCAATTCCGCGCCATGGTCGATGTCGGGGGCATTCCACCGACGAAACCAGCACCCGTTCGGCGGAGTTCTTTAATCGCTGATTTGCGATACTTCTGCAGCGAGGTCCGGTGCGACTTCGTGAGAGCCAGATTGTTCAGTTCATCCGGATCATTGTGCAGATCATAGAGCTCCTCCGGTTCACCATCGATCAACGTTCTGATGTATTTATATCGACCTTCGGCCAGCATCACGAACCACGGCACGCCCGGACCATGATAGAGTGCCTTGTCACCCGTCGGCGGGATCCTGTCCGTGGCAGATCCATAAAGTTTGGCCGTATGAACCAACATGGCCGGCGAATCCCATTTCACCTTTCGGTCGGTCAGCAGCGGACTCAGATCCCGTCCATGCATTTTCCAAGGCAACTCGATGCCGGCCTGTGCAAAAAAGGTCGGCGGCAGATCCACGCCACTTACCGGCGCCTGGATAACCTTGCCCGCGGTCTTCTTGGCGTGCTTCGCCGTGGGGCGAATGATAAACGGAGCTGCCACGGTATGATTGTAAGGAGCGACCTTTGATTTGAAACCGTGCTGTCCCCAGGCAAACCCTTGATCTGACGTAAAAACGACGATGGTGTTCTCATCCTGACCACTCTCCTTCAATGCCACGAGCAACTTGCCGACACCTTCATCGATCGCGAGGACACCTTGGTGGTACTGGCGAACCCAATCACGCAACGGCCGACCGGGAAAATCCTTCATCCCCACAGGAACGACCTTTCGGACCTGCCGTTCAACCGGCCCTCCATCCTTACCACGCTCCCAAAACTCCATCTTGTCGGCGTAGGTGGGTTTGCCTGGACGCGGTGGGTAAATGTCCTTTGGCGTTGGCACCTTGATGTTCGGATAGTCATAGAGATGACGCTCAGCCGGAGTGAATGGACCGTGAACAGCCCCGTAGCAGAGCCACAGATACCAAGGCTTTTCAGGATCCCGTCCCTTACCGTGTATGAACTCAACCGCCCACTTGGTGTAATTGTCCGTAGTGTAGCCTTTCACCAACCTCGGCCTGCCGCCGTTGAAACTGGTCAACTGATCGTAATAATAGTTTGGCGCATTCTCTGGCAGCGCCGGCCGATTCCAGATGATCTGGTAATCCCAGTCACGACCGAATCCTCCGTCAACGCCCGTGTGCCATTTGCCGATCTGCGCGGTGGTGTAGCCGTTCTGACGAAACACCTTCGGCCAGAACGGGCACTTGTCGGGATCATACGCACTGCCGGGATACTGCCCCTCCATACGCATCGACTCGATACCATGTTGATGATGTCCCGTGAGCATCGTCGCCCGCGAAGGCATGCACCACGAACCAATGTAGGCACGGGAAAACCGCACTCCATTCTTCGCCAGTGAATCGATATTCGGAGTGTTCACCCAATCAAACGCCTCGGGATAACAACTTACTGTCCGGTGCGATTGATCATCGGTGTAAATGAACAGGATGTTTGGCCGTTTATCCGCCGCACGACAAACCACGGCCAAGGCCAGGAGCAGGAAATACTTCTTCATAAACACATTTGATCAGGATGCTGGAAACTTTTGGGCGAAATAGGAACCTTCTTCCGCTGTGACGACCTTGCCGTCTTTCATCACCTTAGGCGGATCCTCGAGCGCGACTTTCATACCTTGTGGCAGCAGACAAAACTCACCCAACTCCGGCCGCTTGGAATACAAATCCCACAGACTGCGCAGTTCCAGGTTCTCTTGAACTTCTGGATCCAACTTCGAATCCTCGGCTCCGAATGACCAACCGGAAACGCTGTCACCCTCACGCCCGACGCGGGTCATCACCCAATTGGAACACTCGTCGAGATCCTTGACCGTAATCGCCGCCTGAATCGCCGTGCACCGCCCCACGGACACGCCAAAGCTGTCGGCCATGAACCGCTGTCGCGCGACGATATTGAGCGCCTCCGAACAATCCTCAAGGTACTCGAACGGATAGACCCCGAACTTCGGCGCCATGATCTGCGGTCCATTCTCACCTTCGTCCACCTGCAATAGCACCCAGGAAAAACGGAACATCTCGCCCGGAATGAACTCTCCGCCGAAGTCCGCTATTTCCCCGAGAAACTCCTCGAAGGTTTCCAACGCCTCCGGCAATGCGGTTGGCGCTTTAATGGCTGGGATCTGACTCATCGACTCTACTTCTTTTTCTTCCGTGACTGCAGCTCGTAATAAGGCCCTTCCTTACGAATCTCATCGTGCAACTCGATGAACTGCTGGCGCATGGAACTCAGTTTCTCCGGTTCCACCTTGGAAAGTTCGGTCGTTTCCGAAGGATCCTTCTTGAGATTGTAGAGGGTAAAATTCCCCAACTCAGACTGCTTGATGAAATCCATGACCTTCATGCCCTTTGGTGCACGGGTGTCCCGGATCGAAACCTCAGTCTGCGGCAGCATGTTCGCGAGGATCTTGTAGTCACCGACCCGCATAGTGACCTCCTTCGCACCGCGAGCATGCCAAAGCCACCAAAGCATCGGAGTCTCCCGGGCGACGGACTTGCCGCCCGTCAATGCGGGAAACACGTTGATACCGTCGAGCTTGTTTGGGTAATCAGGTTTGCCCCCAACAACGGCGGCTAAGGATGGCAGGAAATCGGTCCCATTCACGGGTTCACTGGACACCGATCCCGCCTTGATTTGCCCCGGCCACCTGATGATCCCGGGAACGCGATAGCCGCCCTCGTGCATGTGCCCTTTGGCTCCCCGCAGTTTACCAGGCGTTCCGAACGAAGTGGCCGGTCGATGCTCCGGGCCATTGTCGCTGGTGAAGATCACCAGGGTATTCTTTTCCAATCCCTCCTGCTGGAGATATTTCATCAAGCGCCCGATGTGATGATCCAACATCGTGACGCAACCGTAATACGTGGCACGGTTGCCTTCCTTGGACTTGCGAATCACCTGTGGACCGCCGTAGCGAATGGAATTGGCGGCCTCGATCGTTTCCGGATTCTGATACGGCTTCTTGAACTTTTCTGCAGCGACAACCGGAGTATGTGGTTCGCTGAACCAGAGCATCGTCATGAAGGGCTTTGACTTGTCGCGTTGACCGATGAAATCGATCGCCTCGTTCACCACGATCTCCGACATCCACCCGGCCAGCTTGTCGAGTTTCCTGCCGTTGCGATAGAAGCCGCTCGGGTTTTCACCAAAGTTCTTCGGATGCGCGAGCCAATGATTGAAACCGTGATTGCCAGGATTCGGTTGTTTGTCAAAATCTCCACTACAATGCCACTTGCCACCGAACATGGTTTGGTAACCGGCATCTCGAACCACCTCCGCGACCGTCAACTCACCGGTCGGAATGTGCAGGGCCTGGAAACGCGCGTAATCATACATGCCCACCCGATACGGGCTGCGCCCCGTGAGAATCGCCGTACGCGACGGGGAACAGTTCGAGCTGGCCGCATAACAATCAGTCAGTCGCACGCCCTGCTTCGCCAATCGATCCAGATTGGGTGATTTGATGATCGGATGGCCATAGCAGGCGAGATCGCCATAACCCATGTCATCCGCGAGCAGAAAAACAATGTTCGGCCGGGGGCTCGCAGACAGCGATGCACTCAAGCAACTGAGGATACAGAGGATTGTGACGAGGGTGATTCTCATGATGATTCAGCGACGGGACTTTTTTCGCATTTTCTTGTTTCCAGGGATGTCCGCCTCGGCGATCTCAACATCCTTGAGTTGTTGTTGCAACTCAGACTCCAACCACTTGATCGCATCCCGATAGTCCGAGTTGCCGTAGACATTGTGGCGTTGATGCGGATCCTTGAGACGATCGAAAAGCTCCGTCTCGTGTCCACCGAGTTTCAGATACGTGTAGCGATCGGAGCGAACCCCGTAGTGCTCGGGCGCTCCCCAGTAGGTGTAGAACTGGGTCTTCCTCCAATCCTTCACCGTTTTCCCCCGCAGCAACGGAACCATGCTGCGCCCCTGCATCTCAGTTGGCACCCGGATACCAGCCAGCTCAAGCAAGGTCGGCGCGATGTCGACGTTGATGCAAAGGTCCTTGTTGACCTGTCCCGCCTTGATCAGCCGCGGATATCGGATCAGGAACGGCATCCGCATGGAAGTCTCCAAGATGAGTCGTTTGTCGTAGAATCCGTGTTGTCCCAGCCAGTAACCCTGGTCCGAGGTGTAAACCACGATCGTATCCTCGGAGAGTCCTTCGGCATCCAGGTAATCCAGTACGCGCTTCAGGTTGTCGTCATTGCCTTTCGCACAGCGTATGTATTTGTGAATCATGTGCTGATAGGCGACCCGAATCTTGTCCTGGTCGTCGTTCGCATCATGCACCCACATCGCATTGGGCGCCGCATCCTTCAGAT
>JAYPXF010000121.1:14124-19463 GCA_038154405.1 Verrucomicrobiales bacterium | reverse complement strand
ACTTTTGGCAATCGGTCTAGCCAGTGTGCCGGCGTTGCTGCTAGGCTGTTTGCTTCGTGTTCGGAAAAAATTGATCGATGGTGAAAATCGGAATTGTCGGGTTGGGATTCATGGCGGCCACGCACCTCAAGGCCTATCGAGAGGTGCCCGGCGCGCAGGTGGCGGCGTTGTGCAATCCGAGCGGCAATCGGCTGGCTGGCGATTTCAGTGATGTGGGTGGCAACGTCGGCGATGGCGAACCGATCAAGCTCGATCCGGATTCGTTCAAGGCCTTCACCTCCTACAAGGAGATGATTGCCGACCCGGACATCGATGCGATCGACATCTGTTCTCCCACCTTCGTGCATCGCGAACTGGCTTCCCTTGCGTTGAATGCCGGTAAACATGTGCTCTGCGAAAAGCCCTTGGCTCGATCAGTGCGGGATGCCGCGTGGATTCTTGAAGTTGCCGAAAAGTCAGACGCAATCCTGATGCCGGCCATGTGTCTGCGTTTCTGGCCGGAATGGAAATGGCTTAAGGAGGCGATTGATGACGGTCGTTACGGCAAGGTGCTGTCGGCCTCTTTTCGGCGCGTTGCCGAACCGCCGGGTTGGGGGCAACAGAACTTTCTCGATGGTCACCGTTCTGGTGGGGCTCTGTTTGATTTGCACATTCATGACGCGGACTTCGTGGCCTATTGCTTCGGGCGCCCCAGCGCGTTGCAGTCGACCGGCTACACGCGGGTCAGTCACGCCATTGATCATGTGGTCACGCAATATCACGTGAAGAACGAGGCGATGGTTTTTGCCGAGGGCAGCTGGGCGATGGCACCGGGCTTCGGTTTCAACATGAGCTACCTCGCCAACTTCG
This sequence comes from Verrucomicrobiales bacterium, assembly GCA_038154405.1. Classification (GTDB taxonomy): domain Bacteria; phylum Verrucomicrobiota; class Verrucomicrobiia; order Limisphaerales; family JAYPXF01. The sequence goes on along the minus strand of JAYPXF010000121.1, from coordinate 18,614 downwards.
AGAACGCGACGGTCGACTACGATCTTTCCCGCGGTGACGAATGCCTGCGTGTTTGCGAAGCGGGCAAAGAGCCGGTGCACCTCAAGTTGGATGGACCCGACGGCTATGTCGGCGAACTCCGTCATTTCGTCGATTGCATCGAAAAGGGCGAGCAACCGTCGGTGGTCACCGCGAAGGATGGATTGCAGTCGGTTGATATCTGCGAAGCCGAGGAGATCTCGGTCAACAACGGCCCGTCCGCGGTGGGGCAGCTCGTGTTCCTCTGAGCCCGTTCATATTGAACTGGCGCGGCGAATCGTCATTCGGGATACTTCCCCCGCATGCCGGTTCCAGTCATATCCATTGCCCAGATGCGCGAATGGGAGCAGGTCAGTTGGGATGCCGGCCGTTCCGTTGATGTCGTGATGCGCGAGGCCGGTCGAACCGTGGCGAATGAAGCCCGTTTCATGACCAGGCCGGACGAACCCGTATTGGTGCTGACCGGCAAGGGGAACAACGGCGGCGACGCCAAGTATGCCGCCGAGTATCTCGACGATCGCAAGGTGGCCCTGATCGATGCCAGTAGGCCCGGCGGCTTGCTGGATGAACTTCCCAACGCCCTTGCCGATATTCGCGCGCGCAACGGCATCGTCATCGACGGCCTGTTCGGCATCGGCCTCAACCGTCCGCTGGAGGGGCATTGGCGCAAGCTGATTGAGGAACTGAATCGGGCCGATGTCCGCGTGTTGGCGGTGGACGTGCCGTCGGGATTGAACGCTGACACCGGTGAACTGATGGGCGTTGCCGTGTGCGCCACGACGACCGTGACCTTTGGCGGACCGAAGAACGCCATGATCTGGCACAAAACCGCGGAGCACATCGGGCGATTGGTAGTGGCGGCTGAGATCGGGCTGGTCGCCTGTCCGTTTTCGGGATCACCGAACTGGTCGCTCGAGCAAGACTTTCATGGATTTCCGCCACGTCGCCCGGTTCACGGTCACAAGAGCACGTTCGGTCACCTGGCCATTCTGGCGGGAAGCCAAGGGTATCATGGCGCCGCCGTTCTGGCTGCGCGCGCGGCGCACCGGGCCATGCCGGGATTGGTCAGTGTTTTTACGCCGCCGCCGGCGTATCCGTTCGTTGCTTCCCAACTGCAGCAATCCATGGTGCATCCTTGGAGCGGCGAAATCGGTCTGCCGGATTCGACGACTGCGATCGTTATCGGACCAGGGCTGGCCGGACCGGACTTAAATGCGGAACTGCGTTCCTTCGCTGTGAAGCTCTGGACCGAGTCGGAGCTGACCGTCATTGCCGATGCCAGTGCGTTGGATTGGCTGCCGGCAGACGTGAGTTTTCCCGGCTGTCGAATTGTCACGCCGCATCCGGGCGAGGCGGCGCGAATGCTTCAAATGTCCGGAGCCGAAATTCAGGCGGATCGCGAGAAGGCGGCCGGCCGATTGCGCGAGCGGGTTGGCGGATGCGTTGTCGTGCTCAAGGGACAGCAGACGGTTATCGCCGACGATCAGGGGATCACGATCAATTCCACCGGTTGCCCGGAACTCGGACAGGGAGGCAGCGGAGATGTGCTGGCCGGCTATCTCGGGGGACTGGCTGCCCAGCCCGCATTGAGTGCCGAACTGCCGCGAACGATTCGCTACGCCGTCTGGGAACACGGCCGCGTGGCCGAACAACTCAGCGCCGAACGCACTGCCTGGGATCTGAATGATCTGATTCCGCGCTTGGGCAATGCCCGCGGTGGTTGAAGTGATCAGTCATCAGTAGTCGGTGATCAGTGCTGGCGCACGACTGATTGCATATCTTCAAGCTGCCTCCTCCATCTGCCGTGGCCGGTCTCCTGTCCGAGGCGTTATTGCGACCGAAGGTCTCAAATTGGTGAGGAGACCTTCGGTCCTTCAGATGGCTCGGTTGGGAGACCGGCCATAGGGCGTGCGTTGGCGAACTTCTGTCTTCCCGCACACATTCGCGCGTGTATCAATCGGGCCATGCGTAATCCCGTTTCATTGCTGCTCGGCATGCTGCTGTTCGGACAGGTCTGTCTTCAGTCTGCGCCGAATCCGCCAAACATCATTCTGATCGTTTCCGATGATCAGGGTTATGGGGACATCGGCGTCATCGGAAACAACGACATCATCACTCCCCACCTCGATCGGCTTTGTCGTGAAGGCACGCGATTGTCGAATTTTTATGTGAGCTGGCCGGCCTGCACACCCTCGCGCGGCAGCATTCTCACCGGCCGGTATCCGCAGCGGAACGGTCTTTACGACATGATCCGCAATGAAGCGCCGGATTACGGTCACAAATATTCTCACGCTGAGTACCAGGCGACCTTTGAACGCATCGGCGGGATGGATACGCGGGAGATCCTGCTCCCCAAGGTGTTGAAGCCTGCGGGCTACACCAGCGGCATCTATGGCAAGTGGGATTTCGGCACGCTGAAACGTTTTCTGCCAACTTCGCGCGGCTTCGACGACTTCTACGGCTTCGTAAATACCGGGATAGACTACTACACGCACGAGCGCTATGGCGTTCCGAGCATGTACCGCAATCTGGAGCCGACCGAGAATGACAAGGGCACCTACGCGACCTATCTGTTCGAGCGTGAGGCCATGCGCTTTCTGCGCGAGAACTGGGAGCGGCCCTTCTTCCTCTACCTGCCGTTCAACGCGCCGCACGGTTCCTCGTCGCTCGATCCCCGGATTCGAGGAACCATCCAGGCGCCGGAGAAATACGAGAAGATGTATCCGCCGGTGAAGAAGCTCTGGCAGAAAGGCAAACGCTACGGCGAGGAAGCCACCGTTCCAACCCGTGAAAAAAGGACCCGCGACTATCGGGCGTCCGTCACCTGCATGGACGAATCCATCGGCAAGATTCTGAATTTCCTCGATGAAAAGAAGATTGCCCGCAACACCTTGATCATCTTCTTCTCAGACAATGGTGGCGGCGGCGGTTCGGACAATCGGCCGTTGAAAGGTGGCAAGAGTCGGATGTGGGAAGGCGGCATTCGGGTCTGCAGCGTGATGCGGATGCCGGGACGAATTCCGGCGAACAAAGTGAGTGATGAGTTTCTGACCAGCCTCGAAGTCTTTCCAACCGTCGCCAAACTCGCCGGTGTCGAACTGCCGGCGGGGCTGATCCTTGACGGCTTTGACATGCTGCCCATCCTGCGCGGCACGGAGAGTTCTCCACGCAAGGAGATGTTCTGGGAGCGGAAGGATCTGCGCGCGGCCCGGGTGGGCGATTGGAAATGGGTGGACACGCCGACCTATGGTGGCCTGTTCGATCTTTCCAAGGACATTGGTGAGAAGAATGACCTGTCCAAGTCGCAGCCAGATGTCTTGAAGATGATCAAAGGACGTTTCGCCAATTGGAAACGGGAAATGGCGCTGGCCGAGGCGCGTGGGCCGTTTCGTGATTATTGAAGCCGTATCGCACCCATGAAGAATCCACTGTCTACACTGTTGGTCCTGTCATTGCTCGCGACTCAACTCGTCGCTGCCAAACCCAACATCGTGCTTGTCATGGCCGACGATCAGGGCTGGGGCGACATGGCTTACAATGGACATCCTGTCGTCAGGACTCCGAACTTTGACAAGGCGGCGGCGACGGGGTTGCGCTTCGATCGATTCTACGCTGCGGCACCCGTGTGTTCGCCGACGCGCGCTGCGGTGATGACCGGGCGGCATCCGAATCGCATGGGCGTGTTCAAATGGGGCTACCCGATGCGGCCACAGGAGACGACGATTGCCGAGGCGTTGAAGACGGCGGGCTATACATCCGGGCACTTCGGCAAATGGCATCTGGGGTCCGTGCGCAATTCCAGTGACGCGCACCCGGGTCGCAACGGTTTCGACGATTGGCTCAGTGCACCTAACTTCTACGACAACGATCCGATTCTCAGTCACAAAGGCAAGGCCGTGCCGATAAAAGGGGAGAGTTCGGTGATTGCGGCAGAAGCTGCCTTGAAGTGGATGAAAAAGGTTTCGAAAACGAAGCAACCCTTCCTCTGTGTGGTCTGGTTTGGATCGCCGCACGGTCCTTTCGTCGCCACTGAGGAATTTCGCAAGCTCTATGACGATCAACCGCAGGCCAGTCAGCATTTTCTTGGAGAAATCTCCGGCATGGACCACGCGTTCGGCCTGATTCGCAACGGCCTGAAGTCGATGGGCGTCAGCGACAACACGATTCTCTGGTACACAAGCGACAATGGTGCGTTGAAGAAGGTTGGTTCGGCGGGTCCGTTTCGCGGCAAGAAGGGACAGGTCTACGAAGGTGGGCTGCTCGTTCCGGCAATTCTCGAATGGCCGAAGGTGATCAAGGAGAACCGTATCGCCGATGCGCGTTGCAACAGTTGCGACATTTATCCGACCTTGCTGGAGATCGCGGGTTTGAAAATGAAGAAGCAGGCGCCTCTGGATGGCGTCAGTCTGTTGCAGCTCATCAAGGGTGGCGAGCTGCGCAAGAATCGTTCAATGGGATTCTGGGACTATCCG
>JAYPXF010000121.1:452-14114 GCA_038154405.1 Verrucomicrobiales bacterium | reverse complement strand
CACCGGCGGCGGCATGGATGAAGGAGTTGTTCGATGCGCAGCAGGCGGGACGCGATCTGCCACCTCGCGATATTGTTCCTCCCGCGGCCAAACTGCCGGAGCCGCCGGTGGCGGTGGATTCATTTCCGGGACATTCGGCCTGGATTGAGGGTGACTGGAAACTGCATCGCGTGCAGGACAAGAAGGGGAAGGTGTCCTGGCGGTTTTACAACCTCGCGGTGGATCCTTCTGAGACGACGGATCTGGGGGCGACGGAAGGGCAGCGGATTCATCACTACCGCGGCAAGTTGGAGAACTGGCTTGAATCCGTAGCGCGCAGTTTGAATGGAGAAGATTATCGGTGAAGTCTCTGGCGTCCCGCTGGGACACCGAAGCGTACCCGCGAGCCCATATCAATGTCCTGAAGGGGTTACACAAAACGCCTACACCAATCGGAAATTGGTGAACCGCTTGAATCCTGCCACGTCTTCGGAATCGTCCAATTGCAACGGTGGTTTGCCGACCAGCAGTCGCAGGCTGTTTACGGATTCCCGCCACACGATCCGGGTGGCGGCCAACACCGGCACACACGATCGCCAGACGAGGGTTGCAATGCCGCCATCGTTGGGGATTCCCAACAGTTCCCGGTGCTTCCCGAAGTTGGGCTGGGTTGCGAAGAGCGACATCGGTCGTTCCACGAATAGGAACAATGCGCCTGAACCGATCAGGGTGATGCCGAAGGCCGGAATCATCAGTCCCCAGAAGAGGAAGTTCTCGTTGCCGGAGGGGGCGTATATTCGTGCCAGCACAAACACCGTCGCCTTCAGGCACAGCCCGTGACAGAGGTAGTAGGAGTAGCTCATGTTGCCGAACCACCTGAGTGGTGACCATGACAGCATACGTGCGGTCGATCCTTTGCCGTTGAAGGCTTCAAGACACACGTAGCCGAACATGAAGAACAACATGAGATAACGCCACCAGCCCTGGAGCCAGTTGATCTTGATCAGCACCATCAACGCACACGCAATTCCGAAAGCAAACAAGGCTGTGCCCGGTTTCGGACGATACAGATCCTGCTTCTGAATTTCGTAGATTACCACGCCGCTGAGGAACATCAGCATGCGCACGAGTCCGTTTCCGTAATTGGAGTAGAACCAAGTGAACGCCACTGCGGAGACGCAAAGGAAGAACAACAACCGCGTTCGCGGTGTCCACTTGCGCATGGCCAAGGCTGAAATCAGCAAGGGCATGCACACGTAGTAGGCCATTTCGTAGCCGAGCGACCACGTTACGATGATGAGAGATTCGATCGGAAAGACGCCGGGCAGGAGCAGGAGATTCTGAATGGTGTAGACCAGCGCCGATTGGGTGTCCTGCGGAAACTTGCTTTCGTGTGGTGTGGTAGCGCCAGACTGAGGACGACGTAGACGGCGAACATGAACAGGAAAGCCGGGTATACTCGGAGCACACGCCCTTTGAAGAATTCCAGGAACTTGCGTTCCCGCTTGATGAGCGCCGCGTAAATCAGGTAGCCGCTCATCACGAAGAACAGGTCGACCCCGGCATGGCCGATATTCCTCAGCAGGCCGGCGACGGAATAGGTCCAGGAGTTCTCGCTGATCCACGGCAACATCACTGCGACGTAGTGGGCGAAGAATGCGAGCAGGACGGCGAATCCGCGCAGCCCCTCCATGGCTTGGATGTTTGTCATGCCTCCGCGCGAAAGCTCGAAATGCCTTCGCATCCAACTGTCCATCCGGTTCTGGAATCTCATATGCAGGTCGTGGTTTGCGGTCTTGCGACGGCACAAAACTACGCTTTTTGTGGAGATTCAAAACCGGGCGACGTTCCCTAAGTTGGGTATGGATGTGCCCCTAGGGGATGGTGGTGGAAACGCGACGACCTGAGGGGAATCCGACCGATGCTATTTGCGCGGGCCGTAGCCCTTTTGCGGGCTGCCGTCGGAGTTCAGCTTGTCGCAGGCCCAGAGCAGGCCGCGGGTCACCGTGTCGAGATAGACTGGATCCTGCATCGTCTCATTGTGATGACCGAGGGTGGTGCCGAAAATTCGGCACTTTTCGTATTGGTTGATCCAAATGCAGGTGTGATTGCGCTTGGTGCGTGAACCATATGCCTCCGCCAACGGCGTACAACCTTTCCAGATCTTCTCGATCTCGTAGAGCTCGCCGTTCGGCGTCTTCCAGACGTCGGGGAACCCGGTCATGATCGGATGATTCTTCTTCAATGGTTTCACGTCGACGGAACCCTTCTGCTGATGGCGCATGGAGGTGACTCCCAGCACTTTCCGCCATTCGTCGGTGTCGGCCCGGCGATAGCTGTGCATGGCGCAATGAATCACCACTCCGGGTGTCCCCGCCTTGTGCGCTGCTGCGATCTGGTTGATGAATTCGATGTCGAGCACTTTGCCGAAGCATTCGTTGTGCACGATGACGTCGTAGCCCTTGGCCCAATCCTTCTTGTGATAGAGCTTAACCTTGTGATCTCCGGCCGTGCCGCCTTCGTGAATGACGTCAAACGTCACATTGGCCCGGGCGCCGACTCCCTCGGCGATGATGGATTTCTGCTTGCCGTAGTCATGGCAGCAACCACCGGTGATCAGCAGGGCGCGCAAGGGCTTCGGGGCTGCGTCGGCGGAATGCAGGGTGGCGGCAAGGACTGCGGCCAAGAGCAGGGATGGGTTTCGCATGTCGGGATTAAAAGGGTGAAGTCGTCCGACGGGCGAGGAGATTTGTGGTGTTCTTTCAAGATTCTGAAATGGGCTCGCGGTTACGCTATGGAGCCACAAGGTGGCGACTCAACATCCTCTCTTTCTACCTGGGAGCATTTTTGTTATGCCCCCGTCTAACGCCAAAGATGCTTATGAACTTTTCGAACCTCTGGCTCCGCCTGCTGCCCGCGATTCTTATTGCCGCTCCGTTTTCCGGCCGCGCCCAATCCGACTACGAATCCAAGAAATCCCGGGCGGAGAAGTTCTTCGCGGAGAAGTCTTATTCGCGGGCGGAGAAGATCTATCGCGAGATCGACCATTCAAATCTGCCCGTTCCCGAGCAGCGATGGGTTCGCTTTCGCATCAATGATGCCACCTGGCGATCGGAGGCATCTACGAGCAAGGCGGACAATTCCAAGCTGAACCTGGCCCGGCAGGAACTGGAGAAGATGGTCCGCGACATTTCGCGACGCGAAGACAAGGATCGTGTTTATGCCGAGATCAAGGAGTCGCTGGGGGACTTCTGGTGGGGGCGCCGAACTGGCAAGAACTGGCATCAGGCATGGCAACATTACGCCGAAGCCTTGGATTCTTGGGCCGGCGCCCGAGACGTGGATCTCGCCCGCACCCGCTACATGTCCATCATCCGTCGCATCGTGGAGCCGCCGGGCGTGAACACGTATTACTACTACGGCTATTACGGCAACCGGATCCCCATCTCGCTCGCGCGCAATGTGCTCAAGATTGCCCGGACCACCGAGGACAAGGCCTATGCAAATTACGTGATGGCCATGACCATCCGCAATTCGGGTGGTAGCAACGAGCTGCGCATGATGGCGCCGGACTACTTTGAAGCCGCATTGGCCGCCGGCAAAAGCGTACCGTGGTATGACGATGCGCTGCATCATTACGCCCAATATGTGGAAAGCCCTGGCCGGGCCACACCGTTGGAGAACGGTGGTTGGAACTATATGCCAGACTATGTGAAGGCCGTTCAGATCTATCGCCGTCTGACCCGTGAATTCCGCCAGGGCCAGTCACGCCACTTCCGGAATGCCGAGAACAAAATCAAGCAGATCACCGGGGCGCAGTTGAACGTCAGCGTGTCCCATACGTTTTTGCCCGGATCGGAAATCCAGTATCACCTGAACTGGCGCAACGTGAAGCAGGCGAAACTGTCCCTGCATCCCGTCAACTTGACCCGCGATTCGAAGCTGGGTTCGTTGAACACCTACACGCGCTCATGGATTCAGTCGGTGGATGTCGGAGAGTCGATTCATGAGTGGACGTTCGACACGGAAGAAAACGGCAAGCACGTGCCGGGCAATCGTCAGCTGCGTCTCGACCGTCAGCTGCGTTCCGGTGCCTACATCATGGTTGCCAAGGCCGGCAATCTGGCGCGTCGCGAACTCGTGCTGGTGACGGATGCGTCGCTCGTGATCAAGAGCAACAACAAACAGGTGTTGCTTTACTATTGCGACGCCAACACCGGTGCGCCGATTCCGGATGCTGCACTGAAGCTGTTCGCCCGTTACCGTGAAAACCGCAAATGGATCACCCATTCCTACGATGCCAAGACGGACAAGGAAGGACTGGCCAAGCTTGAGGTGACCAATCCGCATCGCCGAAGCCCCGAACTTTTCGCCGCCGCGATCAAGGGTGAGCAACAGGCCTATACGCTGGGCCGCACCTATTACCATAATCGCTACAACGACGGCTGGAAGGGCTACGTCTATACCGATCGACCGGCGTATCGTCCGGAAGAGACGGTCGAGTGGAAGATGATTGTCCGGCAGTATTTTGGCGGTGTGCATTCCACGCCGTCCGGCCGCAGGGTCCGTTACGAGATCACGGATTCACGAGGCACGAAGGTTCAGGAAGGAAAGGCGGACTGCAATGAGTTCGGCACGGCGTGGGGCGAGTTCAGCCCCACCAAGTCCAACCCCTTGGGCGAGTACTACATCAAGATCTATATCGACAACAACAACGCCTACGTCGGTTCCGCAAAGTTGTTCCGACTCGAGGAATACAAACTGCCGGAGTTCAAGGTGGCGGTGAAGACGGCCGAGGAGGACGGCAAAAAGAAGATCTTCCGCGTCGGAGACCGTATCGATGTGACCATTCAGGCGGATTACTATTTCGGCGGTCCGGTCGCGAATGCCAACGTGGAGGTGACCGTTCACCAGCGCAGCTATTGGCATCGTTGGCTTCGCAATCGCGAATTTCCTTGGTTCTACAAGGATGTGGATCCGCAGCCCGTTCGCTACGGCCATCGCGGCAATCAGGTGAAACGTGAGGTGTTGAAGACGGATGCCGAAGGCAAGGTGACTCTCTCCTTCGACACACCGCCGGGTGCGAATCAGGACTACGAATACACGATTGAAGCACGCGTAACTGATTCCAGCCGGCGTGAGATCGTTGGTACGGGATCGGTCCGCGTGGGTCGTCAGCGCTACTACGTGAATTCCCGACCGTCCCACAACATCCACCGACCGAACGACAAGGTGACGGTCGAGTTCGAAGCCACGGACATCAACCGTGACGCGTTTCAAACCTCGGGTCAGGTCACGGTCACGCGCGACTATTGGTGGGAGATCTGGATTGCTCCGGATGGGCGCGAGGTGAAGGGCGACGAGTTGAAGGCCTTGAAATCTGAAGGGGTGTTCCCACCGAAGCCCAAGCCGGGGGAAAAGAAGTGGCGGCTCAAGTTCCGTGGATATGAGAAGGATGAGATACTCATGCAGAAAGTTCAGCTCGACAAAGAAGGCAAGGCGGAACTGAACTTTACGCCGACCCGTGAAGGCTACTACCGGATTCAATGGCAGAGCGAAGACCTCATTCGCGAACAGCCGCGCATTGCCACGGCCATCACCAGTGACACCACCGTATGGGTCTGCACGGGGACGACGACCGAACTGGGATACCGTCACGGTGCGCTGCAGATCATTGTGGACAAGGACACCTTCCGCGTCGGTGAAACCGCGCCGGTCATGTTGATGGCGCCGATTAACGGGAAACATGTCCTCTTCAGCACAGAGGCGGACGATCTGTTCAGCTACCAGCTTGTGCGCATGCGTGGTCGCGTGAAACTCGTGCAGCTTGACATCACTGAGCGCGAGGTGCCCAACGTGTTTCTCAGCGGCACGATGGTTCACGAACGGAACATCTTCATCGATACCAAGCAGGTGGTGGTTCCCCCGACCAAGAATTTCCTCACGGTCGATGTGAAATCGGAAAAGGAACACTACGAAGCCCGCGAGGAAGGAATCGTGGAAGTCACCACCAAGGACCACAACGGCAAGCCGGTGTCGGCGGAGGTCTCGTTGGGCTTGGTGGATGAATCCGTCTACTACATCCAGAGCGATTATGCCGGCGATCCGCGCCAACACTTTTACGGCAGAAAACGCCCGAACCGCACGCGCAACCAGAGCACGTTCAATCAGAAATCTTATGCGCAGCTTGTCTTCGACCCGGAGAGCAAGCAGGTGATGCATCGGCATCAATACGAACATCTGCTCAATCAGCGCGATGAATCACCGGATGAGAATCGCAGTGTCGCGGTCGACCAGCTGTCGTCGCAATTTGCCGGAGCCAAGGACAAGTCGTCCTCGGCCGTGTATTTCTCCCGCGACAGATCTGCCGGTGCGGTCGCCCGTTCGGCTCCAGCCCCTGCCGCTAGCCCGGCTCCGATGGCGGAAGGTGCCATGGTGGCTGCGGACGCCGCGATGCCGGCATCGGGCAGGGTGATGGCGAAGAACAAAAAGATGCCTGCCGGAGTGGTGGGAGGAGGTGCCAATCAGGTGGTGGTCGAGGTCCGCAATGATTTTCGTTCCACCGTGGTCTGGCAGCCCTCGGTCCGAACGGGCACGGATGGCCGGGCGACGGTAAAGGTCAAATACCCCGATTCGCTCACTGGTTGGAAGGCGACGGCCCGGGCAGTGACCAAGGGCAATCAATTTGGCATTGCCGAAGGCACGACCCGCACGCGGCAACCGCTCATCGTCCGTCTGCAGGCACCGAGGTTCTTTGTGGTGGGAGACAAGGTCACCGTGTCGGCGGTCATCAACAACAACACGGAGAATATTCAGACCGTTCGCGCGGAACTCGACGTCATTGGATTGCCCGTTGATGTGGACATGGAGGACGGCGTTGTCTCAGTTCCCGCCGGCGCCGAGAAGCGGGTGGATTGGAAATTGCAACTGGGATCGGCCGGCAAGATCCGGATCCGTGTCACCGCCAAGTCCTCGAAATACGGCGACGCAATGGAGAAGAACTATCCGGTTCACGAACACGGCATTGAGAAATTGGTGACCAAGGCGGGCAAGGTTCGGGGCGAGGACATCACCATCAAGCTGAACGTGCCCAAGGCGCGCAAGAAGGACAGCACGACCATGACCGTTCAGGTCACTCCGAGCATGGCCGTGACCATGCTCGACGCGCTGCCGTACCTGATCAATTACCCCTATGGCTGCACGGAACAGACCATGAGCCGCTTCCTGCCGACCGTCCTGACCTTGCGGACGCTGCGGGAATTGGGGCTGAAGAACGAGGACATCATCGGCCGCGTTTTCGGCGGCATTGAGCAGGCGCATGTGGACAAGACGCAGCCCAAGGGCAAGAAGGATCTCGACCAGATGAACTCCATGGTCCAGGCGGGTTTGAAGCGGCTTTACGATTTTCAGCACGGCGATGGCGGTTGGGGCTGGTGGAAGGAAGGGAAGAGTGATCATTGGATGACCGCCTATGTCGTGTGGGGACTGGTGCTCGCCCGTGAAGCCGGCGTTGAGGTGAAGGACATCGTGATCCGCAAATCTGCCGACTTCCTCGACAAGCGGTTGGTGGAAGAGGAGCTGAATCCGGACATGCAGGCCTGGATGCTCCATGCGCTTGCGAGCTATTGGAACAAGGACAAGATGTATCGCTTCGGCCGTCATCGGAAGACTGCCTTTGAAAACCTCTACGAGAATCGCGAGCGATTGAACGCCTACACCCGAGCTTTGCTTGCGTTGACCGCTCACTACTACGGACAGGACGCGGAGGCCAAAGTGCTGATCCGCAATCTCGAAAACGGGGTCATCACCGACAAACGCCCGGACACATCGGTGCTCATCGCCGGTCGCCCCAGGAACAAGGGCGTGATCGGCACGGCGCATTGGGGCAATGACGGTGTGTATCACCGCTGGAGCGACGGAGGCGTGGAGGCCACCGCGTTTGCCTTGCGCGCGCTGCTGGAAATCTCGCCGAAGAACAAACTCATCGAACCGGTCACCCATTGGCTGATCAAGAACCGCCGTGGCGCCCAATGGAGCAACACGCGAGACACCGCCATCGTGATCATGGCGATGAACGACTACCTGAAGGTGAGCGGCGAACTGGAACCGGAAATGGAATACGAAATCACCGTTAACGGACGTTCGATCGCGAAAAAGAAGGTCACGGCCGAAGATGTATTTGAGGCGCCGAGCCGTTACGCCATCGATCCGAAGTTGATCAGGGACGGCAACAATCAGATCCGCATCACCCGGAAGGGTGAAGGCGCGTTCTACTTCGCTGCGGAGACCACTTATTTCAGTCTCGAAGAACCCATCCCGCCGGCCGGCAACGAGATCTTCGTCAAGCGCGAATACTACAAACTGGTCGGTCGCCCGACGCTGTTGAAAGGCTACGTCTACGACAAGGTGAAGGTGAAGGATGGCGACAGCATCAAGAGCGGTGAACGTGTCGAGACCGTTCTCACGATCGAGTCGAAGAACAACTATGAGTATCTGCTGTTCGAAGATCTCAAACCCGCGGGCTTTGAAGCCTTGCGGATCCGCAGCGGAGAAAGCCTCTATGCGCGGCAATTGAAACGCAACGGGCAGGTCGCCGACGTGGCTCAGGCACCGCCGACTATTCCCGGGGCGCGCAAACCCGCGGGTGGAGACTTCACCGGTCAGTCACGTTGGGTTTACCAGGAGCTGCGCGATCGCAAGGTGGCCATGTTCATCGACAAACTTCCCGAAGGAATGTGGCAGATCAAATACACCCTGCGCGCCGAGGTGCCCGGGCAATTCCACGCACTGCCGGTTCTTGGGCACGCGATGTATGTTCCCGAGATCCGCTGCAACGGCGCCGAGATTCGTGTCGGTGTAAGCGATTGAAGTGAGCCTCCTTACGTCGGCTGCTACCAGGGAACGGTCACCAAGCAGTCCAGCCGCCGTCGATGGTGATGTTCTGCCCGGTCATGTAGCTGCTCGCTTCGGAGGCGAGCAGTACGAGGGCGCCTTTCAGTTCGTGCGGCAATCCCATGCGGCCCATGGGGGACTTTTCGACCAGCCTCTCCACCATTTCGGCGGGAGCCTTGGGGCCGGGGAAGGGGCCGGGGCTAAGGCAGTTCACGCGCACGTCGTCTTTGGCCCAATACACGGCGAGGTGGCGGGTCATGTGGATGATGCCGCCTTTCAAAGTGTGATAGGAAACGGAACTCGCCGGACACACCCCTTCGTAGGCGTCCGGGTACGACGCGACCTGCCCGTACATCGAACCGATCATGACGACATTTCCGGATGCTTTTCGTTCCACCACGTGATCACGCAGCTTGCGGGCGAGCAGGAAATAGCCGGTCGAGTTTTTCAATACCTTGTCGAAATCCTCGGCCTGGGCTGTCGTCAGGTCGTTGGCATCGGCGGCATGGCCGTTGTTGACGAGAATATCCACTTTCCCAGCGGCCTCGACCGCAGTGGCGAATCCGGCGTTGATGCTGTCTTCATCGAGCTGATCCAAGGTCACGCCGTGGTGTCTGTTCCCAAGGCGGGCGGCGGTTTCGCTTGCCATATCGGCGTTGCGGCTCGCGGTGACGACAGTTGCACCGGCTTCTGCGAGGGCGTTGGCGAACGCCGTCCCCAGCCAGCCGGATGCTCCGGTGATCAGGGCAACCTTGCCGGTAAGATTAAAAAGTTCGGAGGCAGTTGGTTCGTTCATTTCACATCCACCCATTGACCGGTCCTTATGGATTCCTGCACGGAGAGAATTGATTTGAGGGTCTGCATGCCATCTTCAAGCGAGCAGGGGACTGGGCCCTTGTTTTCCAAGTAATCGAGAAAGCGGTTGGCTTGAAGAATGTAGAAGTCGTCCCGCTGAAAATTGTCGGTGCGTTCCGTCTTCCAATCGCCACCGTTTTCGGTTGCGGAAAGCCAGCGTTGTTTCGCCAGTTCCCAGCGCGCCGCCCCACGTTCGCACATGACGGTGATGACAAACTCATTTGGTGGTTGATGCTGGTTCAGGCTCAGTGCGCCCATCACGCCGCCATGCCGGGTGAGGATATGGACGGTGTCCTCGACGTCGACTCCTTCCAGCACACAATGTTCGCAGTCCGCCACCACGCGCGTGGCTGGTCCGATCATCCACTCGGCGGCATTCATTTGATGTGGAACGAGATCCTGGATTGCGCCCCCGCCCATTTTACGCCGCGCATAATAGATGTCGCGATAGGCGGGGCGGTAGAATGGAAAGTGTTGCCCGGCGCGGACATTGATCTGCACGGGACGACCAAAAGATCCATCGGCAATGGTCTGCTGCATTTCAAGAAGGGTGGGGAGGGAGCGGAAGTTGAACCCAACCGCTGCCTTCAGTCCGTTGTTATTCACGGTCGAAGCGAGTTCCTCCACGCCATCCATCGAAAGACTCAACGGTTTCTCGATCAGCAGATCCATTCCCTGATCCGCGAGCTGTTGCGCCAGCGGGATATGAAATGGGGCTGGTGAAGCGATCACGGCGGCGTCAAACGAGGAGGAGTCAATTGCGGCTTCCACGGTGGGAAAAGCCTGGACATCGTAGCGTCGGGCAACGTCCTCGCGCCGATCATTCATTGTTTCGCAGATCGTGACCTCGACCCGATCGGTTGTCCGAAAGCAACGCACGTGTCGCTCCCCGATTGAGCCGACGCCGAGGATCAGTATTCGGTTCTTTTCCATTGGGTGGGTGTGACCTAATCCTATGGCCATCCACCGATGAGTGACACCTCAAAAGCTGCGGCCGGCGTGCTGCCTGTGTTTCAGACTCCTTATCTGGAGGATGAATCAATCGACTACGACACCTTGGAGCGGGAGATCGATTGGCTCTATGAGAACGGCGCGGATGGCGTGGTGATGGCCATGGTGTCGGAAGTCCTTCGCCTGTCGGCGGAGGAGCGTGATGAAATGGCGTCGCACGTCTGCGAATTCAACGAGGGTAGGGGATGTGTGGTGATCAGTGTCGGCGCTGAGTCGTCGCACACTGCCGCCCGTCATGCGGTCAACGCGGAACAGGCCGGCGCCGATGCGTTGATGGCGATCCCCCCGGTGTCCGTCGGCGTTGGTGAAGATGAACTGCGGCGGTATTACGAACGCATCTTTGCAGCCACGACGGTGCCGGTGATAGTGCAGGACGCCAGCGGCTATGTCGGTCGACCGATGTCGATCGGATTTCAGGCCGGGTTGTTGGAGAAATTCGGACCGGACCGGGCGCTGTTCAAGCCGGAGGCTCCGCCGATCGGGCAACGGCTTTCCGCGTTGCGCGATGCGACGGATGGTCGGGCAAAGGTGTTTGAAGGAACGGGTGGCATCGCCTTGGTCGATTCTTATCAGCGTGGCGTGGTCGGTACCATTCCCGGCGCTGATCTCGTCCGCGCCATTGTTCCGCTTTGGCGGGCCTTAGAATCGGGGGACCTCGACAAGGCCAGCACGATACATGGTCCGCTGAGTTCGTTCATCACTCTGCAGAACACACTCGACAGTTTCCTTGCCGTGGAGAAACACCTGCTCGTGCGGCAGGGTGTTTTCAAAAACGAGATCGTGCGCGGTCCCTGCGGTTATGCGCTCGACGACGAAACCCGCATTGAAGTGGATCGGCTGTTCGATTTGCTGTTGACTGCGGTCTGACCGGGCATGAAACGCCGACGGATCATCGTTGCGATCGCGGTGACAATTGCGTTGGGAGTCGTGGGTAGGGCGATATGGCTCGAATGCGACCGGGAGCGGCGACGTTGGGAATCGTGCGCCAATTGCCGAAGCTTCATTCATTGGGACGTGAGCTTTTACGCGAAGACCAATGGAGGGTGGTATCCACGAGGCGCGGGTTCGCCGCTCAAATCACTCGCTTTGGCGGTGAACAGCGACACCCGTGTCGACAACTACACAAGTCACAATCAGGCTCAGGTTCTCGTGGAACACTGGAAGAAATACGGCGAACTCAAGGAGGAGCACATGTGTCATCGGTACGTGGAGGGACTCAATGAGAAGGATGGCGACCACATCCTCATGTATTTTCATCGTCCCACCCGCTATTCCTCCTCGGTTCATCCGAAGCAGCCGCAACTCGGTCGGCCGGTGATGCGGGCATGGCTGCATTGGGACTTCATGCCGGAAGCAGAATTTCAGGAACAATTGGCCAAGACCCTGGCCCTGGTAGAATCGCGTCAGACAAACAATCCATCTCAATGATTTACGATATTCACAGCCATACCTGGCCGTTTCCCAAGGGATTCGGAAACGACTTCATTCGTCAGGCGTCCGCAGCCAAGGCGGGTGAGACAGTCGATCTTACGGTCACCCATGAGGCCTATCACGCCGCGGCTCGCGAAGAAACCCGCACGGTGGTGTTCGGGGGCAAGGCCAAGCTGAGCGATCTCTGGATCGATGATGCCTACGTGGCGAAATACGTCGCCAAGCACTCAGCAGACACGGTGGGATTTCTCTCGATCGACCCCACCCAGGATGGTTGGGAGGCGGAGTTGCGCGACGGCCATGAGGAACTGGGTTTGTGCGGCGTGAAGTTGTTGCCGATGTATGCCGGATTCCGGGTGGACGACGACCGGCTGGAACCACTTTGGAAATATGCCGAACAGAAACAGCTTCCCGTGCTCATGCACACCGGCACGACGTTCGTCCGCCAGGCGCCGCTTGAGTATACCCTGCCGCGTTGGATTGAACCGGTCGCCATCCGGCATCCGGACATCAAGTTCGTGCTCGCACATCTGAGCCATCCATATGAACACGAATGCGTTGTCACCATCCGCAAACACCCGAATGTCTACGCGGATGTCAGCGCGCTCCATTACCGGCCTTGGCAGCTGTACAACAGCCTGATGCTCGTTCAGGAATACGGCGTCTGGGACAAGGTGCTCTTTGGTACCGATTACCCGTTCACCACGGTGGACGCCACCATCGACGGTGTGCGTGCGCTCAATGACATGGTCGACGGGACCCAGCTCCCGCGGCTGAATACTGAGGAGATTGAGAAACTGATCTATCGCAACGGCTTCGAACTGCTCGGTATCAAGTAACATCATGGAACTACCTCAGCTCGATCTCGACCTGTGCCGCGAACGGCAGAAGCGGCTGCTCACCATCCTTGAAAACGTCGGGGCCGACCGTGCCGTGCTGACCAAACGCGAGCAGGTGCAATACTTCACAGGTTTCCGGCCGCACCACCTGATGTCAGCCGTGATCTGCGTCGACGCGAATGATTGTCATCTGATCGCGCCCAACGAGAAACCGACGCGACATGCCGCTTCGAAGGTGTCCACGTTTGAAGCGCAATGGCGGTGCACTTTGCGACAGGATCAGGAACGCGCGGCTCTCGAAGTGATCCAAGGCGTGTTGACGGATTGCGTGGCGGTTGATGGTCCCTTGCCCGCTGCAATTGAAGGATCCGGGGCGGTCGATATTGAGGAGCAGATCCTGGCTTTGCGACGCCGCAAGGACGCTGACGAGATTGCGATGATCCGTCATGCCATTGGTGGAACGGAGGCGATGTACGTGCGTGCCCGGGAGATCATCGAGCCGGGGATCAATGAACTGCACATGTTCAATGAACTGCAGGCGGCAGCGGTGACCGCCATCGGGGAGCCTTTGACCGGCACAGGAAATGACTATCAGGCGAATTCGCCCGGTGGCCCGCCGCGCGACCGGAACGCAGAGGATGGAGAACTTTATGTG
>JAYPXF010000121.1:0-442 GCA_038154405.1 Verrucomicrobiales bacterium | reverse complement strand
CCAGCGTATCGGGGTTACTTTGCCGACAACTGCCGCACGTTCGCCGTGAATGGAAACGCGACGGACGAACAGCAACGGGCCCGCGATGTGATCGCCTCCGTGTTGAATCATGTGAAGTCGACCGTGAAGCCGGGTGTTTCGTGCTCTGCTCTGTTCGCAGAATGCAAGGCGATGCTTGACGAATACGAAACCGATTCGTTCTTTCATCATCTCGGTCATGGCATCGGCCTTTTTCCGCACGAAGCCCCCCATCTCAATCCCGCGTGGGAAGACACGTTTCAGGCAGGGGATGTCTTTACGGCCGAACCGGGTCTCTACACACCAGCCCTCAAAGCCGGCATTCGCATCGAGGAAAACTACCTGGTAACCGCAGATGGCGTGGAGCAGTTGACGAAGTTCCCGACGGATCTTTGAAAGGTCTGAAGACCTACTCCTGCAGCGC
>JAYPXF010000120.1:16545-19522 GCA_038154405.1 Verrucomicrobiales bacterium | reverse complement strand
CTGGCCGAGTTGGGGATCCAGCTAGCGCGTGTTACCCAGAATCAGAAGACCAGGAAGCCGGCCGTGATTCATCAGAGCCGCTTCCCGAACCACTTCGAACATGTCTGAGACTGCGGGAAAGAGAGCCATGAACGATTCCGAAGAGTAATCCGGCGCCACTTCAACTCCGGCGTCAGCGGAGAACGGACCGAACCTTTTCGTGCGTTGTTGGGATGCCATGTTCTCTTGGCGAACCGGCAGACGATTGCTGATCGGTTGCGCGGCCTTCATAACCCTGATCTGTATTGTCTACCTCGTTGAGAATATCCATGGGAAACGCACGTGGGAAAAGTTCCGCGCGAAGATGATTGCCGCCGGCGAGCCGCTCGACCCGAAGGAACTCCTGCCGGATCCGGTTCCCGATGATCAGAACTTCGCCATGACGCCACTCTTGGACTACGAGTATCACGAACGGGAGGCCGAAGATCGTTCCTCCCTCGGTTCCGCGATCTGGGAAATGCAGGAAGCGGTGTGGAAAGATCCGGAAGCCAAGAAACGACTGGATGATATTTACGGCATCGGCAAGCCCGCCAGCGCTACCTTGTCCGATCGCCACAAGCGGTTGTTGACCGATCTTGTCGGTTGGCAGACCCACGTCCGTACCGACACCAACTTCCATCTGGCGTCGAGAGTGTCTTCCCAAGAGATCAATACCAACTCGGCTGCACAAGACGTTCTGATCGCCTTGTCCATCTATGATCCGGATATGAATGAGCTGCACGAAGCAGCCAAGCGACCGCACGCCCAGTTTCCCATTCACGAGGAGGAAGGCTTCTCCTGCCTGCTTTCCCACCTGCAGGTGCTGCGTAAATTCAGCCGGATCTCCCAACTAAAGGCCGCCGCCTTGCTCGCTGAAGACCGCTCCGAAGATGCATTGAAAGAAGTCCTGCTGATCATGCGTTTCACCGAGTCATTTCGTGACGAACCAATCCTCATTTCCGGACTCGTGCATAATGCCATGATTCAATTGATCGGCGGATTGGTCTGGGAAGGAAATGTCCGTGGAAAGTGGACTCCGGCCCAACTGGCAACCATTGAAGAACGACTGCGTCCCATCGGTTTCATCCGTGATTTCAGGAAGCATGTCCGGGGCGAGCGAGCCATCGCCCTCACTACCCTCTGGCGCTATCAGAACACCCCCGGCGTGTTGGCGGCCGCGGATCACACCTTCAATCTCCCGACCATCATTCTCAATCTGGGCCCAAGCGGTTGGTTCTATCAGAATCTGGCCCATCTGGGACGAATGTATGACGAGTTTCTGCTCGCTCCGGTCGACTTCGAAAACGGGGTGGTAGACATCGCCGGCATGGACCGTACGGAAGAAAGATTCATCGATGAACACCGTATGGAATTTCATCCCTACAAGGTGCTGGCGAACGTGATGTTCCCGGCCATCGCCAAGGCGGCCCGCAAATACGCGCAGGGCCAATGCGAGGTTGACCAGATCCGACTTGTCTGCGCCATCGAGCAGTATCGGGCGAAGCAAGGAAATCCACCCACCGCATTGTCCGAGTTGAAACCGCAGTTCCTTCCCGATATTCCCCACGATCCGGTGACAGGAGATGACTACATCTACCGCACCGAGGGCGATGATTACGTCATCTATTCACTCGGTAGCAACGGAACTGACGACGGCGGTGAGATCGTCTGGCAGGGCAAGAGCACCAAGCGCCTCAATCGCGAAGAAGGCGACTGGGTCTGGAACTCAACCGTGGCCAAGGAATAGTACGCCGCCTTTCCCAGCGCCAGCGGTCAACGCTCTCCCCACCAAAGTGATGATCGCTGGCGCTACGATCATCACGCGATGATGTCGTGGATCACTCTTGCTGGCTCCACGCCGGTCAGGCGGTGATCCAGGCCTTGGTAGGGGAAGGTCAGGCGTTCATGGTCTATGCCGAGTTGGTGCAGCATCGTAGCGTGCAGGTCGCGGATGGTGACCGGATTCTGCACTACGTTGTAACTGAAGTCATCGGTTTCGCCGTAGGTGATGCCGCCCTTGATGCCGCCGCCGGCCAGCCAGCCGGAGAAGCAGCGCGGATGGTGGTCGCGGCCGTAGATGTCCCGTTCGAGAACGCCCTGACAGAAGGCGGTCCTGCCGAATTCGCCAGCGAAGACAATCATCGTGTCGTCGAGCAAGCCACGTTGCTTCAGGTCGCGGATGAGTGCGGCACAGGGTTGATCGATGTCAAACGCTTGACCGGGCAGTTGCTTCGGCAGGATCGTGTGATGATCCCAGCCCCGGTGGAAAACCTGAATGAAGCGAACACCGCGTTCGATCATGCGCCGTGCCAGCAGGCAGTTGCGCGCGAAGGAACCGCTCTTCTTCACTTCCGGCCCGTAGAGTTCGAGAATGTCTTCCGGTTCGCCATCGACATCGGTCAGTTCCGGCACGGACGACTGCATGCGAAAGGCCATCTCCTGCTGCGCGATGGTGGTTTCGATTTCGGGATCGCCGATGGCGGCGTGATGACCACGGTTCACTTGGCTGACCGTGTCGAGCATGCGACGGCGGATGACGGAATCGACACCCTTGGGATTGGAGAGGAACAGCACGGGATCTCCCGAGGTCTGGAACTTTACTCCCTGATGCTTCGACGGCAGCGGACCGCTGCCCCACAGACGGCTGTAGAGCCCCTGGGTGTTGCGCGTGCCGCCGGTCCAATAGGCGGAGTTCAGCACGATGAAATCCGGAAGGTCGCGGTTCATCGTTCCGAGACCGTAGCTTAGCCATGCTCCCATGCTGGCGCGTCCGGGGATTTCGGAACCGGTGCAGATGAAGGTCTTGGCGGGGTCGTGATTGATCGCGTTGGTGTTCAGCGATTTCACGATGCAGAGATCGTCGGCCACCTTGGACATGTGCGGCAACAGATCGCTCATCCAGATGCCGTTGCTGCCCGTCTGATGGAAGCCGAACATCGACGGCGCAACGAGCTGTGCC
>JAYPXF010000120.1:5280-16535 GCA_038154405.1 Verrucomicrobiales bacterium | reverse complement strand
AAGGGTTCGCGGAAGCGTTTGTGCAGGTCCGGTTTGTAGTCGAACAGATCGAGCTGACTCGGCGCGCCGGCCATGAACATGAAGATCACCCGCTTGGCACGGGGCCGGCCGTGCGGTGCGGACAAGGCGGCCTGTGAACGCGCTCCGGCATTCTGCGGCAACAGCGCTCCAAGGGCGGACGCGGCGATACCCATGCCGGAGGTTTTCAGAAACTGACGCCGCGCTTGAGACCAATTGGAATCGTGGAGGAATTCGTTCATGGCTTACTGGCGGTTCTTGGTGACATCGAGGTTGTAGACCGCGCTCGCCAACATCGTCCAGGCAGCGAGTTCGGCCGGATTCGGAGAACCTTCCTCCCCCACGAGTTCGCGGGTCAGAACGGGAGACTTGCCGTAGAGCCCCTTGAGGTCGCCGGCAAGTTTGATGAAAGACCCACGTTCCGTGGAATTCGGCAACTGCGAAGTGATGGTTTCGTAGATGGCGTCGACAAGTTCGGCATCAGAGCGATCACCCTTGGCAAGCACTCCGGCTGCGAGATGTCGCGCGGCTTTGAGATACTCAACTTCATTGAACAGGAGCAATGCCTGGAGCGGTGTGTTGGTGCGTTCCCGTCGCGCGATGCATTCCTCGCGGGTGGGGGCGTTGAGAATGGTCATCTGGGGCGGTGGCAGGCCGCGTTTCCAGAACGTGTAGACGCTGCGCCGATAGATCTTGTCGCCCGAGTCCTGGATGTATTCCTTGGGGTACGAACTGGGCATGCCAATGGCCTTCCAGAGCCCCACCGGCTGCGGTGGCTTCACACTCTTGCCGTAGAGCTCGCGATTAAGCAGGCCGCTCGTTGCCAGCACTTGGTCGCGGATCATTTCGGAATCCATGCGGAAACGTGATCCCCGCGCCAGGAGACGATTGTCGGGATCCCGCGTATAGGCATCCGGGGAAGCCACCGATGACTGACGGTAGGTTTCGCTCATCACGATCTCCTTCATCAGCGCCTTCACGTCCCAACCGGATTCCTGGAAGCGCACGGCAAGGTAGTCGAGTAGATCGGGATGCGTTGGCCATTCGCCCTGCGCGCCGAGGTCTTCCGACGTACGCACAATGCCGACACCGAACACCTGCTGCCAAAAGCGGTTCACGGTGACACGGGCCATGAGCGGATGATCACGATCGACAAACCAGTTCGCCAGATCCATGCGCGTCTTCTGTCCTTCAATATTCTTCATGGGTGGTAGGAACGCCGGCGTGTTGCGCCCGACCTTCTCACCTTTGTTGTCGTAACCGCCGCGAATCAGGATGTGCGCATCACGGATCTCCTCACGTTCTTTCATCACCATGGCGGCCGGCATGGTTTCCTTGTGCTTGTCACGCTTTGCCTCGGCGGCTTTGAGTTGCCGGTCCAATGACTTCACTTTGGCAGCGGCGGCCTTCTTCTTCGCCGCATCCTTGCCGGCTTCCTTCTCGGCCTTGCGGGCCGCGGTCAGTTTCTTTCGGGTCTCGTTGACCGGCTTCTCCAACTCCTTCAGCCGTGCCTCCTGCGCCTCGGTCGCAAGACTGATGTAGGGAGGCTGCAGGCCGCGCTTGAAATCGGGGCCCTTGCGGCCACCGGTTTCCGGGGTGGCGTCGAGGTTGTTGAAGAAGGCATACAGCGAATAGAAGTCCTTCGTCGTCATCGGGTCATATTTGTGGTCATGACATACCGCGCATTGAGCGGTCAGCCCCATGAAGGCCGTTCCCACGGCGGTGACACGATCGAGCACGTTTCGCGTGAAGCTTTCCTCCGGCAGGGCCGTGCCTCGATCGATGATCAGGTGCAGGCGGTTGAAGCCGGACGCGATGAGCTGATCCTTGGAGGAATTGTCATAGAGGTCACCGGCGAGTTGGTAACGCGTGAAGTCATCAAACGGGAGGTTCGAATTGAATGCCCGGATCACCCAATCGCGGTAGGGCGACATCTCCCGATAGTGATCGTGGTGAATGCCGTTGCTGTCGGCAAAACGGACAAGGTCCAACCAGTACTTCGCCATGTGCTCACCGTAGTGCGGACTCTTCAACAGGCGGTCGACGAGCTTTTCGTAGGCGTTCGCCGACTTGTCGTTCAGGAAATTGCGGATCTCGCTGCGCGACGGCGGCAGTCCGGTGAGATCAAAAGTCAGCCGGCGAATCAAAGTGCGCTTGTCCGCCGTGTGTGCCGGAGTCAATCCCTCGGCCTGCAGACGGCGGCGGACCAGTTGATCGATCGGCTGAACCTTGGTGTCCGCCGCCAACGCCGGCATTTCCGGCCGGACAAAAGCCCAGAAATCTTCGTAGACCGCGCCGTCCTGAATCCACTGCCGGAACAGTTCTTTCTCCGCGTGCGTGAGCGCCGGCTTGTTGCTTTCGGGCGGCGGCATGATCTCATCCGGATCTGACGAAGTGATCCGTGCCCACAGCTCACTCGCGTCCAACGAACGCGGCTTAATCGCGAACGAACCCTTCCGCTCACGATGAGCACCTTCAGACCCGTCCGCCTTGTCCAGTCGCAGACCGGCCTTGCGCTCATGTTCATCCGGACCATGACAGTGAAAGCAGCGGTCCGAAAGCAGCGGGCGGATGTCCCGATTGAAACGCACGTCCGCGGCAACCGCATTCATCGAGGACAATACGGTCCATGCGACGAACGTTCGCACCAGAAATCTGATTGGGGGAATCACGATGCCTTGGACGAATACCCGATCCGGGTTCTTCGGTCGATAGCGCGCATTGGCTTACAACAATCTCTTTTTGTCCGCGGATTGCCGCTCTCACAAAGGGGAACCCGCTTCACTGAGGCTGCGGGGTGTCCGAGGCCATGCCTCCACGGCAATCCGGAAGACACGTCTACGAGGTAGGTTTCCCGGACTGCAATTCCTTGATCCTGCGGGCGAGATTCTCTTTCGCCTGTGACTCCAGCAGGTCGCGCATCTCCCTCACCTGGAAGATCGGACTGCGGTTTAGGAATTCCTGCAACACGGCCGCGCGTCCTTCGCGGTATTTTTCCTCGGGCAACCATTCGTATTCGCGCAGCACGTCCTGTTCGAACACATCAAACGATTTCCCGTCCGTACCCAGGATCGACAGATCAATGTCCATTATCAGCGCGCCGTCACCGTCCGAAACATCGTGGGTCTTGGTCGCCAGGATCATCTCGACAATCCGATGGGTGACATCGGCCGGGGCGCTTGCCGAATGCAGAAACTCCCGGGCCCAATCCGCGCTCTTTTCCTCGTTGTCGCTGCGCTTCGGATCATAGACCGCGTCGTGGAACCAGATGGCCAAGGCGATTTCATCCGGCCGTTCCGCCAGATGCCGCATGCGATCGAGCCACGACAGGCACTTGGCCACGTGCCGGGCGTCGTGATGGTGCCGTCCGGACTCGGTGTATGCCCTCAGCAGGTGCGCTCCCGTGTCTGGTTTATCGTCCAAGCCCAGTGCGTTTACGCTCAAGACAAACTGTTTTTCATCCAACGTCATCGCCGCGGATATTCTACAGCCGTTTCAGGGAGATTTGAATTCCGCGAATTGGCGTTCCCATTCGGGATTTCAGCCGGCAAGATCGCGTTGCAACCGTGAAACGAGAACTGACGATCAACACCGATCCGATCGATGAAGCAGTCCTGACGGGTGCCCGGACCACTTCCGACGGCATGGGCGCGGTCATTAGTTTCTCTGGTGTAGTCCGGCGGATGGAAGGAGAGGATGCGATCGAGGCGATCGATTACGAAGCCTTTCACGAAATGGCCGAGCATCAGTTCAACAAACTCTTCGATGAGATGGGAGGACGGTGGCCCATCGAATCCGTCCGCCTGGTTCATCGCATTGGTGTCGTCAAGGTCAACGAGCCCTCCCTCTGGATTGAGATCGTATCGCCCCATCGCGGCGAAGCCTTCGCCGCCTGCCAATGGCTCATCGATGAGATGAAGAAAGTCGTCCCTATCTGGAAGAAACCGGTTGCTCAGCCGTAGCGGAATTCGCAAAGAATTCCGACAATAGTGACATTTTTGGTCGGAAGATTTCGCATCTTCCGCTATCTGGAAGCAGAGCCGGTTCAAATGCCAAGAAGCTCGCGCGCCTTTGCCGAGATATCCGTCTCCCGCATCATCGACTCACCCACCAAGATCGCACCGGCTCCACATTCGCGCAGTCTCACGACGTCTTCACGCGAATGAATCCCACTCTCCGCGACGAACAGAATCTCACCGCTCTCAATCTTTGACTGCACGCTCTTGGCGAGTTCCTCTGTGGTTCCAAGATCCACATCAAAGGTCTTGAGGTTACGATTGTTCACGCCGATCAACCTCGCGTTGATGGCCAGTGCGCGATCCAGTTCTTCCGCATCATGCACTTCGACCAGTGCCGTCAAGCCTGCGCCCGTCGCCAAGTCGTGCAGGTGTTTCATCTGGGCATCATCCAGGCAGGCGGCGATCAGCAGAATGGCATCGGCCCCAAACCGGATCGCCTCGGGCAACTGCCGTTCGTCGATCATGAAGTCCTTGCGCAGCAACGGCAGACCGACCGCTTCCCGAATCTGCTTCAGGTATTCCAATGAACCCTGAAAGAACTCGGTATCCGTAAGGACAGAGAGGCAGCTCGCGCCAGCGGCTTCGTATTCCTTGGCGATCGCAACCGGATCGAAGTCTTCCCGAATGACGCCCTTCGATGGAGAGGCCTTCTTGACCTCGGCGATCAGCCCCACGTCTCCGGCACGTGGATTGGCCAACGCGGCAAGGAAATCCCGACGAGGACCATGTTCAGCGATACCCTGACGCAGTGAATCAACCGTCACCGGATCTTCCGGCAGGCGATCTACTTCCGTGCGTTTCACCGCAACAATCTTGTCCAGGATGGTCATGGCTTATTCGTCCTCGTCGTCGCTGACTGCGTCGCTGCGTTTCGTTGGGCAGCCGGCGCGAAGCCAACCGTTCACAAATGAATCCAGGTCGCCGTCCATCACGTTCTGGATGTTGCCGGACTGCACGCCCGTACGGAGGTCCTTGACCATCTGATAGGGTTGAAAGACGTAGCTGCGAATCTGGTTGCCCCAGCCGACGGCACCTTTCTCGCTGTAGAACCGTTCCATCTCCGCGCGCTTCTGATCTTCTTCCAAGGCGTAAAGTTTCGCCTTCAACAGCTTCATCGCGTTGGCGCGGTTCTGATGTTGCGAACGCTCGGTCTGGCAGGCAGCGACGATGCCGGTCGGCAGGTGGGTGAAGCGCACTGCCGTCTCCACTTTGTTGACGTTCTGACCGCCCTTGCCGCCGGAACGATAGGTGTCTTCACGCAGATCGCTCTTGGGAATCTCGATGTCCGTGTCGTCGTCATCGATCTCAGCGATGGTGTCCACGCTGGCAAAACTGGTGTGACGACGGGCATTGGAGTCGAAGGGTGAAATTCGCACCAAACGATGCACACCGCGCTCGGCCTTGCAGTTGCCGAAGGCCATGTCTCCGCGAATGACCAAGGTCGCGCTCTTGATGCCGGCTACTTCGCCTTCGAGCACATCGGTCACCTCGACCTTCCAGCCGCGTTTCTCGGCCCAGCGGATATACATGCGCATGAGCATGTCCGCCCAGTCACAGGATTCTGTGCCGCCGGCCCCGGCGTTGATGCTGAAGATGCAGCCGTACTTGTCCTGCGGTCCACTGAGGAAGGATTGCAGCTCCAGATCGTCCACTTCCTGGGCGACACTGGTGGAATCGGTTTCAAGTTCGGCCAGAACCTGCGCCTGGCCTTCCTCGTCTTCGGCCTCGCCGAGTTCGAGCATGACCTTGAGATCCTCGACCTTGCCTTCGGCGGCTTCGAGCGGTTCGACCTGACGCTTGAGGCCGTTGGCCTCTTCCACGGTCCTCTGCGCGGCATTCTGGTCGTTCCAGAAATCCTCCCGGCTCATCTGAGCCTCAAGTTCCGTTATGCGTGCCTTTGACTTGGGGACGTCAAAGATACCTCCGCAGATGTGCGAGCTTGTCGCCGGTCTGGTTGATACGGAGTTTTACTTCATCAAACATGGCGCGGTGAATTTACGCATCGGCGGGACTTTGCCCAGCCAAAACAGCAACGATTTCAGAGCCGAATGGCGGATTAGCAATTGAGGTGGTCGGCAAGCCGACAGTGGAGGGCATCGCTCCGTCGATGCCGGTTTGAGGCAGCTGTCGTGCCTTGAGCCAAAAACGGAACCGATGGAGCGGTTCCCTCCATTACAGATTCACCGATTATTAGGTGGAACCGCAGATTCTGATCGTGAGTGACTTGAATTGAAGCCCTTCTTGGGGATTGCGTTGAAAGCGGGAACATCACAACATGATTAGCCCCTTATGAACTGCATTCGCTCGATAATTGCGCTGATCGTCCTGACACTGCCTTTGGCGGCGGACGAATCCGACTGGGCCAAGCGGACCAACCATTGGGCGTTCAAACCGGTGAAACACAGTGAAGACCCGCAGGTGAAGCAGGATGGATGGGTGCGCAATCCGATCGACCGCTTTGTTCTTTCCCGTCTGGAGAAGGCCGGTTTGACGCCGTCATCCGAGGCGGATCGCTACACCCTCATTCGCCGCGTATACCTAGATCTCATCGGTCTGC
Source organism: Verrucomicrobiales bacterium (assembly GCA_038154405.1). Lineage (GTDB taxonomy): Bacteria > Verrucomicrobiota > Verrucomicrobiia > Limisphaerales > JAYPXF01. Next base: position 9,941 of record JAYPXF010000120.1, on the reverse strand, counting down.
CGCCTTCGATTGAAGCGGTGAAGTCGTTTGTGAACGACAAGAGTCCCGGGGCCTATCAAAAGGTCGTGAAGGAGTTGCTCGCCAACAAGCACTACGGTGAGAAGTGGGGGCGGCATTGGCTCGACCAAGCGCGGTATGCGGATTCCAACGGCTACACCATCGACAGTCCTCGCGTGATGTGGCCTTACCGCGACTGGGTGATTTCGGCGATCAATGACGACATGCCGTTTGATCAGTTCACCATCGAGCAGATCGCCGGCGACCTGCTGCCGAAGCCGACGCAGTCGCAGCTCATCGCCACCGGTTTCCATCGCAACACGTTGATCAACCAGGAAGGTGGCACCGACGATGAACAGTTCCGCGTGGAGTCGGTCGTCGATCGCGTGAACACGACCGGCACGGTCTGGCTCGGATTGACCATGGGCTGTGCACAATGCCATACGCACAAGTTCGATCCGATCACGATCGAGGAGTATTACAGGTTCTACGCCTTCTTTAATTCGACCGAGGACAAGAACAACACCGGTCCGACTGCGCGGGTTCACAAGGCGGATCATGGGGAGCGTCTGGCGGCCTTGAACAAACAGCTGGCATCTGCAAAAGCCGTGCTTGCCAAATACGACAAACAGCCAGCGACGTCGTTCGCGGACTGGGAGAAGTCGTTCGCGAAACTGGATATCCCGGAAGAGCCTTGGCAGCGATTGGATCCGGTGAAGTTCAGCACGCGGGGAAAGGCGGACATCAAGGAACTCGATGATCGGTCGCTGTTTGTCGGACCGAAACATCCAGATCACGACATTTACACAATCACGTATCAGACGGGTGACAAGCCGATCACAGCCATCCGTCTAGATGTGCTGCCGGATGATCGCTTGCCGAAGAAAGGTCCGGGATTGGCCGGCAATGGCAATTTCGTGATGACCGGTTTCGAGGTTGAAGTCGCCGGGAAGAAGGTGAAGCTGCACAAGGCCGTCGCCGATCATGAACAACCGGGCTTCCCCATCGAGAGCCTGCTCGATGGCAAGAAGACGACCGGTTGGGCGATCAATGTCGGTCGCGGCACGAAGAAACGGATGAACGAGCAACACTGGGCGATTTTTCATCCGGAAGCGCCGATCGAAGTCGGCACGGGTTCGCTCACCGTTCGCATCAAGCACGAGAGCGCACGCAACCGCCGATACATGGTCGGCAGATTTGCCGTGTCAGCGGCGACTGTGCCTGAAAGTCTGCTCACGTTGAATGGCGCTAAGCAGTTGTTCGCCGCGCTCAAGGCTGACCCAAAGAAGCGTTCGAAGGAACAGCTGGATCTGCTGTTGGCCGAGTATCAGAATCAGGATCCGCGACGGCGAAAGCTGAAGGTCGCGGTTGAGCGTCTGGAGAAGAACAAAAAGGTAATCGATGCGGAGACGGTCACCACGATGATCATGCGTGAGATGAAGAAGCCGCGCGAAAGCACGGTGCTGCTGCGCGGTGATTTCCTGCGGAAGGGAGACAAGGTTGTTTCTGGTGTTCCCGCGGTGCTCCCGGCTTTGCCGAAAGGTGCGAAAGGTGATCGCCTTTCGCTCGCGAAATGGCTGGTGGATCCGGTCAACCCGCTCACCGCGCGCGTCACGGTCAATCGCGTCTGGATGCGCTACTTCGGTCTGGGCCTGGTTGAGACCGACAACGACTTCGGCATGCAAGGGACGGACCCCACCCATCCTGAACTTCTCGACTGGCTCGCGAAGGAGTTTGTCAACCAAGGTTGGTCGATGAAAAAGCTGCATGAGCTGATCGTGACGTCCGCGACGTATCAACAAGCGTCGCATCGCCGTGAAAAGCAGCATCGGGTTGATCCGCTCAACAAACTCTTGGCGCGACAGAACCGTTTGCGAGTGGAGGCCGAATTGGTCCGCGACATGGCCCTCGCGGTTTCCGGCAAGCTCAGTCCGACCATTGGTGGCCCAAGCGTTCACCCGCCGCAACCGGACGGCGTCTACAACTTTACGCAGAGCCGAAAGAAGTGGGACGTGAAGGATGGGCCGGAAAGCTATCGTCGCACGATGTATACGTTCTTCTACCGCAGCGCTCCGTTTCCATTGCTCACCACCTTTGACGTCCCTGATCTCAGTTCCACGTGCACCGCGCGGCCGCGATCGAACACGCCTTTGCAATCCTTGGCGATGGCGAACGACGAAGGGGTTTTCTCCATGGTGCAGGCCCTCGCTGCGGACGAACTGAATCGGCCTGCGAAGGACGACAATGCGCGACTCAGCCGCTTGTTCCAACGCTGCCTCTGCCGTCCGCCAAGTTCGTGGGAGCTTTCCCGACTGTCAGATTTCCTCGATCTGCAACGCGAACAATTCACCGGTGATGCCGCCGCGGCGAAGAAGATCGCGCCGAAAAACCGCACCGGCGAATCCACCGACGCGGAAGCCGCCGCTTGGGTGATGGCTGCCCGCACCGTGATGAACCTCGATGAATTCATAACCCGTGAATGACGAACTGATTTTCCAGGCCGGACGACAGCTCCGGAATTCCCGCCGCGAGTTCCTGCAGAACAGCGGAATCGGCATCGGCGCCATGGCGCTCGGCTCCCTGTTGGGCACCAACGCCCAAGCAGCGCCGACCAATCCGATGACGCCGCAGCCGTCGCACTATCGACGTCGCGCCAAGAACGTCATCTACATCTTCCAGGCCGGCGGCCCCAGCCAGCTGGAGATGTTTGATCCCAAGCCGGAACTGCAACGGCTCCACGGCGAACCCACGCCGGCAAGTTTTCTTGAGGGCAAACGTTTTTCCTTCCTCAAGGGTACGCCGCCGTTGTTGAAGACCATCCGCAGCTTCAACCAATACGGTCAGTCGGGTGCACCGTTGAGCGAACTGCTGCCTTATCATCAGGAGATCGTTGATGACATCTGCTTCGTGAAAGGACTCAAGACCGACGTGTTCAACCACGGTCCGGCCAAGCTGTTCTTCAACACCGGATTTCCCCAGCCCGGCAAGCCCAGCATGGGTGCGTGGGTAACCTACGGCATCGGCAGTGAATCCAACGACCTGCCCGGATTCGTGGTATTGCAGTCCGGTCCACGCGGTCCGCGGGCGGGCTCGACACTTTGGGCCAGCGGCTTTCTGCCGACCACGTTTCAGGGGGTGCCGTTTCGCAGCACGGGCGATCCGATTCTTTTTCTCACCAGTCCCGATGGCATCGGCCGCAAGTCGGAGCGACAGTTTGCCGACGTGCTCGGCGACCTGAACAAGCACCGCTTTGATCTCACCGGTGACCCGGAGATCCAGACCCGCATCGCGTCATATGAAATGGCGTATCGCATGCAGACCAGCGCGCCGGAACTGATGGACATTTTCGATGAACCGCAAAGCGTCCGTGATCTGTACGGCGCAGTCCCGGGCAAACCCTCCTTTGCCAACAACTGCCTGCTCGCGCGCCGTCTCATCGAACGCGGCACCCGTTTCGTGCAGCTTTATCACACCGATTGGGATCACCATGGAGGTCCCGGCCAGACGCTGGGCTCGGACCTGGAAAAGGTCTGCAAGCAGGTGGACCAACCTTCCGCCGCGCTCATCAAGGATCTGAAGCAAAAGGGCATGCTGGATGACACCCTGGTGATCTGGGGCGGTGAATTTGGCCGCACACCGATGGGCGAGACACGCAAGAACAAGATCGGCGGACGGGACCATCACATCGACGCTTTCACCATCTGGATGGCCGGCGGCGGCGTGAAGCCCGGCATCATTCACGGCGATAGCGACGAACTCGGACTACGCGGAGCCGACAAGGCGTCCCATGTCCACGATGTCCAGGCCACCATCCTCCATCTTCTCGGTCTCGACCACGAGAAGCTCGTCTACCGCTTCCAAGGCCGCGACTTCCGCCTCACCGACGTTCATGGGCATGTGATGCGGGATATGTTGAGTTGAGTGTCGCCCCTCTGGACTTTGAATTGGGCTCGCGGGTAACAGGCGGCGTGAAAACTCCCGGCGTTTCGTTGGACTTACCATATAGGTCCCCGTAGTTGCGATCTGACATACTTTGATTTTCTTTGAAAGTGTTTGGAACCCTGTTTTCGACACCGAATCTTGGGCTCCGGAAGTTTTCACACAGCCTGGTACCCGCGAGCCCACTTCAGCGTCCTGAAAGGGCGACACCGGAAGTAATCAATCATCCCGCCGAACCACCGTATCCCGCTTTGCCGCTTCCGGATCTGAATCCAGGTAATCCAGCGTGTAATGCAGGCCTCTGCTCTCATGTCGTTGGATGGCGCATTTGACTATGAGTTCGGAGACGGTGGCGAGGTTGCGGAGTTAGAGGAGGTCGTGGGTGACGGTGAAGTCCCAGTAATAGGATTGGATCTCCTCCTGCAGCATCTGGATACGTTTGGCGGCGCGTTCCAATCGTTTGGTCGTGCGCACGATGCCGACGTAGTCCCACATGGTGCGGCGTAGTTCATCCCAGTTATGGGAGACCACCACGAGCTCGTCGGGATCGTTGGCGTTGCCCGGTTGCCAGCTTGGGATGTCGAGATTGAGGTCCGGCAGCGAATGGTTCGTGGCTTTTGCCGCTGCACGGGTGGCGCAGACGAGGGCTTCGAGTAGGGAGTTGCTGGCCAACCGATTCGCACCGTGGAGGCCGGTGCAGGCGACTTCACCGACGGCATACAAGC
>JAYPXF010000120.1:3622-5270 GCA_038154405.1 Verrucomicrobiales bacterium | reverse complement strand
CGCCATCGACGTCGGTCAACACGCCACCGCATTGGTAGTGGGCGGCGGGCACGACGGGGATCGCCTGCTTGGTGATGTCGATGCCGTAGTTCAGGCAGGTGTTGTAGATATTGGGAAAGCGTTCGATCAGGAAGGGCGCGGACTTGTGCGTGATGTCCAGATGCATGTAGTCGCTGCCGGTCTTCTTCATTTCCGCATCAATGGCGCGGGCAACGACGTCACGGGGAGCCAGCGACTGCAGTTCATGGTAGTTGTCCATGAATTGTTCGCCGTCAAGGCGGGTCAGCACGCCGTCTTCGCCGCGGACGGCTTCGCTGATCAGGAAGGACTTCGCCTGCGGATGATAGAGGCAGGTTGGATGGAACTGAATAAACTCCATGTTCGCGACGGGCACGCCGGCGCGGTAGGCCATGGCCACCCCGTCCCCGGTCGCGATGTCGGGATTGGTCGTGTAGAGGTAGACCTTGCCGCATCCACCGGTCGCCAACAGCACGGTGTTGGCTGAGAATGTTTCGACCTCACCGCTGAGCTGGTTAAGCACGTAGACACCAAGGCAACGATTGGGCCCCGACTGACCTAGCTTTTCGGTCGTGATCAGATCGATGGCGAAATGATCTTCATACCACTCGACGGTGTCGTGGGAATTGACCGCGTTGAGCAACGAAGATTCGATGGCACGGCCGGTGGCGTCCTTTGCGTGGAGGATGCGGCGTTTGGAATGGCCTCCTTCCTTGCCAAGGTCATACTCGCGGATGCCATCCGCTCCGGGAACTTCGCGTTCCGAAAAATCCATGCCCAGCGACATCAGTTCGCCGACCCGCTCAGGGCCTTCCTCGACGATGGTGCGAACGACGTCCTCCTTGCACATGCCGGCACCAGCGGCGAGCGTGTCGGCCACGTGCATGTCGACGGAATCTTCCTTGCTGGTGACGGCGGCGATCCCGCCTTGCGCGTAGTTGGTGTTCGATTCCGCGCGATGCTTCTTGGTGACGATGGCCACGCGCCCGTGCGGTGCGACCTTCAACGCGAAGAACAACCCGGCAATCCCGCTGCCGAGGATGAGGAAGTCAAAATGTTTGCGCGTTTCGTTCACAGTTGAATGTAGGTCACAACCGGCCGTTGTCGATCAGGCGGGCGCGGCCGAAGAACACCGCCATGGCCATGTGAGTGCCGCGGGTCACCCGTCTGGCCGGGAGCAATGTATCAGGTTCGAAGAATTCCACGTAGTCCAACCTTCCAAGATCATGGCGGCCGACAAATCGCTCGATCTTTTTGCGTAACCTGCCGGCGGGAACTCCATCCGTTGACTCGCGCGCAGTCGTTCTGGCCAGCTTGATGGATCCATACAGCACGTTGGCCTGTGCCCGTTCCGCGTCGGTGAGATAAGCATTGCGGGAACTCATCGCCAAGCCGTCGCGTTCGCGTACGGTTGGCGCAATGATGATCTGCACCGGGAAATTCAGATCCTTCACCATGCGCTTGATGATGGCCGCCTGTTGCCAGTCCTTGGCGCCGAAGACCGCGACATCGGGAATCGCGGCGTTGAAGAGCTTGGCCACGATGGTCGTCACGCCGCGAAAATGAACTGGGCGCGAAGCTCCTTCCATCGCCAGGGACAGCTTCTCTTCCACAACATAGACGGAATAGA
>JAYPXF010000120.1:0-3612 GCA_038154405.1 Verrucomicrobiales bacterium | reverse complement strand
TCCTCACGACCGGAATACATCTCGGCATCCGACGGGAGAAAGACCGCATCTGCACCTTCTCGACGACAGGCGGCGAAATCGCTCTTGAGATCACGAGGATAGGCATCGAGATCTTCTTTGGGCCCGAACTGCGTCGGGTTCACATAAATGCTGATCACAACCTTTCCATCCGGCCCGACCGCCTTGCGGGCCCGGCGGACGAGGCTCAGGTGGCCTTCGTGCAAATACCCCATGGTGGGCACCAAAGCCACGCGCGCACCCGCCCTTCGCCAAGTGTCGGCGAGTCGTTGCATGGCGGTGACTTTGAGAACGGTGCGCACAGCGGAGGATTAACGCGGATTCGCAAATCAGGCGGCGAGTCAAAAATCGAACCGCATCACCGAAACGGATTGGCCGGCTTCCCAAGCGGTTCCCTCCGGCACGAGCAAGAGACCGTTTGCTTGAGACAAAGAATGCAACATGTGCGAGGCCTGTACGCCGGCGGATCGGATGGTGCTGTCCGCATCGACATTGACCCGCATGTAGTGGGGACGGTTGCCGCGATTGGTGAAGTTCTCACCGAGGATGCCCAGATGGGTGGGAAGGTGGGGATTGCCGGCGCCCTGCCATTGCAGGAGAGCCGGCCGAACGAGAACAATGAACGTGGCGAACGCGGAAACCGGATTGCCGGGCAGGCCAAACAACAGTTTCGAATCCAACCGGCCGAAAACGAAGGGCTTGCCGGGTTTCACCCGAACCTTCCAGAAATCCAAACTGCCACCGAGCGCCTCGAACGCGTCCTTTACGTGGTCGTGTTCGCCCACTGAAACGCCGCCGGTGGTGATGACGGCGTGGCATTCGGTGAACGCGGTATCAATGGCTTGCCTGGTTGCTTCCGGTTCATCCGGCACGAGATCATAGATTCGTGCCTCGCAGCCGGCGTGTTCCAACAACGCCGCCAGCATCACCCGATTGCTTTCGTAGATCTGTCCGGGAGCCAGTTCGGTGGGAGGACTCTTGAGTTCGTCGCCGGTGGCCAACAGACCGATCACCGGCTTGCCGTGCACTTCAACTTCGTGACAACCCGCGGCGCTGAGGAGGTTCAGCATTCCGGAAGTGACGCGATCACCGGGCTTTCCAATTGTCTCGCCGCCTTTCACGTCTTCGCCGCGCAACCGGATGTTTTCAAACGGCCGGGCGACATCGAGAATCTTGACCGTGTCGCCATCTCGCGCGGTGTCCTCCTGCATGACCACCGCGTTCACGCCTTCCGGTACGGGCGACCCGGTGAAGATTCGTACGCATTCACCCTTGGTAATGTCGCCATTGAATGCGACTCCGGCGGGAACTTCGCCGACGATCTTCAACTCTGCGGGAGATTTGGCGGACGCTGACTTCACGTCGTCACTGTGAACCGCGTAGCCATCCATTGCGGAATTGTCGAAGCCGGGCAGGTTGACCTTTGCGTCGATCGCGGCCGCGATAAAACGACCGGTCGCACTTGAGAGCGCAACCCTCTCTGCGGGCAACGTTTGGATCGCGTCACCGATTCGCTCAAGAGCCTGCTCGACGGAAAGCATCGTGGAAGCAATCAGTGGTCGGCGGTGACCTCGATCACCTGATCGAAGGTGGAAACGCCCATGCGCACCTTGTCGAGAGCGACTTCGCGCAAGGTCTTCATGCCTTGCTCGCGGGCGATCTTGCCGATCTCCGAAGCACTGGCCCGCTGGATTACCAGGCGGCGGATTTCGTCGGTGATGGTCATCGCTTCAATGATTGCCACGCGGCCGGAGTAACCGGTGTTCTTGCACTTCTCGCAACCCGCCCCGCGGAACATCTGACCGCCTTTGAACTGCTCCGGTTTCGCGCCGACCTGTTGAAACACCTCCGGCATCGGGGAATGCGGCTCCTTGCACGAGGTGCAGACGCGGCGCATGAGTCGTTGGGCGCAGGCGAGAATCACGGACGATGAGATGAGGAACGGTGCGACGCCCATGTCGTCCAATCGCGAGATGGCGCCCGGGGCGTCGTTACAGTGCATCGTGGACAACACTTGGTGGCCGGTCAGCGCGGATTCCACCGCAATCTCGGCGGTCTCCTCGTCACGAATCTCCCCGATCATGATGATGTCGGGATCCTGTCGGAGAATAGATCGCAGCGCCGCGGCAAAGGTCAGGCCGATCTCCTTCCTCACCGGCACCTGATTGATGCCTGGGATCTGGAACTCCACCGGATCTTCCACCGTGATGATGTTGTCCTCCGGACTGTTGAGTTCGTTGAGCACGGAATACAGCGTGGTCGTCTTGCCAGAACCGGTCGGTCCGGTGACCAGCATGAGGCCGTGTGGCGAATCAATGGCCTTATGAAAGCGCTCGAAGGTCACGTCGTCCATGCCCAGATTCCGCAGGTCGGCTTGGAGGTTGGACTTGTCCAATACCCGCATGACGCACTTCTCACCGTGAACGGTCGGCAGGAACGAAACGCGCAGGTCAATGTCGCGCCCGCCGACGCGCATGCGCATGCGGCCGTCCTGCGGAAGCCGGCGTTCGGCGATGTCCAGGTTGGACATGATCTTGATGCGGGACGAGAGCGCGAGCTGCATGTTCTTAGGCGGTGGCGTCATCTCCATGAGTGCGCCGTCAATGCGATAGCGCAGCTTCACATTGTTCTCGAAAGGTTCGAGGTGAATGTCGCTCGCACGATCACGAATGGCCTGCACCAGCATCATGTTGGCGAGCTTGATGACCGGGGCGTCCTCGCCAGCGGCGGCCAACTGATCGACATCGATCGTGTCACTCGAATCTTCCAGCAGCATCGCTTCCTCGGCTTCAGCGTCGAGTTCCTGCTGTTGCTTGATCAGGTCCTCCATGGAACCGCCCCCGGCGGCTTCGAGGTTGTTGATCTTGTCGATGATGGCCTTCTCGGACGCGATCATCGGGGCGACGCTCAGCTTGGCCACGCCTTTCACGTCGTCGAGTGCCAGCACGTTCAACGGATCTGCCATTGCAAGGTGAAGCGTTCCACCAAGACGGGAAATCGGCACGACCTTGTAGTTCAACGCCATTTCCTTCGGCACCAGTCCGGCAACCTCGGGCGGCACGCTGACGCGGTTGACGTTCACCGGCGGCACATTGAGCACGCGGCCCATGGCGACGGTCATGTCATTGTCACTGACGTAGGCCTTGTCGATGAGCAGCTTGAGCAGGCGCGTGCCCTCCTTCTTCTGCAACGCCAGCAGTTCCTCGACCTGCGCGGTGGTGAGGAGCTCATCCTCGATGAGCGCGTCGGCAATGCGTTCGCCAAATGATTTTACAGGTGTCATCGATCGTGGCGTCAGCGGTAAATCTTCTTCAACAACTGGATCATCGGGTCGGGCATCGAGAAATACCAGATGACACGCAGCTTGGTGTGCCGGCCGAGTTCCTTCTCGGCCTCCTTGTTGAACGGGTTGGTGGTGGCGACCATCACGGACTTGCTCATGCGATCGAAGGGTATGACGCACCACTTCTGGCAGACTTCCTTGGGAAAGGTCCGCACATATTCCATGTCGACGTCGTAACGTTCGATGGGAATGAATCCACATTTTGCCTTGGCGGCGATGCGGGTGGCGGCATCATCGACATTGAGGTTCAC
>JAYPXF010000119.1:19290-19655 GCA_038154405.1 Verrucomicrobiales bacterium | reverse complement strand
AGGAGGAACGTAAAAAGCTGCGAGCGGAGAAGAAACGGAAACGGCAGGAAAAGAAGTAGCGCCGCCTCCGCCAATTCAACCCGATTTCAATCGCCGAGGCTGCCTCCGGGGATTAAAACTGGTCACGCCACTTGGCGAAGGCATCGATCATCCTTCGGGTGATCGCCGGCTTTTCCTTGGACAGATCGCGGGTTTCTCCCCAGTCCGTGGCGAGATCGTACAGTTCGAACTCCCGATCCGGGCGCGAACGCACCAGCTTCCACCGACCATTGCGGGCTGCGCTCCATTTGCGGAATTCAAAGAACAGGTATTCATGTGGCGAGCGCGCCTCTCCGGCGAGCGCCGCCATGGGATCGCGGCCGTCC
>JAYPXF010000119.1:16592-19280 GCA_038154405.1 Verrucomicrobiales bacterium | reverse complement strand
ATGGAGTTGTGGTGGAGCCGGTATGGCGGCGGCGCCCAGGATCATGGGGAGCAAATCGATATTTGCGATGGGTTCACGGCAAACCGTTCCCGCCGGCAATCGCTTCGGCCAACGCACAATGCAGGCGGTGCGGATGCCGCCTTCGTAGGTTTCGGTGCGTCCGCCGCGAAACGGAGCATTGGTCCCCGTTTCCAGCACGAGACTTTCGCGGATCGAGGCGCCGTTGTCGGAGGCGACGATGACGATGGTTTCCTCCCGGAGACCGAGTTGATCGATGGCTTCCGTGATGCGACCCACGCCGTCGTCCAAGGCAGTCATCACCGCATGATAGCCCTCGTGCGGATCGGTCGAATCGGCGGCGTAGCCGTAGGCTTCAAAATACTTTGCCGGCGCCTGCCAAACCGTCGGTGCACCGGGCGCCTTGTTTTTGGGATTGGGCACGTGTGCGGCGTTGAAGGGCACGTAGGCGAAGAATGGCCGGTCCCGGTGGCGCCGGATGAAATCACAAGCCGCGTTCGCAAAGAGATCTGTGCTGTAGCCCTGGATGTCGACGGGTTCGGTTCCGCGGTACATGTCCTCCTTTCCGTTGTAGACGTGCGTGTAGAAATCAATGTTGCCTGATCGACAACCAAGGAACTCGTCGAAGCCTCGATCGGTTGGCCGGCTGCCCTGCGCGAAACCGATGTTCCATTTTCCGAAGCAACCGGTGGCGTATCCCTTTGGTTTGAGGAACTGTGGGAGGATTCTCTCGGAATGTGGCAGCCCTATGCCCTTCCAGTTTTCATCGCGACCCAGTTGACGAGTCAGTCCGTTGCGCAACGGATATCGACCGGTGAGTAGCGCGCCTCGGGAAGGCGTGCAGGACGAGGTCACGATGTAGAAGTCGGTGCAACGAACGCCTTCGCCAGCAAGCCGATCGATGTGAGGGGTGCGGATAACCGGGTTCCCGTAGCAGCCGATATCTCCGTAACCCACGTTGTCGAGATAGATCAGAACCACATTCGGCGGGCGATCAGCAATGCAACGCGATGCACCGAGCAATGCGATCAAAACGAGAAAGCGATTCATGGTGTCCCACGATGATCGGAGGATTGTGCCGTGTCATTTCCGAATCCATCGACCGGAATGATTGGTCTTTTTGCGTTTGCGTCTCCGATCCAAATGTTCCCGCTCATCGGCTCATTCGCGTTTCCAAGAGAACAACCATTTCCACACGCCCGGTTCCTCCCGAGAACGTCCCGCAGCGGTGGCATGATTGGCCCCTTCGAACACCGAAACCTTCACCTTGGTGGAACCCAGCTTCTTGAGGGCTTTTTCCATCGCCGGAATTCCCTCCGCGCGAGGTCTGGAATCTTTGTCTCCCACCATCGCCCAGATGGGCAGATCAACCACGCCCTCGATCTTGCTGAGGTCAGGAATGAAACCCTTGGGAATGATCGCGGCAAATCGTTCGGGGTAGTTCATGGCCCACTCCCAGGTGCCTTTGCCGCCCATGCTGTAACCCACGCAATAGATTCTCCTGACATCCACGTCCGGATTCTTGCGGAGCACATGGTTCAGCATCTCTTCGAGAGAGCCCGGATCCCATTCGCCTCCGCTTTGCGGTTCCAGGACCATGGCCTCAAACTTTTGATTCTCCGGCTGGAGCAACTGCCTGATCGTCCCCTGCCACTTCTTCTGCTCAATGTCCCGCCTGCCCCCGCCAGAGCCGTGCAAGGTCACGACGAGCGGCAGTTTCTCCCGCGAGGTCTTGATTGGGCGATAGAGCAATGCCTTGGACTTCAGTCTCTCAAATCCGGACGCCACTTCCAATGGGATTTCCACGACCGCGACGCGGTAGTTGCCCTGTTGCACCGACTGTTTGCGAAGCCCTTTTCTTTTGCTTTTTCCGCTTTGGGCTTCGGCAGGGAGGGCGAAGAGGCCAAGCGCGGCGATCAACGGGAGATGGAAGAACTTCATGGGGATTTCTGGGATGGGAGTGCGGGAGGAGCGTTGGCAGTGCCAGGGCGCTTGATTTTGGGAGCAGCAGCGGGAGACCCCGCCATGGGATAGTCCAGATCGAACCTGCTGGAAGGACCGTTCATGAATTTGTCGAGCGTGGGATTGTAGGTATGGATCCTGATCTTGTTCGCCTCCGGTTGGAAGACCATGTAGCGCAGCCATGATTCTCCACCGTTGTTCAGGTGCTGGTAGTCGCTCAAGACCTGATGGACCGGGTTGCCGTGATCTCCGGCGGAGGTAAGAACCGCCTCTCCGCTGATGTGGCCGCAGAGGACCATGAAGATGTTCCGGTGCTTCCTGACAAACTTTTGCCACATCTGCTCGCCGTTGTTCCCCTTGAGTTTCAGCTTATTGGTGATTCTCGTCTTGTTTCTCTTCAGGTAGGCGTGCGTCACGACGATGACGCGGTGGTCAGGATGTTCGACCACGGTTGTGTTCGCCCAATCCAGAACCTTGTCGCGTGGGTGGTACTCCAGGGCGACAATCAGAAACTTCATTCCGGCGGCCTCGAAGTGATACCAGGAATTGTCATGGCGATCCGGAGGGAAGGTGCCGCCGAACTCGCTCCGATTGGCGAAGTGTTCCCGCGGAAAGTACTGGTTGAATTTGGTTGTCCGATTGACGGCGATGTTGCCGCCATACTTGTTGTCCGCCTTCTCGAAGCCCATGTCATGGTTTCCCAGGCAC
>JAYPXF010000119.1:13449-16582 GCA_038154405.1 Verrucomicrobiales bacterium | reverse complement strand
ATGCAATAGGGCACCTTCCCGTCCAATACTGACATGGCTTTCTTGGCGATGGCCCATTCCTCGTGGGCGTCCGCCTGCACGATATCTCCTTCGTGGACGAGAAAGGCGATGTTGAGTCGCTTCCGATTGTCACGCACCCAGCGGGTTTGCTCCAGAAAGTAACGGCGCAGATCTCCGTTGCCCCACTTGGCGGAGAGCTTGAGCCGGGTATCGCAGTAGAACTGGGTATCCGGCAAGACCGCGATGGTGAACGTCTTTCCCTGCTTGCGATTCTCCGAATTCGAGGACTGCGGTTCCGCTGTCGCAAGCAACGGGTAGAGCAACGCGATGAGAAGAAGAGAGCCCGGTTTTAGTCTCCTCAGGATATGGGATTTCAACATCATCAATTTCGAATCGACGGAATCTGTCAACGGTTGATCGAAATGACCAGTGTTGACGCTCCAAATCATCCGCTACGAAGCGGTTGTGCGAGTGGCTCTCTTTGGTGGGAAGTATTACTTTCTGCAGAATCCGCGTTACCAATTGCCGGATTCTCACATTTCCTAGTGTTCGCCCACGCTGATCTGTAATCCTGACGCCCCAAAACCATGAACCAACGACTGATCGTTCTCGTTTCCCTGCTCGCCTGCGGGCTGCTGCCGCTCACGGCCGCATCGAAGAAGAAGGAAGCCCGTAAGGCTCGCAAGGCACAGATGGAGGCCGCAAGTAAGGCTCGTAACGCGCAGATGGAAGCTGCGAATTTGAGAACGGAATTGAAGCGGATGGGACCGTTGCCAGCGATTGGCAATGCGCCGCTGCCGCCGATGAACAAGCAGCTTCGTTTGAGCGCAGCGCAGTTGGCCACGGCTGCGGCGGAGATTGATCGGCACGTCCGCAACGGATTGACGAAGGCAAAGCAGGAACCGAATCCCCCGGCCAACGATGAAGTGTTCGTGCGGCGAATTTATCTCGATGCGGCGGGGCGAATTCCGACTTCGGAGGAAACGGAGAAGTTTCTGAACGACCGGCGTTCGGACAAGCGCGCGCGGCTGATTGATCAGCTCCTGCTTTCCGGTGGTTACCGTTCGCATCAGTTCAACTGGTTCGCGGACATGCTGCGATTCAAGTCGGGCATCAAGCGGGCCAACTTCGGGCTCTACCAGCGCTGGTTGAAGGATGGAATTCTGACCAATCGAGGTTGGGACCGGACGGTTTACGGACTCCTCACCGCCGAAGGCAGCCTCGCGTCCAATGGCGCGTCTGGTTACCTGCTGCGGGATACCGGGATGCCCCTGGACAGCCTGTCGAACACGCTGACGCTTTTCCTCGGTGCGAATGTCAGTTGCGCCCAGTGCCACGATCATCCGCTGGCCGATTGGACCCAGCGCGAGTTTTACGAGATGGCGGCCTTCTTCGGTGCGGCCGACGTGAGTTCCCGCGACCCGCGCAAGGTGGGCAACAAGATCAAGGATCAACATCTCTCCAAACAGGACGTCATGCACGCCGTGGCGCAAAACATGTATCGGGTGAAGACGGGGCCGAAGAACCTGCTGAAGTTTCCGGAAGACTACGCCTATGACGACGCCAAGCCCGGCTCCAGGGTCGATCCCAAGCTGGTGGCGTGGGAGGAAGGTCAGCGCAAGGGTGACGCGTATGACGTCGACCTCGGCCGACCGAAGAACTATCGGGACAGCTTCGCGAAATGGATGACCCATCCGGAGAATCCGCGCTTTGCGGCCAACATCGCGAATCGCCTTTGGCAACGCATGTTCGGCATTGCAGTTAAGGAACCGATCGAGGATCTCGACGATCTGGATGCCGCCTCCAATCCCGCGTTGCTCCGGCATCTGGCGAGCGTGGTGGTGTCACAGGAATTCGATCTGCGCGAATTCCAACGCATTGTTTTCAACACGCGCGCTTACCAAGCCGCAGCCAACAGCACGCCGGCCATTGGTGACATCGATGAATACCTGTTTCCGGGACCGGTCCTCCGTCGCATGACCGCCGAGCAGGCTTGGGACTCGATTCTCACCCTGGGCTTTGGCTCGGTGATCGATGGCTACCAGACCGACTTTTCTCACCAGACCACCCGCTTCGCGTTCGATTACGACAACTCCAGTGAAGCCGCCGTCCGGCAACGCACCATGGCGCTGAAGCAGGCCGGTTATCTGAATGCATCAAAGAAGCGGCTCGGCGAAAACGACCTGGTGGACAAACGCCGAGTGCCGCAACGATTTGGCAGGAGCTACGTGCTCCGCGCCTCCGAACTGCCGCAGCCTGCGCGCGAAGATCATTTCCTGCGCATGTTCGGCCAATCCTCGCGCGACCTCGCCGATGACGGCAGCCGCGAAGGCAATATTCCGCAGACCCTGATGTTGATGAATGGTGATTTCCAATCCCTGCTCACCGGAGACGATTCCCGGTTGATGCGTGCAGCCTCACAAACACGCAACAAGAACACCGTGGTCGAGGTCCTGTATCAGGCCTTCTTCAGCCGAGCCCCGACCAGTTCCGAACAGCAGACGATCAGACGCGCCATGACCAAGGGCACCACGCGCGAGGAACTCGCCTGGACCCTTTTCAACACCCCTGAATTTTTGTTTATCCAATGAACAACCGTAGAAAGTTTTTGGAACAGGCTGCCTGGTCGGCCTTCGGCGTCACCGTTCTCTCCGGATGCGGTGATCCCAAGGAGACCGATTCCGTCGCCGACGCGACATCGGAATCGGCTGAAACGCCCACCACAGGCAAGGACGGCTTCGGCAGCGCCAAGCGAATCATCTTCATCAACGTCAAGGGCGGCATGAGCCACATCGATACCTTTGACCCGAAGAAAGGGAATGGTCCCGGAGACATCCTCTCCACCAAGGCGGATTTCCAGGTCACCAACTACCTTGAGAAGACCGCCAGGATCGCCGATCAGATTTCGCTCATCCGCAGCATGACCGCGAAAGTCGGTGTTCATGGACCCGCGCAGTATTTCATGCGCACGGCCTTCACCGAGCGCAACACCATCAAGCACCCGAACCTTGGTGCGTGGGCGCAACACTTCCTCGGTCCCAGCCATGACACCCTGCCCAGTTCCGCCTGCATCAACCAGGGACCACGCTACGGCAACGGCTTCTTCGCGCCTGCCTTCAGTCCGATTCCTATT
>JAYPXF010000119.1:0-13439 GCA_038154405.1 Verrucomicrobiales bacterium | reverse complement strand
ACTCGAGAACATCAAATCAAAATCCCGCCCGGTTGAACTGAAGAGGAACCTCGACCTGGCCAGCCAGCTCAGCGCCGGTTTCCTTGAGAAGTTTCAGGACAGCAACGTCTCGGCTTACCGCGATTTCTACGACCAAACGATGCGCATGCTGCGCAGCAAGGATCTGGATGCCTTCGATCTCAGCAAGGAAGACAAGCAGACCCGGGAGCGCTACGGCGACAGTCGTTTCGGCCAAGGCTGCCTGCTCGCCCGTCGCCTGGTCGAAACCGGCATCCGCTTCGTCGAAGTGACCAGTGACGGCTGGGACATGCACAAGGATCTGAAGGGCGAAATGGACGACATCTGCCCTCCCTTTGACCACGCCTATGCCGCCCTCATCGCGGACCTGAAGGAACGCGGCCTCCTCGACACCACCCTCGTCGTGTTGGCCACCGAGTTCGGTCGCAAACCGAAATACGAAGGCGACGGTCGCGGCCACTATCCACTCTGCTTCACCGTTGGCCTCGCCGGAGCCGGCGTCAAACGCGGCTTCGTCTACGGCGGCAGCGACGCGGCGGGAGCCGAAGCCGAGCAGCCCGTCACCGTCGGCGACTTCCACGCCACCATCGGCTGGGCCGCCGGCCTGCCCATCGACAAGGAAGCCGTCACCTCATCCGGCCGCCCCTTCAAGATCGGCGGCAACAAGGCGAAACCCATTCTCGAAATGTTCTCCTGATCCGAAATGAAAACGCTTTCACTCCTCTTCGCCCTCTTGGCCATTCCTTACGCCTCCCATGCCGCCAAGAAGGGCAACAGCAGCGGACCCGACAGCCCGATCGTGGTCGGTCGCGTCACCGCCGTCGCGGCGAATGGCAAATCCGTCACCGTTCTGCATCAAGGCCGCTATAGTCGGCAGATAGAGATCGGGAGAAAGACCAAGGTCTCCTTCGTCGGCATGCCAAAACGCGCCCGCCAACTCACCATCGGGTACGACGCCAAAGCATCGATCAAGAAAGGTGTCGCCAAGTACTTGAAACTCACCCAGTCGCTGTCCGAGGCGAAATCACTGGGCCCCGACCGCACCAAGCTCACCGTCGAACAGATCCTGCGTCGATCCGACGACGACCGCGACGGCGGCCTGAGTTACGTCGAAATCAGCCGCTGGATCCACCACTCCCCCAAACACGGTCCCGACCACTTCGAGAAAGTCGACAAGTCCAAGGACGGCCTGCTCGACACCGGCGAACTCTCCGGCCTCCTGGAAAAAGTCGTCTGGTGGAATCTCTCCCGTCAGTCTCCCCAAGCTTGGTTCGCACAATGCGACCGGAACCAGGACGGCGCCCTCGACCAAAAGGAATTCGCCCCCATCAACGGGGGCGAAGGCCACATCGAGAACCGCTTCAAACGCGCCGACCAGGACCGCAATGGAAAACTCAGCAAGACTGAAACCACCTCCTACATCAGCGCTCTGCTCGCCGAATAACCAATTCCATCGAAGTAGAACCGCTGTTCGCAAAGGAATGCGGGCAGAGAGGAACAAAACCGCGGATGCAGGAGAATCATTCATGAAGCCTTACCTCTTCGCCTCGCTGTTCTGCTGCCTCATCTCTCACCTATCCGGGGCGGAGCTCGGGAAACTGGCAGCGGGGAGCAATGACATTCGCATCAAACACGACGGTCAAACCCGGCGAATTATTGTCACCACTCCTAAAGGGTTTGGTGACCGCCGTCGCCTTCCCCTGTTGTTCTGTTTTCACGGTGCCGGAGGCAAGGCCGACGGCATGAGCAGACGGTGGAGTTCACATGCCGACAAACGGGGTCTGTTGGTTGTCAGCGCCGAGGCTCCACGGCCGCTGGCCAAGTGGAATTTCATGGATGGTTTCCACGTGGTTGATCACGACGATGTGGGTTTTGTCACTTCGGTCGCCAGAAGTTTGATCCTACGGGGTATTGCTGATCCTGAAGCCATCTATGCCACGGGACATTCGAGCGGAGGACTCTTCTGCTACCGACTCGCCCGGGAATCATCGCTTTTCGCGGCCTTGGCTCCCATGAGTTGTGGAATGGCGGCGGGCGCTCATGACCCCGTGGACAGCACCGGACCCGTGTCGCTCATCCAGGTCATCGGGGATCGCGACAAGAGTTTCCACGGGTCTAGCAACCCCAAGGTGACGATGCACTCCGCAGCGAAACGCATTGAGGTCTGGCGAAAGTTCCTCGAATGCGCTCGAGAACCGGTCACAAACAACCACGGTAAGGAGATCTCCTTACGCACCTACCGCAATGAAGCCGGAGATGAAGTTGCCATCTGTGAAGTTCAGGCACAGGGGCACTTCATCAAGGCCGATCTACGAGACAAGGCGGACTCGCTCGCGCTGGAATTCATGTTGCGTCACAAGAAGCATGGATCTCATCAGGAAAAGAACCCGACTGATAAGAATTGAGATCTCCAGAAAGCCGAACCGCGACGAGTCGTTTGCCGGACAAGCCCTTGCCAAAACTCCCGAATACCGTGTGGAACGTATTTGGAAATGCGTGCCCACACAATACCGGGGAATGCCATCATCCCAATTCGGCCACGGCCCGGTGGGCCATCACTATCGCGGTCTTGGCATCGGCTCCGGGAGCGGAGTCCGCGTTGGCGATGGTGATCCGGCCGAAGGGTTGCCGGCCGATTTTGGTGGAATCGCCTGGTCCGCCGGTGGTTTAGCCATGCGCCCAGCGATTGACGGAAATGCTTTCCACGTCGCGATCGAAATCAAACTGCTTGCGCGGGAGCATGCCGCTGAGATGCGCGCGAATCTCCTTTTCTTAGTCACTGAACTGGAGCGTCAACATGCGGAGGCGCGCTTCCCGATATTGTTCGAGGCGCGGTGCACCGATCCCGAGGACTATCGGCAGTATCACGACGAAGAATGGGGACGTCCGGTCGCCAACGACTTCCGACTGTTCGAGAAGATCTGTCTGGAGTGATTCCAGTCGGGCTTGTCATGGCTGAACATTCTACGCAAGCGTGAGGATTTCAGGAACGCGTTAACTGGATTTGACTTCGGCAAGATTCCTGGTTTTGACGATCGGGACGTGTCGCGATTGCTTCAGGACAAGGGCATTATCCGTCACGGGGAAAAAATCGAGGCGACCATCCCATTCCCAGCCTCACCAATACTTCCCAGGCGCTCAGCAAAGATCTGAAGAAGCGTGGCTGGAAGTTCTTCGGCCCGACCACCGCCTACGCGTTTATGCCGGCCATGGGTATGGTGAACGACCATCGAGAGGGGTTTGCCATGAGGAACGAGATTGAATCGCTGCGAAGCGGATTCGTTCGTCCCCAGAGGAGGTGTGCAACCTGATATCCCGCTGCTTGACCATTGGCGTGACAGGTCCATTGCCAAGAGCGAATGTGTACGGAGAGAGTCGAGAGACCTTAGGCCGATGCGGGCTTGGCCAAGGGCTATGACATGTGACGAGGAACCCGAACTGTAACCAACCACCCGATTGAGGCGTCACTCCTGGACATTCATGAGTTTTCGAACCTTTGAGCAAACAAAGAATCGAACGAACGCTCCGTTAAATCGCGCGGCTAACGGCAGCAATTGAGGGAACTCCATTGGTATGCAGACAATCAGGAAGAATCGTTTTGCCAATTTTACCGAACGATCGTTAGGTTGGCACGATGTCCCCGGCTCAACCACGGCTGCCATAAACTGGAATTGAAAGTTACCGCCCCCCTCGACGAGCCACTGAGTTTCGAAATAACGCCTAAATTATGAAGATTTATATCGTTTTCGCTGTCGCTGTCGTTGTCGCCGTTGCCGTGCTGGCTGTGGCGCAGAGTCGTCCCCGAAAGTATCAGAATGGCGGAGTGCGGCAGGCCCAGAAACAGATTCAAGAGGCGGATTTCCACCGCCTGGACAAGAACCGCGATGGGACGGTCACCCCCCGGGAATTGCCCAACAAAAAGATCCGCGCGCGGTTTGACCGGGATGGTGACGGTGATGTCACCTTGGCCGAGTTTCGAAATTCGATGCGTTCGGGCGGGCCGGCCAAGTCGAAGGCCGGTGGCGGCAAGTTCCTGGCTCGGGTGGATGCCTACATCAAGAAGACGGATGTCGACGGCGATGGACGGCTGACGCGTGAGGAGGTCGGCATGGAGAAGTGGTTCGATCGGATCGATCGCAATTCCGACGGGGTGATTGATGAGTCCGAGATTGCGGCGACGCGGACCTTGGCGGCGGAACATGGCGAACAGGCGCTTTCGATGTCGCAGAACCGGGTCAGCGTGGCGGAGGTGACGAAGATCACGAGCGGTCCGGAGATCCTGAAGCCGGGCGATGTCGGCATCGGGCGCATGGTGGCGGATGTGAAGTTCACGGATATGGAGGGAAAGACGCATCGTTTGTCAGAGGTAAAGAATCACCAGGGCATCGTGTTCGCGATGACTAGTGCAACCTGTCCGGTCAGCAAGCGCTTCCTCCCGACGCTCGCCAAATTGAAATCATCGCTTGCTGCCAAGAACATTCCGCTGATTCTCGTCAACGCGTTCGGGAGCGAATCTGGGGAACAGATTCGTGAGCAACTGGGGGGCGAGCAGTTCACCTACGTGCATGACACCGAAAAGTCGTTGTCCAGGGTTCTCGGCGCCACCACCACAACCGAGGTGTTCCTGATCGATTCGAAACGGACGCTGGTCTATCGCGGGGCCTTGGATGATCAGTACGGCGTCGACTACAGTGTGGACGAGGCGCGCGAGCATTACCTGGTCGATGCGGTCGCCGCCTTCCTTAAGAGCGAGGCGCCGAAGATTGCGGCAACCGAGGCGCCCGGTTGCGAATTGAACCTCGGCGGCGACGCGAAGGCCGCGCCCGGCGCCATCACCTACCACAAGGATGTCTCCCGCATTCTGCAGCGCAATTGCGCGCACTGTCACAACGACGACGGCATCGCGCCGTTTTCGCTGGAGGGTTTTGATGAGGTCAGCGACCGCGCCAGGACGATCCGTCGCGTCGTTTCCGAGGGGACCATGCCGCCGTGGTTCGCCGCGAAGCCGAAGGCTGGTGAGGACAATCCCTGGGCGAACGATCATTCGTTGTCCACCCGCGACAAGGCCGACCTGTTGGCCTGGCTGAATTCCGATCAGCCGCTGGGCGACCCCGCCGATGCACCGGCGAAACTTGCCTTCCCCGAGGAATGGACGACCGGCACGCCCGACCTGGTGATCCCGCTCAGCAAGGCCTACCGGATCAAGGCGACCGGGTTCATGCCCTACCAGAAGGACGTCGTCACCACCACCTTGACCGAGGACAAATGGGTCAGTGCCTATGAAATCCTGCCATCCGAACGGGACGTCGTGCACCACGTGATTGTCCAGGTGTTCGCCAAGGGCAAGAAGGTCCGGGACATCAGCGAGGCGCAGGGATTCTGGGCCGCCTACGTGCCGGGCAACGGGGCCGTTCGCTATCCCGACGGTTTCGCCCGCAAGCTGCCGGCGGGAGCCAAGGTGCACTTTCAGATTCACTACACTCCGAGCGGCCGCGCGAAGATGGAGCGTCTTAAACTCGGGCTTCATTTCGCCGATACGCCCTCGAAATACGAAGTCCGCACGCTCGCCGTTGCCGACCGGAAACTAAACATTCCTCCCGGAGCGCCGGCCCACCGGGAAGGCATCAGCCGGTCCGTGCCCTTTGCCCTGCCGGCGATGAGTTTCATGCCCCACATGCATACCCGCGGTGCGGCGTTTCGCTATGAATTGGTGCATCCGGGCGGCCGTTCGGAAATGCTCCTCGACATCCCCCGATACGATTTCAACTGGCAACTGCGCTACGAGTTGAAGACCCCCAAGATCCTGCCGGCGGGAAGCGCGGTGAAGGTCACCGGCGTCTTCGACAACAGTTCCCGTAACCGGGCCAACCCCGACCCGACCAAGACCGTGCGATGGGGCGATCAGACCGTCGACGAAATGCTGATCGGCTATATCGAATACTTCGCGCCCATTCAGCGCAACCAGGCGGCATCGCTGAAATGAAAGACCTCGGCGAACTGGAACAAGGCCGGGCACCGGAGAACGGTCGCACCGCTAAAGTCTTCCGCATTGCGGCCCAACTGATGGTGGAGAAGGGTTATGGGGCAACTTCCATCAACGATATTGCCCAAGCCGTCGGCATGACCAAGGCGGGGCTTTACCACCACATTCGAAGCAAACAGGACATGCTCTTTCAGATCCTCCTCTTTGCCATGAAGAATCTGGAGCGGGAGGTCATCGAGCCGGCAAGACGCCTGTCAGATCCGGAAGCCCGTTTGCGGGAAGCCATTCGCTTGCACGTTGGCGGTTTGTTTGGGCACGGACTGGAATTCGCGCTGCTGTTTCAAGAACGACGGCATCTCGAACCTGCCCAACAAAAGACCGTGCTCCGACGGATTGAAAACTATTTGGAATTGCTGCGCACCGCAATGCAGGAGTTGAACGACGACGGGAAACTTCGTGATCTGGACATCGACATCGCATCGCGGCACATCCTGCAAACGATTACCGGTATCGCTCGCTGGTATAAGAAAGACTCTGACGTAGCCGTGGATTTTCTCGTGGAACAGACGGTGAACTTCAACCTGTCGGCCATTCTCAAGGGCTAGCAACTGCGCGAGTCATGAATAGTTCCAAACGACATTCGAAAAAGGGCGGATTCGCAAGCTCGTCCCTCCAACGAACGCCCCAAAGCTCCCGCAGCGAACTGGAGGGACGAGCTTGCGAGTCCGTATGGTTGAGTATGGCGAAAAGCGGCCAAGCCTCAAATCGACTTTCCTTATCGCTATTCGCGTTAGCTCTAAACCTGATCATCATCGGGTTGCTTTGCGCTTCCGGTTCGTCGGCACTCGCTGCCGAACGGGAGCAGTTCTCGTTCGCGCCGCACACCTTCAGCTTACCCAAGGGCTATACGCTCAAACCGGTGGCGGCAGCTCCGTTGGTGCAACGGCCGATCCACATATATTTTGATGAGGAGGGTGCGCTTTATGTGACAGATAGTTCCGGGGACAGTCGAAAAGCTCCGGTTCAGGTCAAGGAGCCCAGCCACCGCATTCTGCGCCTGACCGATCGGAATGGCGACGGGTTGTTTGATCATTCGAAAGTGTTCGCGGAGAACGTCCCGTTCCCTGAAGGCATCCTGGTCTATCAGGGAGATGTCTACGTCACTGCGCCGCCGCACATCTGGAAGTTCACCGACACGGATGGAGACCGCGTGGCGGATGAACGTAGCTCTTGGTTCAACGGAGGCACGGTCGATGGCTGCGGCAATGATCTGCATGGTCCATACTTGGGACCGGACGGTTGGTTCTACTGGACCAAGGGAGGCTTTCAGGAGCAGAGCCTGCTCAAGGGAGACGGACACCGGCATAGTGGACGAGCGGCGCACATTTTTCGCGCCAAGCCGGATGGCAGTGAGATGGAAGTCGTAATCACCGGTGGAATGAACAACCCGGTTGGCCTGGCCTTCAGCGAATCGGGCGAACGTTTTCTGAGTGGAACCTTCTTTGATCTTTCCAAGCCTGGGAGGCGGGACGGCATCTTGCATGCCGTTTATGGGGGGATGTACGGCAGGCGCAACGACCGGGTTCTGGCCCAGTATCCTCACACCGGGGATCTGCTGCCGATCCTCGCGCAGATGGGACCTGCCGCGCCCTCAGGAATCCTGATGCCCCGGAGCGATGCTCTGGGGATCAGGAATGCCTTGCTTTGTGCCGACTTCAATCTGCGCCGGATATCGCGGCACACGTTGAGTCGCAATGGTTCGTCTTACGCCTTGGAGACGGACACCTTTCTGGAAAGCGATCAAACCGATTTCCATCCCACCGACGTGATTGAAGACGCGGATGGCAGTCTGCTCGTGGCGGACACCGGCAGCTGGTACCACATCTGTTGCCCAACCTCAAAATCGTCCAAGCCGGAGATCCTTGGCGCGATTTATCGCATCTCCCAAAATGAAGCCGTCCCCACGGAAGATCCGCGTGGTCTTAGACTCGATTGGAAGAATCCTTCCGTCGGTTACTTGTCTGACCAGCGGCCGGTTGTCGTTCGTCGCGCCATCGACGCGCTCGCCAAGGAAACCAACATCAAGGATCTGGTCGCGTCGAAGGCGCAATTGCCCGCAACCTGGGCTTTGCATCGCATCGCGGGAACCCGGGCGCGGCAAGCGGTTCGGACACGAATCGCAAATGGCAGCCCCGAGGTTCGCGTTGCAGCCATTCACAGTGCGGGACTCTGGCGCGACTCGGACGCGGTGATTCCCCTGATCAACACTCTTGCTGCGGACGACGCGCGACTTCGCCGGCTCTCGGCCATGGCCTTGGGCCGGATTGGTGATCGCCGTGCCGTGAGTCCGCTCTTGGCCGCGGGCAACAAGAAGCTGGACCCATTTCTCAAGCACGCCATCACCTACGCGCTGTTTGAGATCGGCGAAGTTGGAAAGGTGTCGATCGATCATCCGTTGGGGAAACAGCTTCGAAACATGGAGGACATCGCCGGACGCGATCCGGCTCCGTACTCCCGCCCCGAGATTCAACTGGCCGACCCCGTGGAATCGAATGCGAAGAAGCAGGCACAGGAAAAAGCGCGCCTCAGGAAATTGGCGAAGTACCTGCCCAAAGGGAATCCGCGACGCGGAGAAAAGCTCTTCCTCGATGCCAACAAGACTCTGTGTCTCCAGTGTCATCAGAAAGGTGAGCAGGGAATCCACCTTGGTCCGGACCTGACCAGGATCGGCGCCATTCGTAGCAAGCGCGATCTTCTGGAAGCCATCGTCTATCCCAGCGCTTCCCTTGCCCGCTATTACGAACTGGTGCACGTCCGCACGAAGAAAGGCGAGGCGCTTGGCCTGCTGCTCAAGGATGGCGTGGACAAACTCATTCTTGCCTCCGGTCCAGGTCAAGGAGGCGAACAGACCGTTCCCATCAAAGACATCGTCGAGGCCAAGTATTCCAACGTCTCCCTGATGCCGCAGGTGTATGACGGTCTCTTGAAACCCGAAGAAATCGCCGACCTCATCGCCTATCTGTCACAAGCGAAGTAGCGCAAGAATCTTAATCTTAATCTGGCCATGAATAAACCGAACGAATCCAAGAGCGGCTTTGATCGTCGCGATCTCCTCAAAGGCGCAGCCGTCGCCGGCCTTGGCATGGCCACCGGCGCCATTGGTGCTCCTAAGTCTGCCAAGTACGGAAAAGGCAAACGCGACCTGATCCGCGAGGAAAACGCCAAGCCGGGCACGCGCGATTGGCAGTTGACCAAGACCCGCCAGCTTCCCGGGAAGATAAACAGAATCCTCAGGAACGGACGCTGTCCATGGATTGAAGGCTACTGTTCCGCCAACAGCGTGCGCGCTGGTGAAAAACTGCACGTCATGGTGAGCACGAATCCTGTCTCGGATTTCAAGTTGGAGATCTATCGCACCGGACACTACGGAGGAAAAGGTGGCCGGCTGATGAAGCGTCTCGACTCACTCAAGGGGAAGACGCAGCCAGATCCGCCGGTGGGAGAAAACTATGTGCGGGAATGCAATTGGGAACCGTCGGTGGAAATTGATATCCCCGAGGATTGGCTGAGCGGCGTTTACCTGGGGAAACTGACGGCGGAGAAGGAGAACATACAGAGCTACGTCATCTTCATTGTGCGCGACGACCGCCCCTGCGATTTCCTGTTTCAATGCAGCGAACTGACCTGGAGCGCCTACAACCGTTGGCCTGCGGACTACTCGATTTATACCGATCACCCGGGCTTCAAGACCACGGGCGCTCCCAGTGGAACGGTGAGTTTCAATCGTCCCTACGGCTTGTTCACCCACCCCGTCAACAAGCACAAGACTTCCGGCGGTTCCGGCGAGTACCTGCCTTGGGAGTTCCCGCTCGCGTATTGGATGGAGCAACACGGATACGACGTGTCCTACATTTCCAATATCGATACCCATGCCGATCCGAAGGGATTGCTACGCGCCAAAGGTTTTATCTCGGTGGGGCATGACGAATACTGGTCCGTGGAGATGTACGACAATGTCAGCAAGGCGCGCGACGCGGGCGTGAACTTGGCTTTCTTTGGAGGCAACTCCGTTCTCTGCGTCGTGCCCATGATGCCCTCCAGCGACGGGACGCCCAACCGCGCTGTGCGGCGGGAAGGTTGGTTTCTGCCTGTGCCTAAAAGAATTCCAGAAGCCCAAAAGAAGCGGATGCAGAACCAGGAAGGCTTTGATTTCAATATGGGCCCCGATGGCGCTCAGTTGATGGGAGGACGACTGGACCATCAACAACCCAGCGGGCGCGGCATGGGCGCGGGCGATTGGACCTGTGCGATGCCCGGTCACTGGCTCTTCGAGGGCACGGGAATGAAGAAGGGGGATTCCATCAAAGGCCTCCTGGGCTGGGAATGGCATGGCGCCCCTGGCATGGACCTCCCGGGAATGAATGTCGTCGCGGAAGGAGACGCCACGATCAATGGAAGAACGGTGGGGCATTATTCCTCGACGCTCTACGACGGCCCCAAGGGCAACGTGGTGTTCAATGCAGCCACGATCTGGTGGGCCAATGGCTTGTCCAGTCCTCCCGGGCATAAGAACCCCACAAGGCACGGGGTCGCCCAACAAGGCCCGGACAAACGCGTGCAGCAGATCACGCACAATTTGTTCAAGCGCATGATCGGTTAGGGAATCTCAATCCAATTACAAACTCGATGAAGAGGAACTACGGAATAACTGGAATACACGAATGAACGTGGCAGGCCTCAATCATTCCTTTTCCGCGTATTCTGAGTATTCCGTAGTTCATTGTCTCATCTCATACGGTCAGTCCTTTAGTGATTCACAAGATTAAACAAATGAAACGAACCACCCTGATCCTCCTCACCGCGCTGATGCTGGCGTGGGCCGCGTCGCCATCCATTGCCGCAAGCAATCCGCTGGAGCAACAAATCCTCAAGCTGCAACCGAGAGCCGATCGGGATGGCGATGGCAAGTTGTCCAAGGCGGAGGAAGCGGCCCTGCACAAGATGATCCTGAAACGCTACCCGCGAGCCGACGCGGATGGTGACGGGGTATTGTCCACCAAGGAACTGCAGGTCGTGATCCGCCAAGCGACGGCCAGGGCGAAACGGCAAGGCGGACGGAAGTCATCGACACCGGTATCAAGCTGGACACCCGAGCAACTTGCCGCATGGCTAAAGCGGTTCCCGGAATCCGATGCCGATGGTGATGGCAAACTCACCCGTGAGGAGGCCGCAGCCTATCGAAAGGCGGTGCAAAACAGCCTCGGAAAAGTCAGCGGCAAGAAAGGTACCTTCGTTCCGAATCCCGGCTGGAAGGAAGCGAGGTTTCCCGAGCATGCGGTCTGTTACCTGACCGCCGAACAGATGAAGGAAAAGTACGGCGGTAACTTTCCCGACTTGCCCAAGTCGGAAGACGGCGTTTTGAGAGTCGTCGGGACCGGTCACAGTTTTATGGCTCCCGGTTACCGGACCCTACCGCTCATATGTGAGGCGGCGGGATTTTCGCAACCTCTGTATACCCATATCGGCGGCGGCATGACGGGTAGCGCCCGCTACAAATGGGAGCAGGAAAACGGCATCTTTGATTTCGACAAAAAGCCGAAGCCCAAATTGCTGCCGGCGATCGCGAATGCCGGTTGGGATGCCATGATGTGGGGGCCCTACAGTCAGGATCAACCCGAGTATTACGCCTGCTGGATGGATTTCTGCCTGAAATACAACCCGGACATGAAGTTCTATCTGTCCGATGCCTGGATACGGCTCTGGCCTTTCGACGGCGGCACGCCACCCGACGATGAATCCGGGTATACCCCGAACTCCTCAACAAACTCGAAGCCGAGAAGCACGAGTCGTTCAAGGCCTTCATCACGGGAATGCGGAAAAAGTATCCTGACAGAATCTACATCCTTCCGACATCTCTGGCAGTCACCAAGGCAGCCGTACTCCAGGTGAAAGGACAATTGCCCGGGGTCGAAAGTCTGCACACATCAGTCACCGGCAAGAAACGTTCCGTGTGGAGAGATCACCGCGGCCATCTCGGTCCCGGGTTTGATCGCTTGGAAGGCTATGTCTTCTATTCGACGCTCTACAAAAAGTCTCCTGAACTGATCGAGAACAGAATCGATTTTCCGGAAAATCAGCAAACCTTTCCCAGCTCTGAACTGGATCAACTGTTCCGAAAAATCGCCTGGCAGGCAGTGATTGAGAATCCGCTCAGTGGCGTGGTGGACAACGATAAAGACGGTATTGGCGATTAGGATCGGTTGAAGAGCAATGAAGACAGATACAACCGAGCCCGTTGGATCTGGGGTCAGAAAGACTAAGCGACTGAACGAAATGAAACGAACGAACCTGATCCTCATCACCGCGCTCGTGCTGGCGTGGACCACGTCACCATCCATTGCCGTAAGCAATCCGTTGGAGAAGCAGATCCTCAAGCTCCAACCGCAGGCCGACAAGGATGGCGATGGCAAGTTGTCCAAGGCGGAGGAAGCGGCCCTGCACAAGATGATCCTGAAACGCTTTCCCCAAGCGGATCAAGATGGAGATGGCGTCCTGTCCATCAAGGAACAGCAGGCTGTGCTCCGTCAAGCGACCGCCCGAGCTAAACGGCAAGGCAGACAGAAGTCAGACGCGGGAGCGACCCAGGCGAAAGGAGGGAAAGCACCTACTCATGCGAATGTGAAATACGGCGAGCATGAGCGGAACGTCTTCGACATCTGGCTTGCCGACAGTGAGAAGCCCACGCCCTTGGCCATCTACATTCATGGCGGCGGCTTTCGGGCGGGCAGCAAGGAGAAGCTCAAGGCGAACGAACGCGATCAACTGCTCAAGGCCGGCATCTCCGTGGCGGCGATCAATTACCGGTTCATGTCCGTGGACACTCCACTGCCCACTCCCCATCACGACGCCCGGCGGGCCTTGCAGTTCATGCGCTCCAAGGCGAAGGAATGGAATATCGACAAGAATCGCATCGCGGCCTTCGGCGGGTCGGCCGGCGCCCAGATCTGCATGTGGCTGGCCTACACCGATGACATGGCCAAACCCGGCAGCAAGGATCCCATCGAGCGCGAATCCACGCGCCTGACCTGCGTGGCCACCTCGGGTGGTCAGACCACGAACGACATCGAGTTCTGGCAAAACAAGATCGCCACTCTGTTGGGCCCTGACACTGACGTCAAATCCCTCTCCCGTCCCTTGGGCAACATCACCGATCCGGAGAAAGCTCATTTGGCCAAGTGGGGAGCGAAGACAAAGGACGAAGCCGAGGAGATCGCTCGTAAACATTCCGCCGTCTCAATCGTGTCCGCCGACGATCCTCCCATCTTCATGAGCTACGGCATGACGCCAACCGCCAAACCACCCACGGAAAGAGCACGAATCCGCGGCTGGCTCATCCACCACGTCAACCTCGGCCTCGCCCTCAAGGAAAAGACCGACG